>NZ_DATGFH010000007.1:0-79264 GCF_035309285.1 Bradyrhizobium sp. | reverse complement strand
TTGGATTCGGCTTTTTGTTTACCGCGATAAACTTCGATTACGTAGCTCAAGCTTTGGAACGTGTGAAACGAGAGGCCTATAGGCAGAATGATTTGGATGGAGGGTCCGGACAACCGCCATCCAAACAACCCCGCAAGACCGATGACATTGCTGGTGAAGAAATAGAAATATTTGAACACGAAAAGGACGAGGCAGGTCGCGAGCACGCTGCCTGCAAGCAGGCACGAGCGGGCGCGTCCGGCCGTCCTCTCAAGATAAAGTCCTGCCGTGTAATCGATGGCGATCGTCAGCGCCAGGATAAGGATGTAGGCCGGGATAAAGGCCATATAGAAAATGCAACTGGACGCGAGCAGATACGCTGTCTGGAACCGTTGCGGAAGCAAGAAATAAATTGCCGCAACGATCGGAAAAAATATCGCGAACTCTAGCGAATTGAAAAGCATTGCACTACCGAGCAGGCGCGAGGACTCACCATGTAGCTAGCATTGAACTCGGTCTCGATTCACCCGCTATTGCAGTTGGTATAGTCCATGAGTTTTAGCCGGCGACCGAGCCCACATCCGCGCAGTTATGACCCTGTTGGCAACGACTGAGATGCCGCTCTCGATGGGTGCCTGGGATGGCTATGTTAAATTAAAAACTATGCATGACCAAACACTTTAATTGACCAAAACAAATTAATTTGAAGATAATTTTTAATTATTAATAATCGAAAATCAAAGGATTTAAATCATTTTGCGCCAGCGCGTCGTGGAAGTAACGTATTGTTGTTATTGCAACGCCGGATTGCCGATTTCGTCGCGTTTTGTGCGGCCTTCGATTTCTGCAGCATCGGCCGATGCTCGGCGGTTACGCATCAGGCACTGCTGGAGGAGGCAGAGCGGCGAGCGAGCTTACACCGTGGCAGCGAGTGGGCCGACCTGAAGGACAGCACCTTTCGCGGTCGGGGCAGGACCTGCGACAACTGCTCCGGACGGAACACGAGGACGCTCGGTGCGAAGAGATCGCGCGGCGCGAATACGTCCCGACCGCGCTGTCGCGCAGATGGCGTCGCGCGCAAGGCCTTCCAACATTTGTATTGTCCGCGCAAGACCTGAGCTTGCCCGGTCGCTCGCTTACCGCATCAAGCGGATGTTTGAGGAGGCTCGGAGGTCAGCGGCTGGTATAGCCACGACAGATTGTCACAGAACTTCACGAGACTCATGTCGCGGATAATTTGGTTGCGCAACCGGGCGAGGGCTCCGGCCGGGTGGTACTCCGGCTGTCGAGAAGATCGACAAGCTCCTGGCCTCCGCGGGTGCGCAGCTCAACCGGCTGGTCAGGGAAGCGACGGTACGCCAGCGGTTCAAGCTCCAGCTCCAGCTGCTGCACGTCTGTGTTTGAAACCGTGTTGAGGGATTACGCTTTTCGCCATCACGTCAAACCGGGAATACCAGGTTGGGCGTAATGCAACGGCGCTCGAGGACCCACGCCGACCATTGAACACGTGGCGAAGCGCGTGAAACTCGATCTGGGGTCTATCAACAACTGGAGCCTCTGGCTTGACTTCCTAATTCTCATCAAGACGACTTTCGAGGTCCTCCGAAGGCGGAACGCTTGCTGATCGGCTCTGGCCCATACCGCACCGTGCTTGTTGTTGGCGCCTCGGTTACGATGTGAGCGGCAATACGGCGACAGAGATGTCCAGCATCCACAAATGGAGCCGGATTCGATCCCACTGGGTAGCCCGAGCGCGACCAGCGCACTTGGCGCTGGATAAAAGCCGGGGGGCTTAGCACTCACCCAAATTCTGCCTTATGATGCTATTCGCGGCTTTTGGAGCTTCGGGGATCACACTTTGCTGAATCGCACCTGAGCCGCCAGCTTAGCGAAGTATTAACAGGCAGGACGCAACCTGGCTGCGGAAGAGAACGCTTCCCGCCGACTGGCGCGTTGAGACAACAAACGATGATTTGGGTTCCTATAGTCAGTTTGGCGGTTGGCGCGCTATTGGCGCAACGCTTCAAAATCATTGTGGTGTTGCCGGCAACCCTCGCGGTTGCAGTTGTGGCGTTCGGTGTTGCAACAACGCAGAATAGCAGCGCTTCATCGACTATTATGATCATTGTCGTGACGAGTGTCAGCATGCAGGCCGGCTACTTTGTCGGAATGATGGTTCGACGCGGCATGGGTGGCGCAAGCAGGTCTTCGTTTTCCCAAACCACGTCGGCACGGGATCCCGCGCGCTAACGTCGCGGCCAGCCTACCCCGAACAGGCAAGAAGCATTCTTAGAATTCAGGCAGACTCATCGAGACCGGGAAGGTGAGCGGTATTCATGCGAAAGATTTAGTGAGATATCGCAGGTTCGGCGGGCGTGGGGAAAGGCGGTAGCGCTCCAGCGCGTTCTCTGTGACGAGACCCTGTTCAGTCCCGCCCTGCCTCCATGATCGCTCTTGCCAGGCGCGCCGGATCGGAGAAGCACAATTCGTGGCTACCCAGCACCTGCACCAGACGAAACAGTCCGAGCTTTTCCGACAGCCGCGGATGCCAGGGGTAGCCGTGCGGCAGCGCAGTATCCTCGGTACAGTTGATATAGGACTTTGCAACCTGCATCTCTGCCGGATTCGTTTTCAGCGCAATCTTGTCGCTGAAGGTTTTGAGCGGATGCGGATTGAGGATGTCGTAGGCGCGCCGCGCCAGTTCGAGGTCGGCATCGTTGATGAAGGCCTCGCGCCAGATTGGGAACGGCAACACCACCGAGCCGTCGCCGCGCTCGGCCGCGATCGCCTCGAACAGACCAAGATAGTGCGGCGGCACCATATCGTTGAGCGACTCGCCGTTGTTGGGGACGAAGGCGTTCCAATAGACGAGCCTGCGAATCAGCTCGGGCACAAGGTCGGCAACGACCGCGAGGTGACGCTGCTGCATGATCGTCGGCCAGCGCTGGAGGTCGCCTCGTTCTGGGTGCCCTCGCGCGCGTTGCGGGATCGGCTGCCGCCATCTTTCGACTTCGAGGCGGAGCGGGTCTCGGACGACCCTCATGTTGGCCATCTCATCGTCGAGACGGCGCGATCGCTGAACTCCGGCGCGCTGCGCATGACGGAGCAGGACGGCATTCGGTTGTTTGGCGTACTGCTCGATCTCGTCGCGCTCAGCCTGTCGCACCGCACGCGGGGGCAAACGGCGGAAGCGACGTGCTTTGCGGATGTGACCGCGCTCGCGCTGCGGCGGACCGTCCACGACCGGCTGCGCGAGCAGGGGCTGACGGTGGCGGCGGTCGCAAGCGCAGTCGGCATCAGCGAGCGCTATGTGCACAAGCTGTTCGAGCGCTCCGGCACCACGTTTTCTCACTACATCATGGAGCGTCGCCTCGACGGCGCGGCGGCGGATCTGAAAGATCCGACGCTCGTGAACCGCGAGATCGGTTCCATCGCCTTCGATTGGGGCTTTTCGGACCTCTCGCACTTCACAAAGCGCTTCAAGCAGCGCTTTGGCTGCCGGCCACGAGATTGGCGCAGCAGGTAAGATCTCGGGATATGGCCGACATCGATGCCGTCACGCCCGATGTTCATGGCGACCACGACCACGTGATCCCATCTCAATGACGTAGAAAATCGCTGCCCTGGTAGCGGAGGGGCATTTGTGCCGTCGCGCACCGGCGGCACGCCCCTTGATGCAGCGCGCGGCCCGGACATCGAAGCGGACGGCTTCGCCGAGCTCGAACGCTGGACTGGCGCCCCCTCGGACGGGCGTCGGATTGACAGCCAATTATTATATGTATAAAAATATGTAAATTCATATAATGTGAGATGCCTGAATGGACGCGCATCCGCTCAAGCTCAAGGTGCAGTCAGTCGCTGCGGAGACGCCGTTCATTCGGAGCCTTGTGTTCGGCGTGGAGGGCGGTGCGGTCCCGCAATGGCAGGCCGGCGCGCATATCCGCGTGTCGCTCCCAAACGGCGGAGACCGGCCGTATTCGTTGATGGCGTTGCCGGGCCTGCCCGACGGCACTCTTGCGCTGGGGGTTTTGCGCGAGGAGATGTCGACCGGCGGCTCCCGGTTCATGCATGCGCTCAAGATCGGCGACGTCGTGCAGGCGACCGCGCCGATCAACAATTTCCGTCTGCATGAGGGAGCTGCGCCCGCGCTTCTGTTCGCCGGCGGCATCGGCGTGACTCCGATCCTGTCCATGGCGGCGGAACTGACGGCGCGGGGAATTTCATATCGCATGCACTATGCCGGACGAGTGCCGGGGCGACTGGCGTTCCTGCCCCAGTTGCAGGCGATCTGCCCAAAGGGCCTGTCCGTCCATTACGACAGCGACGAGTCCCGCCTGGATATCGCGGCATCGCTTGCCGATGCGCCCACAGACTCCCACGTTTACGCCTGCGGCCCTGCGGGCATGATCGATGCGGTGAAGGCGGGCGCACTCGCCCAGAGCATCCCGGCAGATCGAATCCATTTCGAGCTCTTCAAGGCGGAGCCGCCCAACTCTTCCAATAAGCCGTTCGAGGTCGAGCTCAAGTCCACAGGACAGGTCATCACGGTCACGGCTGATCAGAGCATCATCCAGGCGTTTGAAGCGGCGGGTCTCGACGTTCTCTACGACTGCCAGCGGGGCGACTGCGGCATCTGCCAATGCGGCGTGATCGCAGGCGTACCTGATCATCGCGACGTCATTCTCAGCGACGACGAGAAGGCGTCCAACAAGGTCATGCAGATCTGCGTGTCGCGCGCGAAATCGGAACGACTGGTGTTGGATCTCTAAGGGAGGCAAGGGTCGCCATGGCAAAATACGGACAAAATGTCCGCAAGATCGCGGCGCTGGTGCGCGACGCCGAGGTGCACCGCGACGTCTATGTCGACCCCGAGATATTCGAGCTCGAGATGGAGCATCTATTCCCGAACAGCTGGATTTATGTCGGTCATGCGAGCCAGCTATCGAAGCCCGGCGATTTCGTCACCGCCAATATCGGCCGGCAGCCGATCATGGCCAGCTGCCACACCGACGGCTCCATCCGCGTGTTCTACAATCGTTGTCCGCACAAGGGTGTGAAGATCGCTTCCGAGCCCTGCGGCAACACCGGCAAGTTCTTTCGCTGTCCTTATCACGCCTGGTCGTTCAAGACCGACGGCTCGCTGCTCGCGATCCCTTTGAAGAAGGGTTACGAGGGAACCGGCTTCACGGATAGTCAGGCGAACGAGGGACTATCGAAAATCAAGAACGTCGTCATCTATCGCGAATTCATCTTCGCGCGCCTGAACGACAACGGCGTGTCATTTGAAGATTATTTTGGCGAGAGCCTTTCGACGATCGACAATATGGTCGATCGATCACCGGAGGGAAAGCTGGCGGTCGAGGCCACACCCATCCGCTACATGCACACCTGCAATTGGAAGATGCTGGTCGAGAACCAGACCGACACCTGCCATCCCATGGTGGCGCATGAGAGTTCGGCCGGCACCGCCGTCAAGGTCTGGAAGCGCGAGCAGGGCGACTCCATGGAGACGCCGATGGCGGTGCAGCTCTACGGCCCCTTCATGAGCCCGTACGAGTTCTATGAGCAGAGCGGCATCAGGATCTGGCCCAACGGTCACGGACATACCGGCGTCGCCAATTCCATCCATTCCAGCTACTCGGATATCGAAGGTTATCTCGACCAGATGGTCGCAGCCTATGGCGAGAAGAGGGCCCACGAAATCCTGGGAGAAGTCCGGCACAACACCGTCTATTTCCCGAACATCATGGTCAAGGGTGCAGTGCAGATCCTCCGCAATTTCATCCCGATTGCGGTGGACAAGACGCTGGTCGAGAGCTGGGTCTTTCGTCTGGTCGGCGCGCCCGACAAGCTCTATGAGCGAGCGTTGATGTACAACCGCTTCATCAACGCGCCGACCTCGATCGTCGGTCATGATGATCTCGAAATGTATGAGCGGGCCCAGGAAGGGCTGAAGTCCAACGGCAATCAATGGGTCAATCTGCGGCGGCTTTATGAGAGCACTGAAGAGCAGGACGTCACTGCGGTCATCAACGGCACGTCGGAACGCCAGATGCGGAACCAGTTTCATGCCTGGGCCAAATTCATGACCATGGACATGGACAAGCGCGTTGAGGCCGCGGAATGACCAACGAGAAATACATCACGGATCTCATCTATCGGGAGGCCGAGCTTCTCGACACGATGCAGTGGCAGGCGTGGCTCGATCTGTTTCACCCCGAGGGGCGATACTGGATGCCGCTCGAATGGCAGCAGCAGGATCCGGTGCTCCAGCCGTCATTGATGTACGAGGATCTTCTGCTATTGAAAGTGAGGGTCGAACGGCTGTCCGGCGAACGCACCTTCAGCCAGAAGCCGAAGAGCCGCTGCCATCATCTGCTCCAGGCGCCGCAGATCATTGCGTGCGACACTGCCGCCGGTGTGTTCAAGGCGCGGACGTCCTACATCTACACCGAGACGCGCGGCGAGATGCTGGAGCGCTATTCGGGATGGGCGTCACACGATCTCATTCAGGTCGGCGATAGCCTCAAGATCAAGCTCAAGCGCGTCGATCTCGTGAATTTCGACGCGCCATTCGGCAATATCCAGCTTTTCATGTGAGTATGCCTTGACCGCAGCCACCACAGTGTATGTTCGCTTTTGCGAGATCGCCCTCCGCCGGGGCGAGGCCGGCTTTCTCAACGTGCTGCCGGAGACGGCCGACATCTACGGCATCGCGGCCGGCGAGATTTCGTATCGCGCCATGCTCGAGCGGGTGGAACGCTGGCGGACGGCATTTGCGAGCCGGGGTTATGGCGAAGGCCACAGGGTCGGGCTTCTGCTCCAGAACAGGCCGGTGTTCGTCGAACTGTGGTTCGCGCTGAATGCGCTCGGCGTCTCCGTGGTGCCGATCAACCCGGATTTGCGGATCAGCGAGCTCGAATACATCATCGCGCATTCCGAGATGAGCGCGGCGTTCGTCCTCGCGGATCGGCGCGGCGAGGTCGAGACCGCGGCGCGCCAGGCCGCCAGGCCGATCCCGGTCGCGACCGAGAACGGGGATGTTCCCGAGCCTTTCGATGGCACGCGGTCGGCGTGCGCCGGTGACGGCTCGACCGAATGCGCGCTGCTCTATACGTCGGGGACGACCGGGCAGCCGAAGGGCTGCGTTCTCACCAATGAATATTTCCTGCATTCCGGAAACTGGTATCGTGATGTCGGCGGGTTGATCGACCTCAAGCCCGATAGCGAGCGCATGATCACGCCGCTGCCGCTGTTCCACATGAACGCGATGGCCGTCTCGCTGATGGCGATGTTGTCGGTCGGTGGCAGCCTGACCGTCCTCGATCGCTTCCATCCGCGTAGCTGGTGGAATTCGGTGCGGGATAGCCGGGCCACCTGCCTGCACTATCTCGGTGTCATGCCGTCGATGCTGATGAGCGCTCCATCGTCTAAGCAGGATCGGGCGCACACGGTGCGGTTCGGCTTTGGCGCGGGCGTGGACAAGCTGCTCCATGCCCCCTTCGAGGCGCGCTTCGGCTTCCCGCTGCTTGAAGCCTGGGCGATGACCGAGACTGGAAGCGGCGGCGTGATCGCCGCCAATGTCGAGCCACGCAAGGTCGGCACCAGTTGCTTCGGCCGCCCGGCACCCGAGGTCGACGTTCGCGTCGTCGATGACGACGGCAACGACGCGGCGGTGGGAACGCCGGGCGAGCTCTTGGTGCGGCGGGCGGGCGCGGACCCGCGCTACGGCTTCTTCCGGGAATACCTGAAGAATCCGGAAGCCACCGAGGAGGCCTGGAAGGGAGGATGGCTGCATACCGGCGATATCGTGTCGCGCGATGCGGATGGCGACCTTCATTTCGTGGACCGCAAGAAGAACGTGATCCGGCGCTCCGGCGAGAATATTGCCGCGGTCGAAGTCGAGTCCGTCCTCAACCGTCATCCCGCGGTTCGGCAGGCTGCGGTCGCGGCGACACCCGATCAGGTGCGCGGCGACGAGGTCGCGGCCATCATCATTGCGGAGCGAGCTGGGGCAGACCGCGCGCTGGCCGAGGACATCATCGGCTGGAGCCTGGAGCAGATGGCCTATTACAAGGCGCCGGGCTGGATCTGCTTCGTCGACAGCCTGCCGCTAACCGCAACGGAGAAGATCCAGCGCGGCGGGCTGAAGGATTTTGTCGCGACGCTGATGCGCGATGGCGCGTTCCATGATCTCCGCGACCTCAAGCGGCGGCAAGTCTGACGTCGGATATTTGCAGGAATTCGATCATGAGCCAGACCCGCACCACGCTCATTACCGGGGGCAATTCGGGGATCGGCGAAGCGCTCGCCAGGAAGCTCGTCGAAAAGGGGCAGCGCGTGGTCTCGGTGGGGCTGGAGGAGCCGAGCTGGACGCACGATCTGCTGTCGGCGTATCGCGCGGACTTGACCCGCATCGAGGAAACGCGCGCAATCGCGCAAGAAATTTGCCGGGGTCACACGATCGATTGCCTCGTGCACAACGCCGGCATCATCCTGCCGAACCTGCTGTCCGATGCGAAGCCGGAAGACATTTTGAGACTCGCTCAGTTACACCTCGGGGCGCCGATGCTGCTGACCCAGGCTGCGATGGAGGGCATGCGCCTGCGCCGCTTTGGGCGCGTGGTGTTTGTCAGCTCGCGGGCCGCGATGGGCGCGGCCACGCGCTCGGCCTATTCCGCCACCAAGGCCGGCGTGCACGGCATGGCGCGAACCTGGGCGCTGGAGCTTGCCTCAAGCGGCATCACGGTGAATGTCGTGGCGCCCGGACCGATCCTGACCGACAATTTCTGGGGCATCATCCCGAAAGGCTCCGAGCAGCAGGAGCGGATGGCCCGCAACGTGCCGGTTGGGCGGCTCGGCTCGCGCGACGACGTGGCGCACGCGATCGAATTCTTCCTCGGTGAGCGGTCCGACTTCGTGACCGGCCAGGTGCTTTACGTCTGCGGCGGCACCAGCCTCGTCGGCCTCGGCCCCTGATCCGCGGGTTATATCTGGTTCTGGCGGATGTTCTCGACCATCTTGGCCAGCACGCGCGCGCAGACCTCGATATCATCGGGATCGATGCCCGCCGTCAGCCTCTCATGGTTTTTTTCCATGATCGGCCAAATCTTTCGCAGGAGCGCTTCACCGTCCACCGTCAAGGCGACGACCCGGCGACGCTGATCCTCTTCCGCGATCTCGCGCTTGACCAGGCCTGACGACACCATGGACTCGATGATGCGGCTGGCAGTCGACTGCTCGGTTACCGCGAGAACGGCGATCTCGTTGACGGTGAGAGTCTTGTAGATGAAGAGGACTGACAACGTCCGAAACACGACGTTGTTGATGCCATGCTCGCTCAGATCGCGATTCTGGTCGAGGTTCCAGCGATTGGCCAAGCGGTTGAACAGATACGGAATGTAGTTTTGCAGCTGGTCCCTTGTCCTCGGCGGACCCGACTTCCATCTGCTCTTGGATTCTCTGGCCATTATTTCTTGCGACCTTGCCTATTGCTCTCGGTACGAATTTTTGAGGACAAGGATTTCAAAACGGACAGCGCGGTGTCGAGCTCCTGGGCGGAGATGGTCTCAAGCCGTTTGCTGAGATGCTTCTTGTGGAAGTCGGCCGCCTTCCTGAACAACGCTTCGCCGTTCGGCGTCAAGCGTACGATGAACGACCGCCGATCCTCGCTCGACATTTCCTTGCTGATGAGGTCGTCGGCGAGAAGACGCTGCACCAATCCTGAGACGTTTCCGCCGGACACCTTCAGATTTTGCGACAACTGCCCGAGGGCGAGCCCATCAGGATAGCGATCGAGCTGGGCCAGGACATCGAACTTCGCAAGCGACAACCCGAACTCCGAACTCAGGACCGAGTTCAGTGACGTAAAGATCTCGCCATGCAGGGATAGCAATTGAAGCCAGAGCCGGGTTTCGACCTGCCCAGGGACGGGAACAATCTTCTCTTTGAGTGCTGCCGGCATCGCATAGCCATCGTGTAAAGAGGGTCTCGTCGTACTGGGTGGAAGACGATCGCGCTCCGATTAGCCTACCGGGAATCGTAGTCAAGAAGCTCAATCCTGACGTTGTTCAGGCCGGACGGCAATCGAATCCTGCGTCGACCCCCATAAGGTCATGCGAAAGTCTTGATGGTTTGGATGACGCCGTCGAGCTCATTGCCCACACTGTCCTTCAGCGCAGCCTCCCGCAGGCGGCGTGCCCAGTCGGCGGCGTCGTCACGCCGCTCGACCAGCTTGATCGCAGCCAACGTCTTGTCGAATTTCGACAACCCTCGGCTGTGAGTATCCGAATAACCCTTGACCAGGCGACGGCACTGGAGGATCTCGACACCTAACTGGTAGTTGATTGTGACAGCCTCGGTTGCGGCCTTGAGCCATTCGTCCCGATGGGCCGTCTCAACGGCGTGGCGCAGCGAGCGGCGGCGCATGCCGCGAAGCCCGCCTACGACATAGAGCGCAAGGAACGAGGAGAGTGAATAAGTCCGCACCCTGCGCCCCTTGTTGACGCGTCGGTCGAGCCAGCCGAGGAAGCGCGGCCTCGCGTCGAGCCAGCGGCCCAAGGCCGCCGGCAGCATACCCATGACCTCCTCCATGCGAGGGTGCATGAACTCGGTGGTCTGGAGGACCTGGTTCTGCGACAGCTCCAACTCGCTTTCGATCCGCGCGCGGCGGCCGGAGCGTGTCTTCAGGTCAGCCACGCGAATGACGTCGTCATAGGTCATGGCGTTAGCGAGATACTTGGCCGCGGCCTGCGTGAAGGCAAATTTCCTGTCGGCGCCCCCGCTGCCTCGATCGGCCGCGTGGAGCGTGCCGAGGATGTCGAGATATTCGGCGCCGTAAGCAACATCCTGGAAATCGATCACCTTCTTCAAGCCGGCGCGGGTCATGGCAAGCGCAGGCGCGGGCAGTTCCTGATTCAACCGCGCGATCAGTGCGGCGAGACGGGGATCGGGCGCCCCGGGAGAGTGGATGGTATCGATCTGCTCCGATTGCGGTGGTATCGCAACATCTGGAGACCTGGCCTCAACCCGGTCAAAGGCGGCCTCGAATGTCTCAAGGCTCGCCTTGGCGCCCTTGTCGCCGGCGCGGATCACATCGCGATAGCTGTCGCGACTGAAGGGCAGCACGCCGGCGCCCGCGAGCGCGCCGAACATCGCAGCCGAAATGACGCTGCCATGCGTCGCGGCCAGCGCGTTCATGTCGAAGATGATCTCGGTTTTCGCCGCAACACCGATCGCGCCGGTGACGGCGCCCTTGTCGGCGATCCCGTCGCCCGGCGCGATCTTCTCGCCTATCGCAAATGACCGGTGGTTGGACGCAATCAGCGTGGTGCGGTCCGGCGTGACGAGACCGCGCAGGATGGACCGGCCGGCCTCCATGAATTCTGCCGCCATCACGACGTCGACATCGCCGGGCGTCGGCATCAGCGACAGGATCGGCTTGCGGTCCTCGAGCGGTGGCATTGCCTCGATGTAGTAGACCGTTGCGCCGGTGCGTTGAGCGACGCCGGGCACCGAGGTCGATTGTGCGATCCAACCATGATCCTCGGCGAGCTGGACGATCCAGTCGGTCAGGACACCACCGCCCTGGCCGCCCATCGCAACGATCGCAATCGAGATCGGCCGCTCGGTCGCGTCGCCCGCGGCGGGAAGGGCCAGTCGGACCGTCTCGTCTCTCATGCGATCGCCTCGAGCGCCGGACGCCGGCGGTCGCGCCGCCGCTGCAACCAGCCGATCACCGTCATGGCAATCTTCGATTTGAACTTGTCCCAGCGGGTCGGATTATGAATGACGTCGGCGCGATAAAACGAGGGGCACAACACGGCTGCTTCAGCGACCTCGCCGCAATTGCCGCAGCCGACGCAGGAGTTGTCGATGGCTGCAACCGGATCGTCCCGCAGCGGATCGTCCAACTTCTTCACGGAGAGCGACGGGCAACCGGAAAGCCGGATGCAGGCGTGGTCGCCGGTGCAGACGTCCTCATCGACGCCGAAGCGCTCCTTGACAAGACGGACGCCATCCTTGATCGCCTTGTTCATCTGCGGCTTCACGCGACGCTGCTTGTTGAGCATACATTCGGAGGAGGCGACAATGACCTTGGGGCCTTCCGCTTCGGTCGTCAGCGCTTCCCTCAGCGTGTCGCGCATCTTGCCGACGTCGTAGGTCCGGTCAATCTGCCGGACCCATTGGCCGCCGATGCCTTTCACGGCCTGCACGATCGAATTGTTGGTGTTGCGCCGCTTGTTGATCGCGCGCGACGACATGATGTCCTGACCGCCAGTTGCGGACGTGTAGTAATTGTCGACGATGACGAAAACGCCGTCATGCTTGTTGAAGACGGCGTTGCCGATGCCGCTCGTCAGTCCGTTGTGCCAGAAGCCGCCGTCACCCATGACGGCGATCGAGCGCTTGTCCGCCTTGACGTTGAAGGCCGACGTCGAGGCCGGGCCAAGGCCAAAACCCATCGTCGTCGCGCCGATGTTGAAGGGCGGTAGGATCGAAAAGAGATGGCAGCCGATGTCCGCCGAGATGTGGTGCTGGCCGAGTTCCTCCTCGACGAGCTTCATGGCGGCGAAGATCGGTCGTTCCGGGCAGCCGGTGCAAAGCCCGGGCGGGCGCGCCGGCACGACGTGCTTCAGCTTCTCGACCGCGGGATGATTGAGCACGGGGGCCGCGTCCGGCGCGGGCGGCCTGTTACCGAGCAGTCGCGGCTCGGTCTTTTCCAGGAATTGGCGGATGCCGCCGAGCAAGACCTGCGAGGTATAATCACCGCCCATCGGCAGCACATCCTTGCCATGGACGCGCGCATTGATGTCCTTGCGGCGCAGGACGGTGTTGACCGCCTGCTCGAGATATTCCGGCTGGCCTTCCTCGACCATCAGGATGGCGTCCTTGTCGAGGCAGAACTCCGCAACCTCCGTATCGATGACGGGATAGGTGACATTCATGACATAGAGCGGAATCTGCGTGTTGCCGTAGGCATCCGACAATCCGAGATATTGCAAGGCGCGGATCACGTTGTTGTACATCCCGCCCTGCATGATGATCCCGACCTTGCCCTGCTTCGGGCCGATCCGTTCGTTCAGCTTCCTGTCCTTGATGAATGCGATAGCCGCGGGCATCCGCGTCTTGATCTTCTCCTGCTCGTGCTCGTAGGCCGCCGGCGGCAGCACGATACGGCCAACATCGCGCCTGGGATTGTTGAGGGCGTCCTTGATGGTATGGGCGGGCCGCGCATTGTCCTTGCAGACAAAGCTTCCGTGCATGTGACAGGCGCGCACGCGGACCTCGAGCATCACGGGCGTGTTCGAGACCTCGGACAGTTCGAAGCCCTTTTCGATCAGGTTGACGATGCATTCATGGTCGGGACGCGGATCGAGCAGCCACATCTGCGATTTCATTGCAAACGCATGAGTGCGCTCCTGCATGATGGAGGAGCCTTCGCCGTAATCCTCGCCGACGATAATCATCGTTCCGCCGGTGACGCCGCCCGAAGCGAGGTTGGCCAGAGCATCGGAGGCAACGTTTGTGCCGACGGTCGACTTCCACGCGACCGCACCACGCAGGGGATACATGACCGAGGCCGACAGCATAGCTGCAGCCGCCGCTTCGTTGGCGGAGCTTTGGAAGACGACGCCGAGATCGTCGAGCACGTCCTTGGCGTCGGCGAGCACGTCCATCAGATGCGAGATCGGCGAGCCCTGGTAGCCGCCAACATAGGCGACGCCCGATTGCAGCAGTGCCTTGGTGATGGCGAGGATGCCTTCGCCGCGGAAGGTATCGCCGGCGCCGAGCCTAAGATCCTCGACTTCGCGAGCAAACGACCGTTCAGCCATTGCACCCTCCAGAAATATGCGATATCATACTTTTACATGTGAAGTAAGTCAACGCGACGCATGCTATCACTCTTGCCGCGCTCTGGTCCGGAGGGCGATCATGAGCCAGCGACAGGGTCGGGCCAATGCTGAAGCCAGCGTGCTTTAAAGCTGCCGCCGTCTGGGCCTCACCTGTATATCTCAACGCGAGCGCAACCGCCGACAAGGTGGCTTCACTGGTGCGTGAGGCCGCGGCCAATCGCGTGAGACTTGTCGCGTTCCCCGAAGAGACAGGACTTGGAGGATAATATGCACGAAAGCATTATCGGCCGGGCCAATGTCGAGGATACTCCCGAACTCGAGGCCTATTACAAGGATCTCGAAAAGTACGAGGCGGGCGCCCTGTGGACGGTCGCCAACAAGATTGAGCCCTGGCAGCCGCAATCAGCGTCGGTTCCCGTGCTCT
This sequence comes from Bradyrhizobium sp., assembly GCF_035309285.1. GTDB lineage: Bacteria > Pseudomonadota > Alphaproteobacteria > Rhizobiales > Xanthobacteraceae > Bradyrhizobium. The sequence continues at coordinate 65,005 of NZ_DATGFH010000007.1, read as the reverse complement.
GGCGATACAACGATCTGCGCGAGCACGTGCTGCGTTCGGTGAAGCTGGTCTCGCCGGAGAAGGCGGGGCGGCGGGTGATCTATCTCAACAATCCCGGTCGTCGTGATGTGTCGGCCGCGGTCGGCTGGCTTTATTCGGGATTGCAGGTGATGCATCCGGGCGAAGTCGCCTCGGCTCACGCGCACTCGGCCTCCGCCCTGCGTTTCATCATGGAAGGTTCCGGTGCCTACACCATTGTCGACGGTCACAAGATGACACTCGGCGCACGCGATTTCGTGCTCACGCCGAACGGCACTTGGCACGAGCACGGGGTCGAAGGCAACGGCTCTGTCTGCATCTGGCAGGATGGGCTCGACATCCCGCTCGTCAATGCACTGGAAGCCAATTTCTTCGTGGTGCATCCGAATATCCATCAGGAAGAGTCCGGATATCCCGTGGACGACATGACGATGACCTGGGGCAATCCCGGACTTCGGCCGGCCACTTCGCGTTGGTCGAAGGGCTATTCCCCGATGTTCAAATATGAGTGGGAGCCGACCTATGACTCCTTGCGGAAATATGCCGCCGCGACCGACGGATCGCCCTACGACGGCATCCTCATGAACTACGTCAATCCAATCACCGGCGGACACGTGATGCAGACGATCGGCGCGAGCATGCAGCTGCTGCGGCCGGGCGAGAAGACAAGATCGCACCGGCATACCGGAAGCTTCATCTATCAGGTCGCCAAGGGCTGCGGCTATTCGGTGATTGGCGGCAAGCGCTTCGAGTGGCAGGAGCGCGACATTTTCTGCGTCCCGTCCTGGACATGGCACGAGCACGGCAACGCGTCGGAGAGCGATGACGCGTGCCTGTTCTGCTTCAACGATCTGCCCGTCATCGAAGGCCTCGGCCTCTACCGGGAAGAGGCCTATGGCGACAATGCGGGGCACCAGTCAGTTGCCGCCTGACGTTTCCCCACGGAATTCAATCGAAAGAATCGGATCAAGCTTCCATGCGCCTTGCTACCTACACCTCGGCCTCCAGCGGCGATGACATCGGTGTCATCAGGCACACCATTGTCGCGACCTGATGACGATGTTCTCGTTCAATCGCGAGCTGCGGTTCGGGGATTGCGATCCCTCCGGCATCGCCTACTTTCCGTCCTATCTGAACATCCTCAACGGGGTCGTCGAGGAGTTTTGGGCGGCGATCGACTTTCCCTGGTCCGGATTGATCACGCTCCGGAAGATCGGGACACCGACGGTGCATCTGACCTGCGATTTCTCCCGGCCATCGAAGTTCGGCGATCGCTTGACATTCAAGCTTCGAATAAGCCGAGTCGGCCGGGCGTCGCTGCATCTGGCGCACATCGTCTCAGGCGCGGACGGCATGCGCTGGCGCGCCCGCCAGATCCTTGCCGCAACGTCGCTCGTCGATCACCACGCGATTCCATGGCCCGATGATGTTCGCGCTGCGCTCGAGGCGCATCTGAGCGCGGACGACGAAATGCTGGCGACGCCGTCATGATCTCACTCTTCATGACATTCTCCGATCCGGCAGGCGAACGGCGGGTCCACTCCGGCGATATCGGGGCCGTAGCTGCGCTGGTAGAATCGATTCCGAATCTGACGGAAGGGTTGCTGTTCACGCCGCTGGAACAGCAGGTCGATCATCCCTACAAGGCCGACGGCTCCGGGCCTGTGTTCGGACTCCAGCTGCGGTTTCCGAACCTCTTCGCCTGTGAGGCGTCTCTTAATCGCGACGGAATTCTTGCCCAGATCGCGACGGGAAATGGCTTAACGAGCCTTGCTGGATTGCAGGTCACGCACCAGGTGATGGTGACGCGCTCGTTTCCTGTTGACGGCGCCAAGCATCCGGAAGGCACGGCAACTCCGTGCAGTTATCTCGTCCACTATCCCGGGCCGGCTGAAGACTTGAACGCCTGGCATCTGCATTATCTGGAACACCACCCACCGATCATGCGGACCTTCCCGAATGTCCGCCAGATCGAGATCTATACGCGCATCGATTGGGTCGACCGGCTGCCGTCGCAACGGGTCGAACATATGCAGCGTAACAAGCTGGTGTTCGACAGCCCGGAAGCTCTCTCGCATGCGCTGAACTCGGACGTGATCAAGCGCATGCGCGCGGACTTCGTCCGGTTCCCGGCGTTCAAAGGCGGCAATAAACACTTTCCACTGCTGACCAGGACCGTCCGGGCTGCCAGCATTTAGTGTCCGCCGAGATAGGCTGCAATCAGCCTGGGATCGTGGCTCAGGTCCTTTGCAGGGCCGGACTGCACGATCTCGCCGGTCTCGAGGACGTAGCCATAATCTGCTGTCTCGAGCGCCGCGCGGGCGTTCTGCTCGACCAGCAGGATGGACACGCCCAATTCACGCAAGGACGCGATGGTGCGGAAGATCTCGCGCACGATCAGCGGCGCGAGGCCGAGGCTGGGCTCGTCGAGCATGAGGAGTTTCGGCTTGGCCATCAGCGCGCGCCCAAGCGCGAGCATCTGGCGCTCGCCGCCGGAGAGCGTGCCAGCGGTCTGACGTTGCCGCTCCTTCAGACGGGGAAAACGCTCATAGACTTCATCGAGGGTCTTCTCGACGCCCGAGCGGTCGCGCAGGCTGTAGGAGCCGAGAAGAAGGTTGTCCGCGACTGACATGTCGGAGAACAGCTCGCGCTTCTCCGGCACCAGGCAAAGCCTGCGCTCGACGCGATCCTCGACCGACATCTTCCCGATGTCGCTGCCCCGAAAGACCATGCGGCCTCTGGATGAGAGCAGCCCAATGGCCGCCATCAGAAGCGTGGTCTTGCCGGCACCGTTTGGGCCGATCACGGTGACGATCTGCCCTTCTTCGACGGACAACGAGACATTGCGGACGGCATCGATATTGTCATAGCCGACGGTCACATCCGTCATGGAAAACATCGTGGTCACGCGACGCCTCCAAGATAGGCCTCTTGGACCCGCTCGTCGCTGCGGATCGCCGCCGGTGCGCCTTCGCACAGCTTGGATCCGAAATCGAGGACCACGATACGATCGACCAGCGACATCACGAATTCCATGTCGTGCTCGACGATCAGGATGGTCAGGTGGTCCGCGCGAAGTGATCTCAAGAGCTCGGCAAGCCTGAGCTTCTCCTGTCGGCGCAGGCCCGCCGCCGGCTCATCGAGCACCAGCAGCGCAGGGTCCGCGGCGAGAGCGCGCGCGATCTCCAGGATACGTTGATTGCCTAGGGGAAGATTGCCCGCGAGCTCGAATGGCTTTTCGCCAAGTCCAACGCGCTCGAGCTGCATCAGCGCCTCATGGCGAGCGCTGGCTTCCTCGCGCTGATTGAGGCGGAAGGCGCCGGCAAAGAGGCCAGAACGGGTGCGGGCATAGGTGCCGAGCATCACATTTTCCAGGAGGCTCATGCGCGGCCTCAGCTTCACATGTTGGAAGGTCCTTGCAATCCCGGCTCTGGCTATGCGCGATTGAGCGTTGTGGGTGATCGTCCGGTCGGCAAAGACGATCTCGCCCTTGCTGACCCGGAGCGCGCCGGTCAGGCAGTTGAACATCGTGGTCTTGCCGGCGCCGTTCGGGCCGATGACGGCGAGAATTTCGCCGGAGCGTACCTCGAAGCTCACGTTGTTGACCGCGACCAGGCCGCCGAACCGGCGCTCGGCGCCATCAACTTTCAAAAGCAGCTCGCCCGGCGTCGGCTGCGGACGGCGGGGAAGGGGTGTTGCCGGTTGCGGCCGCTCGCGCCTGACCTTCGGCAGATACCGCGCAACGAATGGCACGATGCCTTGCCTCGCCCATTGCAGGAACAGGATGAACAGTGCCGAGAAAGCGACGATCTCGAGCTGGCCGGACGCACCCTTGGCGATCAGCGGCAGATAATCCTGCACGCTGTTCTTGAGGAGCGTCACGATGGCGGCTCCGACGACACCGCCGAGAAGGCTGCCGGCGCCGCCGACCATCGTCATCATCAAGTACTCGATGCCCATGCCGGCATCGAAGAGACCGGGACTGATGAAGCGGCTCATGTGGGCATAGAGCCATCCGGAGAGCGCGGCCAGGAATGCAGCGATCACAAACGTCAGAAGCCTGATCCGAAAGGCGTCGATGCCGAGGCTCTCGACCAGGGTATTGCCGCCGCGGAGCGCGCGCATGGCGCGACCAACACGCGAATCCAGGAGGTTGTAGCCAAGGAAAAGAACGGCGGCGACGATTCCCCAGATCAGGAAATAGATCTGCTCGCTGCTGACCAGCGCGAGAGATCCGATGCTGATGGTCGGGATCGACGAGATCCCGTTGAATCGGCCGAGCCCGTCGACATTGCCGAAGAGAAAGCCTATCGCGAGACCCCATGCGACAGTGCTGAGCGAGAGAAAATGGCCCTGCAGCCGCAGGGTGACGACGCCGAGAATGGCCGCGACGCTGCACGTCAAAGCCACGCCGAATGCGAGGCCAAGCCAGGGCGAATATCCATGCAAGGCAGAGACCCATGCCGTCGCATAGGCTGCGACCCCGACGAATGCCGCCTGTCCGAAAGAGACGATTCCGCCGACACCCGTAAGCAGCGCCAGGCCGATAGCGACGAGTGAGTAGATACCAATGTAATCCATCAGCGTGATGCTGAACGGGCTCAGGACGGAAGGCGCAAGCGCAAGACACAGCACCGCGGCCGCACCAGCAAGCCGAGTTTGAGCACGGGTCATTCCTCGATCTCCTCCTCGGAATGCAGGGAGGCGAGGGATCGCCAAATCAGGATCGGGATCAGCAGGGAGAAGACAATGACGTCCTTGAGGGCGCTGCTCTGAAAGGAAGCGAAGCTTTCGAGTATTCCAACCCCTACGGCCCCGATCGCCGCACCCGGATAACTGGTCATGCCGCCGACGATCGCGCCCACGAACGCCTTGAGGCCGATCAGGAACCCGGAATCATAGAAGACGGTGTTTACGGGCGCGATCAGGATTCCTGACACGCCGGCCATGAGCGAGCCAAGCAGATAGGCGACCGTGCCCGCGCGCGCCGGCCGGATCCCCATCAATCGCGCGCCAGTCCTGTTCACCGCTGTGGCGCGCAATGACTTGCCGATCAGCGTGAAGTCGAAGAACAGGTAGAGAAGGCCGCTGAATGCGAGGGCGGCGATGACAATCAACATGGTCTGTCCCGGAATCAGGACGCCGGCGACCTCGGTCGAGAGGGATGTCAGCGGTTCGGTTCTGACCCCTTCAGGACCAAAGAACAGCAGACCCAGCCCGACTAGCGCGAAATGCAGGGCGACTGACACGATCAGAAGCAAGAGCACCGTGCCGTCGGCGATCGGACGAAAGACGATCCGATCAAGCAGAGGGGAAATCGGCGTGATCAGCATCAACGCGAGCACGAGCCTGACGCCGAGAGGCGGATCGAGGCGCATGACAAGCCAGGCGGCGCCGACAGCGGCTAACGGAAGCACGAGATAGAAGAGGAGCGCGCGCGGCAGGAGGCGAAGCTCGCCGGCGCGCGCCAGCGAGGCGATTTCGATAAGCGTCGCAAGGCAGGCGAGCACAACAACCAGTCCGCCCGTCCCTGGAAACTGCTTTGCGTCGAGAGCCGCGAGCGTCAGAGCCGTAAAGGCAGCAATGTCTCCAAACGGAATGAAAATGACCCGCGTGACAGTGAAGATGAGGACGGTTCCGATCGCCACCAGAGCATAAATTGCGCCGGTGGCGATCCCATCCACAGCGAGAATGGCTGCGATATCACTCGTCATGCCGATGTCGCATCCCCGTTTTCAACCGCAGCCCCGCGATCAGGATCAGGGCGCGTATTTCCATGCACCATTGGTCAGGCGCACGACGACAAGCGAGCGTTCATCCACTCCGGTTACCGCACCCGGCTTGAAATTATAGACCGCATGTACGCCCGACAGTTCCTTGGTGCTCAGGATGGCATCCCGCAGCGCGGTGCGGAATTCGACTGTTCCTGGTTTTGCGGCTTTGATCGCGCGCTCGGCGGCCGACGTAAAGATCAGCCACGCATCGAACGAGTACGCCGAAAATCCGTCGGTCGTGGGGACGCCGTTTACCTTCTGATAGACCTCGCGGAATTTCAAAGCGAGCTTCTTCGCAAAGTGATCGTCGGGAAGCTGCTCGGCCACGATCACCGGTCCGGCGGAGACCTGGATGCCCTCTGCAGCTTTGCCGCCGACATGCACGAAATCCGGATTGACGAGGGCGACCGTGCCGTAAGTGTTGCCCTTGAAGCCGCGCTCTGCGAGCGTCAGGAGAGGCAGCGCGCCCTGCGTGCCCGAGCCGCCGATCAGCACCGCATCGGGCCGTGCGGCCAGCACCTTCAGGATTTGCGCGGTCACCGAGGTGTCGGTTCGGGCATAGCGCTCGTTGGTCTGCAGCTTGATGCCGTCGGTCGCTTCGGCGGCCTTGGCGCCGTTATAGACGAGATCACCCCAGGCATCGGAAAAGCCGATGTAGCCGATGTTCTTCATGCCGTCGCGCTTCATGCGGTCGGCAACGATCTTGACGAGGAGAGAGGCCGGCTGCGGCACCGAGATCACCCATTGTTCCGGTGATTCCGGAAGCTTGCCGATCGGAGCCAAGGCGATCATCGGCACTTTCAGTTCGCTCGCCACCGCCGCCATGGCAATGGTCGAGGGAGTGGTGGCCGTGCCGATCAGCAGGTCCACCTTCTCTTCTTCCACCAGCTTGCGCGCGTTGCGTGTCGCGGCTGACGGATCGGACCCATCGTCGAGCTGGATCAGGCGGATGGTCTCGCCATTGATCGTCTTTTTATATTCATGAGCGGCATTAATGCCCTTCCCATACGGGATACCGATCGATGAGCCGGGGCCGCTCAACGAGGTGACAAAGCCAATGGTAATGTCGGCCCGCGCGGCCGGTGCCGCAAACACGCCGGCGGCAAGTGCGAGTAAGCTCAGAATCTTGCGCATTTGCGTTCTCCTCCGTTGATGCAGGGTATGAGTTCTTGGAATCGGTCGGGTGGGGAGCCCGAATGACTAACGTGCCGATCGAAAGCGTTGCTGCAGCGCCAAACGCCGGGCGTGACCAGGGAGCGTTCGCTCGGCAGGGCGTCAACGGCCATGATGACGGCTACCGCAGAAATAGCGGGCCCATCGGCAGGAGCCGGCGTGCGTCTTTCGAAGCGACGAAAGGTCGTTGCCGTGATCGCGACGCGCGAGCGGCGATGCTGCTGCCGGTTGTCCAAGCCGGACGACTGTCCGCACGATCGAGCCTCTCAAAATCGGAGCCCTGCAACATCATTATTGTGGCCGCCGCGCTGGCGACGGAAGTTATTTAAAGCCTAAAGTATTTTTGGTGGGGCCGTCAACACGTGTCACCGGGTTGTCAGAAAAAAATGTCGTTGCATACAATTCGGCGGGTATGCCCCGCTTACTTTTTGGTTTGCCGTATGGGAGCGGTGTGCTCGCGATGGCGCAATGACGCGCATCTTTGGGACCGCCACGCGCATTTGACGCGTCAATTAGTTTATGGTTGAAATATATCCATCGGCGGCCGACGACCGATCCTCCCATACCCGTTCGAGGAGACGGACGATGCGCATCTTCTGGCAAAGCTTCGTTGATGCGAGCGCGAACGCGCCCTACATGGCGCTGCTGTCGGAATACCTCAACAACATTGCAGCGCCCGGCACGACAGTTCATGTCGAGGGGATTTCGCCGCCGGATCGGGAGTTCGGACGGCTCGCCGAGTTGCGCTGTGCCGTCCAGGCGATCGACAACGGAATTGCTGCTGAAGAGAGCGAGTACGATGCCTTCGTGATGGGACATTTCCAGGATCCCGGACTTTATGAGCTTCGCTCGGCGCTTGATATTCCTGTGATCGGAACCGGCGAGGCCTCGCTCCTTGCGGCGTCGCAACTTGGCCGGCGTCTCGGCCTCGTGACGCTCGATCCCGTCTTCGAGGTCTGGCACTACGAGCAGGCCGAGCGTTACGGCCTCGGCAATCGCGTCATCCACGTGACGGGTCTCGGCTGCAAGCCCGAGGACTTCGCAAGTGCCTTTGCGGGCGATCAGGCCGCCCAGACCCGCATGATCAAGGATTTTGTCGCCTGCGCGCTTCCGCTTGTGGAGCGGGGCGCCGATGTCGTGATCCCGGCCGGTGTGCTGCCGGGCCTTTTGATTGGACGTGAGCACGGCCTGAAGGTCGGGCACGCGCCCGTGGTCAATTGTGCCGCCGTGGCGCTGAAGAGCGCAGAGATGTGGGTGCAGCTCCGGCGGCTCAATGGTACCGAGCCCAGCCGCGGGCCGAGCTTCAAGCGGGCCAGCGCCTTGGCCCGCAGCGATTTCCGTGCACTGCTTGCTCGCAACAGCCGCTAGGCCGGATGCAGAGGCCGGTCCTGGGAGAACGACATGATGACGCCTGAGAAGATTCTGTACGAAACCGAAGTGACGGCGACCGGAGGTCGGGACGGCAAGGCTGCAAGCGCCGACGGTCTGCTTTCGGTGTCGCTGTCCGTGCCGAAATCGATGGGCGGCCCCGGGGGCGAGGGAACCAATCCCGAGCAGCTCTTTGCGGCCGGTTATGCCGCCTGCTTTCTCGGTGCGGTCAAGCTCGTGGCGAGCACCAGGAAGGTCGTGCCGTCCGCGGAGCCCGCGGTGACAGCGAAAGTCGCCATGGGGCCGGTTCCTGTCGGCTACGCGCTCGCGGTCGAACTGACGGTCAGTCTGCCTGGCGTCGCCAAATCATTGGCGGAAGAGGTCGTCGCGGGCGCGCACGAGCGTTGCCCCTATTCGAATGCGACCCGCGGCAACATTGACGTGAAGCTGACGGTGATCTGAGGCGGACAGGCGAGGCGGGCAACCGGTGAAGACTTCGCTGCGCACACCTTACAACGGCATCGTGATGGCGGCTCCCGTCACGATTCCCTATGTGCGCTACTCCATCGAAAGCGCGCAGTGGTGGATCGGCCGCGCACTGAGCGCGCTCGTCGCGCAGGCCGGCATCAAGCCCACCGACATTGACGGTCTCTGCGTATCCAGCTTCACCATGGGCCCCGACAGCGGGATCGGCTTGACCCAGCATTTCGGGCTGTGTGTACGATGGCTGGACACGATCCCGCTCGGCGGCGCAAGCGCCATCGCTGCCTTGCGCCGGGCGGCACGCGCGGTCCAGGCGCACGACGCCGACATCGTGGCCTGCGTGGCCGGTGACACCAACCACGTCGATTCCTTCCGCCTGACGCTCGAGAACTTCTCGCGCTTCAACCAGGACGCCGTCTATCCCTACGGCGCGGGAGGCGCCAATTCGAGCTTCGCGCTCATTGCGCGCAACTACATGCGGAGCTCCGGTGTCACGCGCGAGGATGTCGGCAGGATTGCAGTCGCCCAGCGCGCCAATGCGCTGCGCAACCCGTACGCGCTGATGAAGGCGCCGCTGACGATCGAGCAATATCTTGCGGCCCGGCCGATTTCCGATCCGATCCATCTGTTCGATTGCGTGATGCCCTGCGCCGGCGCGGAAGCGTTTCTGGTGATGCGGGACGAGACGGCGACTTCTCTGGGGTTGCCGGCCGCCCGACTGCTTTCGACGATCGAACGGCACAATGCGTTTGCCGAGGACGCGATGCAGGTGCGCGGCGGCTGGGCGATGGATGTCGGTGAGCTCTACGCGATGGCCGGCGTGAAGCCAGACGATCTCGATGTCGTGCAGACTTATGACGATTATCCGGTTATCACCATGATGCAGTTCGAGGATCTCGACTTCTGTAAAAAAGGCGAGGGCGCGGAGTTCGTGCGCCAGCACGATCTGACGATCGCAGGCAATTTTCCGCACAACACTTCGGGCGGACAGCTTTCGGTCGGACAGGCCGGCGCGGCCGGCGCCTATCTCGGTCTTGTCGAAGGACTGCGGCAGGTCTTGGGTATCGCGGGCCCCACGCAGGTGAAGAATGCACGCCTCGGTTTGGCCTCTGGGTTCGGTATGATCAATTATGACCGCGGTCTGGCCTCCGGCGCCGCGATCTTTGCAGGGCCCTCGCAATGATCGATCCGATTGAGCCGCCCCGGCGCAAGAACCCGCTGTTGCGGACACGGTTGCCCACGTCGCCGCCAAGGCCGCGGAGCAGGAAGTCGCACGGGTTTACGCGCGCGGCCGCCGAAGGACGTTTCATGCTGCAGCGCTGCGAGGCCTGCGGCACCTTTGCTTATCCGGCGCGCGAAGCGTGCCCCTCGTGCCTGTCGGCCAGTCTCGCATTCGTCAATGCGCCGTGTCAGGGCATGCTTCTCGCCGAGACGACGGCGCGCGTGCCGAGCGACGTCTATTTCCGCGAGCGGGCGCCCTGGCGCATCGGTCTTGTCAAGATGGACTGTGGCCCGACCATTGTGGCTCACCTCCACACCGATTGTGTGGAGGGAGCGCCGGTCCGCATGTCGTTGCAACTCGACAAGAGCGGTCAGGCCGTGGCCTTTGCCCGACCCGAGGAGGAGACTCCCAATATGGCAGACGACAGGCAGTGGCGGGAAATGACCGCCGATCCGAAGTTCCGGCGGGTGCTTGTGACGAACGGCCGCAGTGTGGTTGGCCAGGAGGCCGTCGCTGCATTGAAGGCGGCGGGCGCAAAAACGGTGTTCGTCGGCGTCGCCGAACCATGGCGGCCGTTTGCCGGCGAGGCGCAGTTGCGGGCTCAGGAGGGGATCGAGATCGTCACCCTTGATGCGGCCGATGAAAAGGCGGTTGCCGATCTCGCAGCCGACATCGGCGGCAAGGTCGATATTCTCGTCAACACGACAGAATATGTGCGACCGGGCGGCCTGCTGGATCGCAGGGGTACGAGCATCGCGCGGGACGAGATCGATCAGGCCTATCTTGGCTTCATCAATCTCGCGCAGGCCTTCGGAGCGGCGATGCGGATGCGTGGCGCGGATGGCATCAACAACAGCGTCGCCTGGGTCAACATTCTCTCCGTCTATGCGCTGGCGAACTGGCCTGCTTTCGGCGCGTATTCGGCGTCGCAAGCCGCATGCTTGTCGCTCTCTCACTGTCTTCGCGCGGAGCTCAGGCCCGGCGGCGTCAAAGTCATGAACCTGTTCACGGGGCCTGTTGATATCGAGTGGTTCCAGACCGTGCCGCCGCCGAAGGTTGCGCCACGCGCCATTGCGCAGGCGATCGTATCGGGGCTCAAAAACGGACTTGAAGAGATGTATGTCGGAGATGTCGCTGAAGAAATTCGGCAACGTCTGGCGTCCAATCCAAAAGCGCTCGAGCGCGAGCTCGACAGGTGAGAAGCGGATTTCAACCGAACCGGAGGGCATGACAATGCAAAGCAAGGATCTCCTGGAGCTGGCGGGTGCGATTTCTTCCGGCGCGGTGCGCGTTGTCGATCTGACCTTTACGCTCAGCCCGGATTTTCCTGTCATCGTGCTTCCGCCGGAGTTCGGCCAGGCGGCTCCAGTCCGCATCCAGGAGATTTCGCGATACGACGGTCGCGGACCCGCCTGGTACTGGAACAACGTGACGTTCGGCGAGCACACGGGCACGCATTTCGACGCGCCGATACACTGGTTCACCGGAAAAAATCTGCCGAACAACGCCGTCGACACGATGCCGGCAAAGGACATGATCGCGCCGGCCTGCGTCATCGATTGCTCCGTGCAGGCAGCTCAGGATCCGAACTTCCTTCTGACGATGCCGATCGTCGAGGCTTGGGAGGCGCAGCACGGACGGATCCCCGCGCGTCACTGGGTCCTGCTGCGAACCGACTGGTCCAAGAAGGCATGGCGCGACTACTCAAGCCTCAGGGATGATGGTGCTCATACACCCGGTCCCAATCCGGCCGTCATGAAATGGCTGGTGGAGGAGCGCGGCATCATCGGCTTCGGCACCGAGACCATCGGCACCGATGCCGGACAGGCAGGACACTTCGAGCCGCCGTATCCGGCGCATCACTTCCTGCACGGCGCAGGCCGCTACGGCCTGCAGTGTCTTTGCAACCTGGATCAGCTTCCCGCCACAGGCGCTGTCATCGTGGCCTCGCCCTTGAAGATCCAGAACGGCTCCGGCAGTCCGCTCCGCGTGATCGCACTGGTCTCCTCGAGCTGAAGCGAATGAATGGCGCTGTTCATCAAGATGCGGCCGGGCAGGCAAACGTGACGCCGGCTTGGGCGCGCGCGGTCGAGCTGTTTCCGCCGCCGGATCGGATCCTCTCCACTATCCTCACGCGACAGGCCGAGCGCTACCAAGATCGCGTTTTGCTTGTCTCGGGGGAGGCAAGCTGGACCTATTCGCAGACTGCTGCGATTGCGGCCGCATCTGCCCGGACACTCCTCGAAGCCGGGATCAAGCCCGGCGACCGGGTCGCGCTGATGTCCTCGAACCGGCCGGAGTTTCTTCAAGTCTATCTGGGCTGCGCATGGCTCGGTGCGATCGTGGTGCCGATCAACACGGCGCTGCGCGGCTTTCAGCTATCTCATATCTTCCGCAACTCGCGCCCCGCGCTCCTCGTCGTCGAGGCGCAATTTCTTGCCGCGATCGGGACTGTGGAGGCAGACGTCGAACTGCCGTCTCAGACGTGGACCGTCGGTTCTGTCACCGGGACCGGCGACGCGAGGTCGGTTCCGCTGCCGGCGCTTGGAGCTGGAGCCCTCGCGGGGGCGCTGCGTCCGGGCGATACCGTTGCAATCCTTTACACATCGGGCACCACGGGCCCAGCCAAAGGCGTGTGCTGTCCGCAGGCGCAGCTATTCTGGTGGGGTATCTACTCGGCGCGGGCGCTTGGCATCCGCGAAGGCGACGTGCTGTTCACGACGCTGCCGCTGTTCCACACCAACGCGCTGAATGCGTTCTATCAGGCGGTCCTGAACGGATGCACTTACGTCCTGGAGCCGAAGTTCTCCGCGTCAGGCTTCTGGCCGGCAGCGCGACGACACAATGCGACGGTCGGCTATCTGCTCGGAGCGATGGCGTCGATGCTTCTGGCGCAGCCCACGACGGAGGACGATGCCGCCCATCGCGTTCGCGTCGCACTTGGCGGCGGTGTACCGCCCCAAATCCACCGGCCATTTCTTGAGCGGTTCGGCGTGCCTTTGGTCGACGGCTATGGTTCTACGGAGACCAACTTTGTGTTCGCCGGGGCGATCCCGTCAGACCGTCCGGGGACGATGGGTTACCTGGCTGACGGCGTTGAAGCCCGGATCGTCGATGAAAACGATTCAGAGTTGCCCGACGGGCAAGCCGGTGAGCTTGTCCTTCGTGCCAGGGAACCCTTTGCATTTGCTACGGGGTATTACGGCATGCCGGACAAGACGGTGGAGGCCTGGCGAAATCTGTGGTTCCACTCTGGTGATCGCGTCGTTCGAGATCCGGACTACCATTATCGCTTCATCGACCGCATGAAGGATTCGATCCGCAGGCGCGGCGAGAACGTGTCCTCCTGGGAGGTCGAGCAGACCATCCTGTCCCATCCCGCGGTCGCTGCTTGCGCCATCTACCCGCTGCCGTCCGAACTGGGAGAGGACGAGGTTGCGGCCGCGATCCTGCTGGAGCCGGGGCAATCGCTGGAGCCCGCCGACATCGTCAGGCATTGCGAAGGGCAGATCGCCTATTTCGCAATCCCCCGCTATGTACGCATCGTGAGCCAGATGCCGCTGACGGAGAACAGCAAGATCAAGAAGGGCGTGCTGCGCGATGCGGGCGTGACGGCGGATACATGGGACCGCGAAGCGGCTGGGATTCGCGTGCGCCGCTAGCCGTCGCGCCTGGACTCTGCGCAGGCTCACGATTTCCGAATTGTCCCCCTGACAGCACCCTTGAGGTCGTCGAGCTCGCCGATCAACCCGTCGAGCCGATCCGTCGGGAATTCCGACAGAAGTTCAGCCAGCCACGAGCCATGGCGCTTGGCCATGCGCCTGAAGGCCTTCCGTCCCTCCACCGTCATGCAGACGATCTGCACGCGTCGATCCAGGTTTGATGGCGTGCGGGTGATGTACCCATCCTCGACCAGGCGGTCCACGATCGGCGTGAGATTCCCGGCAGAGACCATCAGGCGCTTGGGCAGTTCGCCGAGCACCAGTCCACTGGGCTCGCGGTCAAGCTGTGCAAGAACGTCGAAGCGCGGCATCGTGAAATCGAATTCTTCGCGAAACCGGCGCCGCAGCTCGCCCTCGATGAGCGTCGTGCAGGCAAGCAGCCGCAGCCAAAGCCGTGTTTGAGCCCGATACTCGGTCTCCTGATCGGCCCCATTCCTGATTGAAACAGGCGGGAACTCCTTCGCGAGTGCCAAATCAAATCTCCGGGGTCACTTGGCCTGTTGACGGCTTTCGTGGATGGTCGGCAGGATAGTTCGTGCCAAAAGTAAATTCAAGACGCGGCCGGAGCGCCTTCGAATCGACTCCGCTGGGTGATGAATTTGCGGCCTTTCAGCAGATTGATGCCGCCAAGGCTCTCCGTCGGCGCGGTTCGCACGGAAGCGCCTTGACAATCGGCTCTTCGTCAAAATATTTTATGTTTAAAATAATTACCGGAAAGCTCTGCATGCGGTGCGGTGGGTACGCGAAAGCGAGGGATCAAGCGCATCGTCTGAATCGTCAATCTCGCACGTCCGCAGCCGCGGAGGTCCGGTGAGGGATGAAGCTTTCCATGCGGACCGTTGCGCCCCGGGTCGAGGGTTGCAACGCCTGCGGGGTGCGCGAACCAATCCTTTGAGGGCGATAAATGAGCTCCATTGCAAAGACCATCTCCCGGGACTGGCTGGATTTGCCTTTTTTCGAGCCGCGTCACCGTTCGGTCTGCGAGGCACTCGACCGGTTCGTGATGTGGGGTGGCCTCGACACCGTTGATCACAACGACGTCGACAGCGCCTGCCGCAAGCTCGTTCGCGCGCTTGGCGCGGCGAAATTGCTGGATTGCGCCGTGGCATCGCCTGATGGCGACGTCACCACGATCGATTCCCGCTCGATCTGTCTGTCGCGCGAGACGTTGGCCTACGCCGATGGTCTGGCCGATTTCGCATTCGCGATGCAGGGGCTGGGGTCGGGGGCGATCGCTCTTGCCGGATCGCCGGAGCTGCGAAATTCAGTTCTGCCGAAGGTCCGTTCGGGCGAATGGCTTGCCGCCTTTGCACTCTCGGAGAAGGACGCCGGCTCCGATGTTGCGGCGATGAGCTGCACGGCGCGGGAAGATGGCGACAGCTACGTTCTGGACGGCGAGAAGACCTGGATCTCAAACGGCGGGATTGCCGACGTCTACACGCTGTTCGCGCGGACCGGAGACGCGCCGGGTGCACGCGGGATCTCCGCCTTTGTCATTTACCCCGATGATCCCGGTTTCAGGGTAGCGGATCGCATTGATATCGTCGCGCCGCATCCGCTGGCGACATTGCGACTGGAGAATTGCCGCATCCCGGCAAGCCGGCGTCTTGGAGGGTCGGGCGGCGGTTTCAAGATCGCGATGCAGACCCTCGATATCTTCCGGGCGTCGGTCGCGGCGGCAGCGCTTGGCTTCGCGCGGCGGGCGCTGGAGGAGGCGCGCCTGCATGCGCAGAACCGGCGCATGTTCGGCGCCACCCTGTCCGACCTGCAACTGACCCAGGCGGCGCTCGGCGATATGGCGACCGAGACCGACGCCGCGACGCTCCTGACCTACCGTGCGGCCTGGCGTCGCGATGTTCAGAAGCTGCCGACCACCCGCGAAGCTGCAATGGCCAAGCTCGCGGCCACCGAGACCGCACAGCGCGTCGTCGATCGCGCCGTGCAGATGTTTGGCGGTCGCGGCGTGCGCAAGGGCGAGATTGTCGAAAGCCTTTATCGCGAAGTCCGCGCGCTCCGCATCTACGAGGGCGCGACTGAAGTTCAGAAGCTGATTGTTGCGCGCGAACTGCTGAAGCCGCGCTGAGGAGGTCTGACGTGTCGCTGCCGGAAACTTGACCGGAATGATCCGTTCGCCTTGGAAACCCCAGCTCCGCGTAGGGGAGCGGCTGGTCCAGAAAAACGGCGCATGCGGCGCGGACAATGGCTGATGCCGCGCGTTCGCGACCTAACATCACTCTAGGTTGGTGTGACGCGCGCGCATCGTCTCCACAGTCTCGTGGAGTAGAGGGCGAAGTTTGAGGACCACGAGTTCGAAGAAGACCATCTGAGCCGCTTCAAATAGCGAACCCATCGGCAGTATCGACGCATTGGCAACACTGTCATCCGCCATGGTCTGCGCAGGAATAACGGTCACCACGTCGACTTGCTCGGCCAGCGGCGCCTTTGGTTGAGCTGTAATCAGAGCTGTACGTGCTCCGGCTTCCCGAGCCCTGCAAACCAGGACGCGCACTGTCGCCAAGTCTCCCGGCCCCGCCGAGACGACGAGTAAATCACGGCCCCCCAGTGCCGGCATCGACATGTCACCCCAGACCGTGGCATCGCGACCAAGGTGAAACAGACGCATCGCGAAGCCTCGCATCTGCAATCCTTCCCGTCCGCAGCCGAAGAGAACAATCCTTCTTGCAGCAATGATTGCATCGATCAGTTCGTCGGCGCAGTCGTCCGGCATTCGCCCGAATACGTCGGATAGTTCACGAAGCGCGCCCATAGCCATACCCGACAACGTTTCGGTCATAGTTCTCTCCGTCTGCTTGCATCCTGTTAGCCCGCCGAATCTCTTCCAGATTGGCACTACGAACGATGCGGAAGCATCTCAGAGTATGGCATGTCCGGTCCGCCGAAATCATGTGATCAGCGGCGACGCGTAGCGTCGGCCGGAAATTCCTGAAGATGGCTCGCCGCGCCTATGTTTGGCGCCGGGACGGCAGATACCTGTTTAGAGGCGGGCCTTGTACTCCGCCGCTGTCGCCTTTAGCTCGAACAGCATCGGGCCGTTGATCTTCTCGATGTGGATGCAGCCGTCTGAACGGGCT
Organism: Bradyrhizobium sp.; assembly: GCF_035309285.1. Taxonomy (GTDB): domain Bacteria; phylum Pseudomonadota; class Alphaproteobacteria; order Rhizobiales; family Xanthobacteraceae; genus Bradyrhizobium. The sequence goes on along the minus strand of NZ_DATGFH010000007.1, from coordinate 48,153 downwards.
CAACTGCGTTGGCGAGTTCGGCGATGTTGCCGGCTGCAACGTCCGGATCAGCGTAGGCGCCGGTCGCTCACAAACTTCACAAGTCCTCGAATTCATATTGTTGCCGGACGGCAACATCGCGGATGTTCCGCAATGCGGCGGTCGATTCTATGCTCCCATTTCGCCGCCTTTTTGCCTAAGTTCAGGTCGCCGGGGGCTGGGGCATTTGATCTCGTAGAAATTATTCCCGGATGGGCCGTGAGCGAGCCACGGCCCTTTTGGTTTTGTGCGCGATTGGATGCCGGAGTTCTCGAAGACAACTCGGGCATCCAGAATTTCAAGCGGCCGCTCAACCCGTCATTTCACCTACAACATCGGTTCGAACTGGCAATGCACCAGCAGTTCGGAGACCGAGGCGTTGTTCGGCAGCATCAGAACGGTTTCGACCAGCCGGGCGATGTCGCCGGGTTGGCTCATCTCATGGCGGGGAATTTCGTCATCGTTCAACGTCATGTCCGTAGCGACATAGCCAGGACAGATGACGGTGGCCCTAATGCCCGTTGCGCGACCCTCGCGGCGGATCCCGTGCGTGAGTGCGACCACGGCGAATTTGGTCATGGCGTAGCCGACATTGCTTCCTACCCGCTTGCCGGCGAGTGATCCAAGATTGACCACCCGTCCGTGGCCGCAGACCGCCAGATGGGGCAGGGCGGCCCTGATGACACGCAGCGGGCCCTTGACGTTGATCCGCCACATCTCTTCCAGCTCATCCTCGCCCTCGTCCGACACTCGGACCTTCGGATTGATGCCGGCTGCGTTGACGATAGCGTCCACGCCGCCCCATCGCCCGAGCGTCGCCTTGACCCACGCTATCGGGCTCTCGGTATCGTCAGCATTATAGTGGTGCGTCATGACCCGCTCGCTCTGCTGAAGGCTGTTGGGATCACGAAGGCCTGCCGAGACACGGAACCCCGAGGCCACGAGTCGATCGACCACGGCGCGTCCGATGCCCCGCGAGGCGCCCGAGACCATGACGATCCGATTGTTGACCTCCAGCATGCACGTTTTCTCTCGCAAGGATGAGCAAGGGGACCCGGAGCGAATGTAGGGGGACATGGCCGAAAGCGAGTAAGAGCAATTCACTCTGCCGGTATCGGTGGCGCTTATGGGGATGCGTGCGGGTCGGTTGAGCCATCGGCCATCCTTATGAGGGCAGATCGAATCCCTTCTATCTGCGAGCGTTCATGTGAACGTAGTGTTCCGCCGCTCCGCTTGATCGCAAGAGAGCCATGCGGATGGGATTTGCGGACTACCGAACGGCATTGGTGACGGGCGCGTCCTCGGGCATCGGGGCTCCGACTGTTCGCCGCCTAAGCGCAGACGGGCTAAAGGTCTACGCGGTCGCTCGGGATGCGAGACGGCTGGCGAGCTTGTCGACCGAGACTGGGTGTCGTGCCTGCGCTGTCGATGTCAGCGACCTTGACGCTTTGACGGAACTGGCGAGTTCGGCCGAGTTCGACGTTCTCGTCAATAATGCGGGCCAGTCCCGGCGCGGCAGCATTCTGAATACCGCCGCGGAGGATGTCGACATACTCGTGGACGTGAATTTGCGGGCGGTCCTCCATCTCACGCGGCTGATCGTGCCGGGCATGGCCAGGCGTGACCGCGGGCACGTCGTAAACATCTCCTCCATCGCTGGTCACTACGCATTCGGCGAGAACGCGACGACCTTCAATTCTTCGGTTGCCCATCACGCGACCAAGGCAGGCATCCATTCGCTGTCGCAGCAGTTGCGCGTTGATCTTTGCGGCACCCGGGTTCGCGTTACCGAGGTGTCGCCGGGTCGAGTCGCGACCACCATTTTCCAGAACCGGAACGTCGGCGGTGACGGCAATGACCGCTTTGTTGGTGCATTCGAGACGCTTCACCCCGAAGACATTGCGGACGCGATCGCGTTCGCCGTCGGATCGCCGCTGCGCATGAACGTGGCGATGCTCGAGGTCATTCCGACGTTTCAGGTCATAGGGGAGTTGCGATTTGCGCGTCGATCCGAGGCCGCGCAACCTGTGGAGACAAGAAGTGGAGCCGATAATGCCTGAACTTGCGAACCGCCTCAAAACCGTGAAGGTATCCGCCTCGGCGGCCATGACGGACAAGGCGCGTGAGTTGCGCGATGCGGGCGTCAAGATCGTCAGCCTGTCTTCCGGCGAGCCCGATTTCCCGACACCTGCACATGCCATTGATGCCGCGCATCGGGCGGCGCTCGCGGGGGACACCAAGTATCCGGCGATGCCCGGAACCGTGGCTCTGAGAACCGCGGTCCAGCGCAAGTTCAAGCGTGAGAACAACCTTGACTACGCTCTTGATGAAATCCTGATCGCCAACGGGGGCAAGCAGATCATCTTTAACGCGCTGTTCGCCACCTGCAATCCCGGCGACGAGGTGGTCATTCCGGCGCCGGGCTGGATTACCTACGCCGACATCGTTCTGCTCGCGGAGGCGTCACCCATAGCCGTGCCGTGTCCAGAGAATAACCAGTTCAAGCTTCGGCCGGCGGATCTCGAGGCCGCGATCACGCCAAGGACAAAATGGCTGATCCTGAATTTCCCGAACAATCCGACCGGCGCCGCTTGCTCGCACGCCGAGATGCGCGCGATCGCGGACGTCATGCTGAAGCATCCCGACGTCTGGATCCTCACCGATGACATCTATGAACATCTCACCTATGATGGTTTCGAGTTCTGCACTATCGCGCAGGTCGAACCCAGGCTGAAGGACCGCGTCATAACCGTCAACGGCGCATCCAAGGCCTACGCCATGACGGGCTGGCGCGTCGGCTATTGCGGTGGCCCCAAGACCTTGATTGCGGCCATGACCAATGTCCACGGTCAGGCGACAGGCGGAATCTGTACACTGAGCCAGGCGGCCACCGTGGCGGTTCTGGACGGTCCTCAGGATTTCCTGAAAGAGCGCGCCGACATCTATCGCGACAGGCGCGATCTGGTGGTTTCGCTCCTCAATCGAATCCCCGGGATCACCTGCCACAAGCCCCAGGGCGCATTCTATGTGTTCCCGAACATTGCCGGCTGCATCGGCAAGACGTCCAAGGGAGGGCGGCGGCTGGATACCGACGCCGACTTCATATCTGCCCTTCTGGAAGAGCAGCATGTCGCCGCCGTTCATGGCGGGGCCTATGGAATGAGCCCGTATTTCCGGATTTCCTACGCGACCGACATCGAGTCCTTGAAGGAGGGCTGCCGGCGTATTGCGAATTTTTGCGAGGGCTTGCGCTAACGGGAGGTGTGGATGAGGCGGGCTCAGTGATCGAAGTTCAGGCAGGATGCCGCGCCGATTGTCATAACCGTTTGCGATGCCCCTAAACGAAGACAATCTTGGTCCTGTAAGGTGTCCGCGTTTAAGCTTCACTTAAAGAAGGGTGGGTCTTTGTATCGCGCAGTCGGAGACGGCCAGCAATGACCAGCGACGAGGCGGTGGCTGTTGTGGGTGCCCAACCAGAGACCCGACAGGGATCGTGGTGGCGTCCCCACTTGCCCGCGGGGTTGCTGGCGCTCCCGATGCTGGTCTTCCTGACGTATTTCTTCTTCTATCCGGCAATAAGTCTGCTGTTCTCGAGTATACAAACCCAGAACAGTCAGGGGATTATCGGGCGCCCATTCACGCCGGTGCACTACGCGCGGCTCATCCACATCGAACTCTATGCGCGCGTGTTCTGGACGACGCTGAGGATCAGCCTGATCACGTCGGCGCTTGCGACCGTACTGGCCTATCCGGTCGCGCTGGTCATGGTGAAAAGCCGCCCGCTCGTCACCCGGATCATCACGCTCATCGTCATCGCTCCGCTGGTCGTCAGCGTCGTTGTGCGCGGCTACGGATGGCAGCTGATCCTGGCTAACGGCCCGAAGGGGATGCTGAACTGGATCCTGATGACCCTGCACATCGTCGAAGCGCCGGTATCGATCCTCTATACCGAGAAGGCCGTCGTCATCGGATCGTTACACGTTTTCTTCCCGATGATGGTCCTGCCGCTGGCCTCGGCGCTCGGCAAGATCGATCGCAATCTGGAGGACGCGGCTCGCGTGCTCGGCGCGCCGTGGTGGAAGGTCTTTCTGCGGGTGACACTGCCGCTGAGCATGCCCGGCTTCGTGGCGGGCTTCACCCTGGTGTTCTCGTTGACGGCCGGATCCTTCGTCATCCCCGCGATCCTGGGAGGGGCTTCCGCGCTCATGCTGGGCAATCTGATCGAGCAGCAGATCTTTGTCGTGTACGACTGGCCGTTCGGCGCCGCGATTGCCGTAGTGCTCGTGGGCGTGGTCTTCGCGGTCAATGGTTTCTCGATGTGGCTTCTCGAAGGCCGCCGTCTTCGGAGGCCCAGTTGATGGACGAGCATTTCTCAGGCTTCGGCGCCTATGTCCTCTACGCGATTACGGCCGCGATGATGATCTTCATCATCGCGCCGCTACTTCTTGTCATGGCGGTGTCGGTCTCTGATTCGTATTTCGTAACGTTTCCGCCCCAGGGTTTCACGCTGAAATGGTACATCAAGGTCCTGCAGGAACGTGACTTCCTTGAAGCGATGCGGCTGAGCATCCTGCTCGCGCTTAGCACGACAGCGGGCTCTCTGCTGCTCGGCGTGCCGGCGTCCTTTGCGCTGGTGCGAGGAAACTTCTTCGGCATGGCGGCCATGAAAGCCTTCTTGCTCTCGCCGCTGATATTCCCTGCCCTGGTAACAGGTCTGGCGCTGCTCCAGGTCCTCACAAAGCTTGGCTCGGAAGACGCGAGGGTGAACCTCCTGATCGGGCATGTCGTTGTGACTTCCCCATACGTCATCCGCACGGTCGTCACCAGTCTTCAGTTGGTAGACGAGAATTTGGAGGATGCCGCACGTACGCTGGGCGCGAACCGGCTGTGGACCTTTTGGCGTGTAACGCTGCCGCAGATCGCGTCTGGAGTCGCTGCCGGGGGACTGTTCGCCTTCATGGTGTCGTTCGACAATTACCCGGTCACCATGTGGCTCGCGAATTCCGAATACTCTCCGGTGCCGCTTGTGCTGATGCGGCAACTCGTCAACGTCTTTGATCCTTCCGTGCCCGCGATGTCGACGATCATTATCCTGATGGCGATGGTCGGCGTCATGCTGCTGGAGAAGTTGGTTGGCCTTCGTCGAGCGCTGGCCACCTAATGTACCTACTTAGATGGAGATTGGACCCATGAGACTGACGCGTAGGACTTTCATCAAGACCGGCGCATCCGCGCTTGCCTTCCCCACGATCATCAGCCGGGCGCGGTCACAGGGCGTCAAGCAACTGCAGGTTGGCGTCTACAACTCCGCCCTGGGCAAGCTGATCGAAACGGAGGTCATTCCCAAGTTCGAGGCTGAATTCAACTGTCGCGTCTTTACACTGGAAGGAGTGACGCTCACCAACATCGCGGCGCTTCGCGCGACGCGCGACACGCCGCGATACAGTGTCATGATGATGGATGATGTTGGTGTGCCTCAAGCGAAGCAGGAGGGGTTGATCGACAAGCTCGATCCCAACAAGATTCCCAATCTTGCGAAGGTCTATCCGCGCTACATCTTCGAGGACGGCTATGGCGTCGGGTTCTCGATCTCCAGTGCGGCGCTATTCATCAATCCGCAGGTGACGAAGCCGATCAAGAGCTACGAAGAGATCTTCGATGCGAAGTATCGCAAGCAGATCCTCTTGAACACGCCCAAGAACACCCAGAGCGTGCTGATGCTCATCGTCGCGGCGGCCCTTGTAACGGGCAAGCCGTTCAAGGAGGCTCAATACCTGGTCGACAAGGGTTGGGACAAGCTGGCTTCGCTCAAGCCGAACGTCCTCACGATTTATGACAGCGAGGCACAGGTGCTGCAGGTCGCCCAGGGACAGGCAACGATCGGCGGCATCGAGTATTCGAAGGCGATCTATCCCCACACCGCGAAGGGCGTTCCGCTCGACATGACGTTCCCCAAGGAGGGCACATTCACGGGTATCAACAGCATGACGCTGGTCAAGAATGCACCCGAGCCGGAATTGGGGGCCGCATTCATCAACCGCGTTTTGGAGCCGTCGGTCGCCAAGATGCTGTCCGAGCGAACGCTGAGCGCGCCTTCGGTCAGCGGTATCGACTTTAAGCCCGAGATTGCAAAATTCCTTGCATATCCCGAAACCAAGGCGACCGATCTCGGGCTCTTCACGCCGGATTGGAAGTTCATCGTTCCGCGTCGCGGCCCGTGGCTGGAGCGTTACAATGATGTTTTCACAAGCTGAGGCGGGTGGCCATGAAGTCTTCCGAAGTCAGGCTTGAACGCCTAAGCAAGGAATATGGTCGCGTGGTCGCGGTCGACGACGTGTCCCTGATGATCCAGCCCGGCCATATGGTTGCCCTGCTCGGTCCGAGCGGGTGCGGCAAGACGACCTGCCTACGCATGATTGCCGGGCTGATCCGCCCGACATCCGGTGACGTCTTCGTGAACAATGCAAGGATTACCGATGTGCCAGTACATCGTCGCAACATCGGGATGTTGTTCCAGAACTATGCTTTATTTCCGCATTTGACGATCGAGGAGAATATCGCATTCGGGCTGGAGATGCGCGGGATTGCCAAGGCCGAGGCCGCCAGGAAGGTGGCCGCGGCGCTCAACCTCGTCCAGCTTTCGAACTTTGGGAAGCGATATCCTGCCCAACTCTCGGGCGGCCAGCAGCAGCGTGTCGCGCTGGGGCGGGCGCTGGTGATCGAGCCCGCGATGCTGCTGCTCGACGAGCCATTGGGAGCCCTCGACAAGGGGCTTCGCGAAAGCATGCAGGTCGAATTGCGAGCCCTGCAGCGCCGATTGGGCCTGACCACCATCATGGTCACGCACGACCAGGACGAGGCCCTGACGATGGCCGACAAGATCGTGGTGATGCGCGACGGCAAGCTCGAACAAGTCGGGTCGGCGACCGAGATCTATCAGCGACCAGCCTCGAAATTCGTCGCGAAGTTCATCGGTGCGTCCAACCTGTTCGAAGGCAAGGTCGAGCAGCGCAATGGAGATGGCGCGATTATTCGCGTGTCGGAGGACCTGAAACTCCAGATCGATCAGGTTCCAGCTTCCGCTGCGGACGTGATGGTTTCGATCCGGCCAGAAGCGATCATCGTCGAGGAAGCCGATCAGGATGCTGGGAGCGGTCGCGCGAACAGCGTTGCCGCACGGGTCGATCAGGTCGTCTATCGCGGCTTTGTCAGCCATTATTATCTGAAGACGGCGAGCGGCGAACAACTGATCGTCTTCGAGCAAAACCAATCGCAGCATTCCGGACTCCGCTATGCGGTAGGCCAGCAGGTCGTCGCGCGCTGGAACGCACCAAGCAATCACGTGATTGCGCAGCACTGAACTCGGGGACGGAAGCCTGGAGACGATCGCATTCGGCCGCAAGCGCATGGCATGTGCTCGGCGGCGCGCATGGCGGTGCAGGAAAACGGGATGTCTCGCCAGCAATCGATATCCGCTATGCCCACAGAGCGACAACGTGTTGGTTTACTTCTTGCGGGTCATCTAGATTGGATACGGCGGCGTTGCTGCGCGTTTGATCTCCGGAGCGCCATTTGTCGATCAACCATCGTGCCTCTCCCTTCGTCGGCGTGCTCGAGAAGGATCCAAAGATCAGCCTGATCGGCACACTGGCCATGCTGGTGGAGGCACAGGGGGAGTTCGACCTCGTTCAACAGGGCCGCATCTGGTCGCTTGCCGACGTGCTCTCGTCCTGGCCCAACGTCGAAGAGGCTGTTGTTGGCGTGACCAACGTCATGCTCACGTTTGAGCAGCCGCCAGACGACGTCGGCGCCCTAGCGGCGTCGATTGTCGAACTGTGGCATCGTTTGAGCCCGCGCAATCCCGATGGCAAGCTGATTGAGATACCTGTTGTTTATGGCGGCGAACTCGGCTTCGACCTGCCTGCGGTCGTGGCTCGCTCGGGACTATCGGCACGAGAGGTTATCAGAATCCACAGTGAGGGTGAGTATACCGTCTGTGCGATCGCGAGCTCTCCGGGCTTCGGCTATCTGCATGGTCTCGATCCTCGCATCTTCATGCCGCGCAAGTCGGTGCCGTCGCTCAACATGCGCGCGGGTTCGGTGACGATCGGCGGGATGCAGACCGGTGTCGCGGCGCTCACAAGCCCGAACGGCTGGAACGCAATCGGCTGGGCCGAGATGACGATGTTTGATCCCCTGAGGAAGCAGCCGTCGCTGATGGTTCCCGGCGACCGTGTCAAATTCAGAATCGCTCGGATCGACCTGTGATCGAGATCCTGACCAGCCATGCATTCAATACGATCCAGGATCTGGGCCGTCGCGGTGCGCGCCGCTTTGGCGTGAGCACGTCCGGCGCCATGGATCCCGTCGCTCTCGAAGCTGGAAACGCGCTGCTCGGTAACGATGGTGACGCCGCAAGCATCGAGGTGCAAACATTTCCCTTCCGCCTGCGCTTCAACGCCGGAATCTCATTTGCGCTCACGGGCGCTGATTGTGATGCAAGGCTGGGAGATCGGGGCGTTCCGCCCTGGTGGTGTATGCGGGCGAGAGCGGGAGAAGTCCTCACGATTGGCTCGCCCAGGCGCGGCGCGCGCGTCTATGTGACGGTCGCCGGAGGGATCGACGTTCCCCGCGTGCTGGGCTCGCGGAGTACCCATCTTCGCGCAGCTTTTGGTGGGCTGGACGGACGCGCCTTGCAAGCGGGCGACGTCGTTCCGGTCGGAGGGCAGCGAGAAACCGCCGGCCGCTGCGATTTTGGCGCCGAACCACCTGAGTTGACAATCACGGAGTCGGATCCTTCGGACCAGGATCGCGTTCTGCGAGTGCGCGTCATGCGGGCCGGAGAGCACGATTTGTTTTCCGATGCGATGCGGGCCATTTTCTGGTCCACAAGATGGAAGATCAGCGCACAGAGCGATCGGGGCGGATATCGCCTCACCGGCGCGAAGTTGACATTGGCTGCGCCCGTCGAGATGCGTTCGCACGGCGTGGTAGCGGGCGTCGTGCAGGTGCCGCCGTCCGGGGATCCGATCATCCAGATGAGCGACGCCAACACAGCCGGGGGGTATCCGAAGATGGCCGCCGTGATCCAGGCCGATCTCTGGCGCCTCGGCCAGGCGCGGCCGGGATCATTCATCGCTTTCAGCGAGGTCAGTTATCAGGACGCCGTTGCGGCCATGGCTCCTATCAACGACTACATCGGAAGGGTGCGCGCGACGGCCGATCTTTATCGAGCGCTGTGAGTGGAACTAAGCAACAATCAAGAAAGGTGGTTCAAACATGAAAATCGGCATCAATTCGGACATGGGCGAAGGCTTCGGCAACTATCGCATCTGTGATGACGAGGCGCTCATGGAGATCGTCTCCTCCGCCAACGTGGCATGCGGCTTCCATGCCGGCGACCCGATCATCATGGATCGCACGGTCCGGATGGCCAAGGCTAAGGGCGTCGAGATCGGCGCCCATCCAGGTCTGCCGGATCTGCTCGGTTTTGGTCGCCGCGTTATCCAAATGGATGCAGCCGAGCTCGAGAAGCATATGGTCTACCAGATTGGTGCGCTGCAGGCGATCGCGACCAATGCAGGCCACCGCGTGACCCATGTCAGCTTCCACGCTGCGATGGGCAACATGGTGAACGCCGATCCGGACATGGCAGCCGTCGTCGCCCGTGCGATCGCAATCATCGATCGAGACTTCATCGTGTTTTCGCAGCCGGACGCCGAAATTGTGCGCGCCGCCCGCAAGGTCGGCCTGCGGGTCCTGACGCTCTTTCTCGCCGATCGTGCCTATGACGAGAACGCCCATCTTGTGTCCCGCAAGCTGCCTAACTCGGTCATCACCTCGCCAGAGGCCGTGGCGGAGCGGGTTCAGAGGTTTCTGGACAGCGGTACGGTCAAGACGATCGAGGGCAAGTCGATCAAGGTCGAGGCGCGCTCGATCCTCATTCACAGCGACACTCCCGGCTCCGTCAACCTCGCGGGCACCGTACGACGCGTGGTGGAGCAGGGTGGTGGCGAGGTCGCCCCGGCGACGGTGTTGGTCAACTAAGCGCAGTGATCACCGCTTGGCCTGGCATGCCGTCGTTCAAGCCGAGCAGTTCCCGGCGATGGGACGAATCCTGGCGATCGGCGTTCCGTAGCCGACGGTCGCACCTGTCTCTGCGAGGACAGCATCGAGGATGCCGTCAGCGGGGGAAAGAACCGGCGCATAGATCAGGCCGACTTTGACGAGGCCGACGATGGCGCCGGCTTCGATCCGTTGGCCGGGTTCGACGAACGGCTTTGCCCGCCAAGGGTGCCCGGCGAGGAAGCGCCCCGCGACGTCCGCCATCGCGACGACGCAGCCATCTTCATTGGGGCCGGATGTGACCGCCGGCACTGGCGAAGACGCGCCGAGCTCCACGACGAGCTTCAACGATTGCTCGTTGTCCTCGATCTCGATGGACGCGACGCTGTATTTCTCCAGGAGCTTCGCCAGATGTTCGATATGGGATGCATCTATCGGCATCGGCGAAGCTCCTGGAGAAGTCGAACGTCGGTCCTGAGCCGGTCAAGATAAGTCGAGACATCGGCCTCGGCGGCAAGTGCATCCGCATACGCTGTTTGCTCGAATCGTAGTCTGCCGCCAAGCTTCGCCTGCCCGACGCGCCAAAGGTCAGCCCTGATCACGGTTGCGATTTTCGGATAGCCGCCGGAGGTCTGGGCATCGCGCATCTGGATGATGGGCTGCCCATTGGGCGGGATTTGGATGACGCCGGGGACGATGCCATGAGAGCGCTTTTCGATCGGCGAGATCGGTTTCACGGCAGGGCCTTGCAGGCGGTAACCGTAGCGGTTGCTCTGTGGCGTAATCTTCCAACTGCTGCGCCAAAATAACTCCTGTGTGGCGCCGTCGAACGCTTCGTATTCGCCGGCGATCACGACCCTCACCAAAGTATCGTCGGCCGGCACATGCGACCGGGCGAGGATGATGTCGGCCGGCTCGATCCCGAGCTCTCCGATGCCCGCCGCGGGATTGGGTGTGGAGCAAGGCAGCATATCTCCCGGCTGCAGCGGTCGCCCGTGAAAGCCGCCGAACTCGCCGCGAAACTGGGTGCTCCGTGATCCCAAGACCATTGGAACGTCAATGCCGCCGCTGACGGTCAGATAGGATCTTGCGCCACGGGGCATCGCCTTCAGGCTGAGAATGTCTCCAGCGCGCGCCTGCGAGCGCCACCACGGCAGGATCGATCGTCCTCCGATCTCCGCCTCGACCTCTGCGCCCGTGAGCGCGAAGGCCATATCCTGGCGGAAACGAAGCTTGAACGGCATCATCGGGATCTCGATGCCGGCCGCATTCTCGTCGTTGGCCAGCATGATGTTGCCGGCGCGCAAGGCGATGTCGTCCATCGCGCCAGACGTGCCGACCCCAAAGCGATACTGGTCGAGGCGGCCGAGGTCCTGGACGCTGGTCGGGCCGAGAACGGTCAGAATCTCGATCAAGGAAGCACCCGTTCGATCTCGAAGCGGATGGTGTCGCCCGGTGCCAGCGCCGCCGGTATTGCCCGGGATGGGTCGAAGAATTTCCAGGTCGTATGCCCGATCGCATGCCAGCCGCTGGGGCCCGGTGAAGCGGATACCCCGGTCTGGGATCCGCCGATGGACACCGAGCCGCCGGCGGAACGTTGGAGCGGCGTCTGACGCCGCGGCATGGAGATACGCGGGTCCATGCCGCCGAGGTAGCAATAGCCGGGATGACTTCCCAGCGCGAACACGGTGTAGAGGGGCGCGGCATGGATCGACACCACGTCGTCGACGGACAGGCCGGTATAATCGGCAACGGCCTGGAGTGACGAGCCAATCTCACCACCATAGGTGACCGGCAACGTGATCTCGCGGCCTCCGATCCCACGCTCCCGCGCTTCGTCCCAACCGTCGTTGAGGGCCGCGATCAGCGACTCCAGCTCGCGCGGGGGTGTTTCAAAGGTCAGCATCAGATTGGTGATACCCGGGATGGCTTCGCGGATTCCGGGCCATTTTGAGGCTGTCGCGGCGAGAGCCCAGATTCGCCTTTGGTGCGGCAGGTCGAACGTGCCGGGCGCCTCGAACAGGAGGGCGGTGGTGCCGAGAAGGCTGATCCGTGGTCGATCGTGAGCCGTCATTTCGCAGCCATCCGCTTGGTCGTCCAATGCTCCAGATAGTGGATATCATAACCGCCCCGACAGAACGTCGGGTCCGCCAGAATGGCCTGATGCAGCGGCACATTGGTCCGGATGCCCTCGGCGTGCAGCTCGGACAGCGCGACACGCGCGCGCGCCAGTGCTTCATCGCGGCCGGCGCCATGGGCGATGAGCTTGCCGATCAATGAATCGTAGTGACGCGGAACATTGGCACCGGCGACGATGTGCGAGTCGATGCGGATGCCGATGCCGCCGGGAAGATCCCAACGCGTCACCACGCCTGGTGAAGGCGCGAAGGTGACCGGATCTTCCGCGTTGATGCGAAATTCGACCGCATGACCGATCCGCGCGATGTCCGCCTGCGAGATCAGCAACGGCTCGCCCCGCGCAATGCGAATCTGCTCCTTGACGATGTCGATCCCTGTGGTCATCTCGGTGACCGGGTGCTCCACCTGGACGCGCGTGTTCATCTCGATGAAGAAGAACCTCCCATCTTCATAGAGGAATTCGAAGGTGCCTGCGCCCCGGTAACCGATCCGCCGACAGGCTTCGACACAGCTCAGTCCAACACGTTCGACGAGCGCGGGGTCGATGCCGGGCGCGGGGGCCTCCTCGACGACCTTCTGATTTCTGCGCTGGAGCGAGCAGTCGCGGTCCCCGAGCCAAAGATGGTTGTCGTGCTGGTCGCATAAGACCTGAATCTCGATATGGCGTGGTTTTTCGAGAAACTTCTCGATGTAGACGGCGGCGTTCTTGAAGGCCTGGCTCGCTTCTGCGCGTGTTAGCGTGACCGCGTCATCGAGTTCATGCTCGGCGCGCACAATCCGCATGCCGCGCCCGCCGCCCCCGCCTGCTGCCTTGATGATAAGGGGATATCCAATCTCCCGCGCGATGGCGTGTACCTCTACCGGATTGTCCGGCAAGGAGCTGTCCGGGCCAGGCACGCAAGGGACGCCAGCCACCCGCATCGCTCGTTTGGCCGCGACCTTGTCGCCCATCGTTCGTATGCAGTCCGCTGGTGGGCCGATGAAGGTGAGGCCGGCCTGTGCAACCCTGCCGGCGAACTCCGCGCTTTCCGACAGAAATCCGTAACCCGGATGAATCGCCTGCGCGCCGCTGACTTCCGCCGCGAGCAAGATCGCTGCTGGATTCAGGTAGGTGCTGCTCGCCGAGGCCGGACCGATGCAGAGCGCTTGATCTGCCAATCTAACGTAGCGCGCGTCCCGATCCGCCTCCGAATGAACGACGACGGTCTTGAGTCCCATCGTCCGGCAGGCGCGCTGGATGCGAAGCGCGATCTCGCCGCGATTGGCGATCAGGACGGTATCGAACATCAGGAGGGGCCTGCGGGTCGGATCCGGAACAGCGCCTGTCCCGCCTCGACCTCGTCACCGTTGTCGGCGAGGATCTCAAGGACGACACCGGGTGTCTCAGCGGCGACGTCGATGAACGTTTTCATCGCTTCGATCATGCATATCTTCTGGCCGGCCTTGATTGTGGCGCCGATCTCGACCAGCGGCGGCTCGTTCGGCGCCGCGGCCCGATAGAAAACGCCGTGCATCGGGGCGGGCACGACGGTCTCTTCGACATCCGACACGCCCGGCGAGGGGATCGGCTCGTGCCGGGAAACGCGCATCCCATCTGATCCATGCAGGGCACGACGCGGGACGGGATTCTCCTCACGCGGCGCCAGGCTTTTCAGGATACGGACGCGCGTTCCATCTTGCGTCAGCTCCAGCTCAGCGATGCGCGATCGCGAGACCAGATCGACTAGCTGTTCGATTTTAGCGAGATCCACGATCATCGCCCCTGCCTAGCGTATCGATTTGCGCCTCTCGACGATCATGCCGCAGTTTGCCGATGCCTCTGAGCGAAGTTCAGGCCGCCCACGACTTGCTGGGTCGGCAGTACCTCCATGAACGCGACATTCATGCGCGCGGGTGAGCCAATCGCGAAGCCGATCGCGTTGGCGATATCTTCGGGCTGCAATGCATCGTAGTCGTCGAAGAAGCGGCGCTTGGCCTCGGCAAGGTCACCCAGTAGCCGTCCGAAGACTTCCGTCTCCACGCGCGCCGGCGAAACCTCGGTCACGCGAACTTGCGTGCCGTAGAGATCGACACGCAATTGCTGCGAGAGCGAATGGATGCCCGCCTTCGTTGCGTGATACACGGTATTGCCGCCTGCGAAGGCATAATGGCCGGCGATCGATGAGATGTTGACGATGTGTCCGCGGTCGCGCTTGGCCATGCCGGGTACGATCAGGCGGGTCAGATGCAGGACCGCGCGGAGATTCACGTCGATCAGCGCGTCAACATCATCAGGCGTGGTGTCGAGGACGTTGCCGCGACGGGACTGGCCGGCATTGTTGACGAGAACGTCGAATTCGACCGATTTTGCCAGCGCCGTCAGCGCATCAAGGTCGCTGACATCAATGGCGCAGACGTGGCACCCAGTCTCGGATGAAAGGCTCGCCAGCCGGTCCGCATCCCGCGCCGCCGCATAGACGTCTAGCCCTTCGGCGCTCAGGCGGCGAACCGTCGCGGCCCCGATACCCGAAGATGCGCCCGTCACCAACGCCGTTCGATAGTCCGAAAATCCCATTGGTTTGCGGCTCCTCCGTGCAGCCTTACCTATAGGCCCGGCCGGTTCCAGGTGGTAAGAACATTTCGTTCTAGTCCCATAGCTCCAGCGTATTGCTGCCGCCATGATGACCTCCTCGCTGGGAACCCTGTATTGGATACTCGCCGCCTCGAAGCCTTCGTCAAAGTCGTCGACCTCGGAAGCATGTCGCGCGCGGCGAAGCTGCTCAATATCGCGCAGCCGGCGTTGAGCCAGCAGATCGCCAGCCTGGAGGTGGACTTCAAGCGAAAGCTGCTGGACCGCAGCGCCAGAGGCGTCAGGCCGACTGACGCCGGTCGAACCCTCTACCGCTATGCCAAGTCGATCCAGCGGCAAATTGATGAGGCTCGGCGTACCATTTTGGACAACCAGCCCGAGCTCACCGGCAACATCACGATCGGCCTGGCGCCGCTCAGCTCGGCGACTTTGCTTGCGACCCCGCTGCTGATGCAGGTACGCGAACGCTTTCCCGGCATCGTGCTGCACATTTACGACAGTTTCGGGATCGTGCTCAGCGAAATGATGCTGAAGGGCAGTATGGATATGGCTGTCCTTTACGGCGATCGTCCGGTGACCGGTCTCGATTACAAGCCGCTGATGCGGGAGGACTTTTTTCTCGTCGCGCCGCACAGCATGTGTTCGGAGCTGCCGCAGTCGGAAAGCGTTTCGGCGGCGGAGGTTGCGCAATTCGACCTCCTTCTTCCGTATCGGGAATCCTTCCTGCGGCAGGCGGTGGAGCGGGCCTGTGCCGAGGTCGGGCTCCGTCCGCGCATCGTCGCCGAGATCCATTCGCAATCGGCCCTCTCGTCCGCGATTGCAGCCGGAATGGGTGCCACCGTGTTGCCCATGTCCATCGCAAAGGTACTGCCGAATTTTGACGAACTCTGTATTCGACGGATCGATGCGCCGGCGGCATCGCTGCAAATGTCGCTATGCATCTCTGATAACGTTGCTTTGTCCGATGCCGCATTTGCCGTTTACAAGATATTGCTCGAGATCATCGTCAAGAACTGGGGGCAGTTCGATTGCTCTGCCGGTTCAAATGCCGTCACTACGTGCGCCCCAACATCGCCTCTGGGCGCCTCGAAGGACGAGCCATAACGAAATGCGATGCGGCAATCCTAAAATCTGAATTTCTCCAACCTGAGACGATCGATTATTGGGGGTGAAACGCAGATTGCGGACCCTTGGAGGGACCATGGTTCACGTCATCAGAACATTCGATCGGCCCGCCGCAGAACTCGTCGAACGCATCAAGCAATTTCCTCCATCCACCCTTCATGAGGCGCAGGGGCGGACGGGTGCGCTGACGTCTCGGATCAAGCCGATCTATTCGGGAATGCGCGCCTGTGGGCCGGCGCTTACGGTGAGCTGCCACCCGGGCGACAACATGATGCTTATCACGGCGATCTCGCTGGCCAAACCGGGCGACGTGCTCGTGGTGAGCGCGGGCGACCATCCGGAGCAGGGCGGTTTCGGCGAGGTGCTATCGACAGCCTGCGTCGCCAGGGGGATTGCCGGCCTGGTCACGGATGCCGGCGTGCGCGATGGACCGGCGATCCGCAAGACCGGCTTCCTTGTTTTCTCCTATGGGCTGTGCATGAAGGGCACCGTCAAGGAGACCCTTGGTTATATCAATCAGCCGATCGTCATTGGCGGCATTGCCGTCCGGCCCGGTGATATCGTCAGCGCCGACGACGACGGCGTGGTCATCGTGCCCAAGGAGAACATTGCCGAGGTTTGCGCCAAGTCGGCCGCGCGCGAGGAAAAGGAAGCCGGCGTCATGAAAGCCCTTAAAGCTGGTGGCGACATTCTCGAATTGTCCGGCATTGGCAAGGTGCTTGAGTCCAAGAATTGTACCTTTGCCTGAGCGGGAGACGGCGGGCGACTGGCCCGACATTTCTCTGCAGGCGATGCAGATCGATCGCTTCGGCGTGACAGGCGAGAGGAGACTCCATGCCGCCCATTCTTGGTTCGGGTGAGCATCGTTACCGCGTGGTCGAGAACTGGGCGAAGCTGCCCGATGGCTGGCAACTGACCGACGTCGCTTCCGTCGCGGTCGACAGCAAGGACCGCATCTACGCCTTCAACCGCGGCGCCCATCCGATGGTGGTGCTCGACCGCGACGGAAATTTCATCAATGGCTGGAGGGAAAAAGGGTCTCGTGATCATCGCACGGGACTTCGATTTGGCCGAGTTGACCTCCTTTTCGTCGACCTATCCCGCCGACATCAGGCCCGCGCTGAGAAACTCATTGAAGCGCGCCGGGTAGCGCGCCGCAAATGAGGACGCAAAACGTCTCGTTTGAACCGTTGGCGCGGATCGCATCGGCCACGCGCGGCGAGGGCCATGCCCGCCACTTTCAATCCGCTTTATGCGGCGGCTGGTAGATGTCTCGCGAGACCATAAGTTTTACAACCATCCGATCAGACGCACTGGTGAGTCCAAAGCCAACACCGGCCTCGATATTGACGAGCTCGCTTCTGTAGTCGATGACGCCGAATAGCTGATGCTGCTGCTGCTCAAACGGCAGGAAGTGCTTGATCACTCCATAATCGGAATACACCTCGGCGGCAACGGCCCATGTTTTCGATACATTATATGCAAGCCGGGCTGACGGCGCGAAGTCCAGTTGATTGAAGCCCTGCCAGGAGTTGTCCAGGATCGGATTGATGATGAAATCGAATTTCCCCAAATGCCAGCCTATGATCGGCCGTATCTCCGAAGTGGATCGATTGGGATCCCAATGTCTGGAATTGAAGCTGAATTCGAAATTGATGCCGTAGAAGAAGGTCCGCTCGGCTGCATTTGGCACCACAAATAGCTCGCGCACTTTGAACGCATCGAGTGTCGGCCCCGACCCGTTGGCTACGCTATAGAGCGGCAAATAAAGGCCCTGCTCGAACCAGTCGGTGACACCCCAAGCCCACTCGGGGACGCCATTGAGTGTTTGATCGGGTACCAGCCCGCCAGGAAAGCGTGGCGTTTTCAGCCCTTTGGGCGTGAAATTGTTATGGACCATCAGGTTGAAGACGCCGGGTTTGGCGATCTCGGCATCATACACCTGTATTTCGTCGGTTTGTGCGAGAGCAGTCGCCGGCCCGAGCATCAGGAACAAGGCGACCGCGATGGGCTCTACAATTCCCTCTATCCAGCGCGCTCGTCGCTTCATTAGCCGTGCTCCGCCACGGCTGCGAGCTTACTTCAAAACATCCTTCCGCAACAGCGAGCGCTCGCGTCAGTGGGTCCCAGGTTCGAGCCCTGCTGCGCCGATCAAGCTTCCCTGCGCTCGCAATGAATGGGCGGGATGGCTGCGCGTTACCACAGCGGCTAGCTCGTTCCCGGCGGCGTGGAGCACTCTCTCACGCAGAAGCCTTGGCGACCGAGGACGCCTTCACCTGGTTTCGATCCACATCCCAAATTCATGTCTGTGCCAGCCGAGCCTCATGCGAGCGCTGCTTTTGGCAAACGGCGGCGGACATCAGCTTGATGCGCTGCGCGGGCCAAGGTGGTCGAGCAGATTCACCGGGAGCGGAAAAACCACGGTCGAGGACCGGTCGCCCGCGATGTCATGCAGCGCGGCGAAATAGCGCAATTGCATCGCCTGCGGTTCCTGGGCGAGGGCTCGGCCGGCCTCGACGAGCTTCTCGGCCGCCTGTTGTTCGCCGATCGCGTTGATCACCTTGGCGCGCCGCAGTCGCTCGGCCTCGGCCTGTTTGGCGATGGCGCGCACCATGGTTTCGTTGATATCGACATCCTTGATCTCGACGCCGGTAACCTTGATGCCCCAGGCGTCCGTTTGCTTGTCGAGGATCTCCTGGATGTCGGCGTTGAGCTTGTCGCGTTCTGCAAGGATCTCGTCCAAATCGTGCTTGCCGAGCACCGAGCGCAGCGTGGTCTGCGCCAGCTGGCTGGTCGCGGCCATGTAATCGCCGACCTTGATGATGGCGCGCTCGGGATCGACGATACGGAAGTACAGGACGGCATTGACGCTGACCGAGACGTTGTCGCGTGAAATCACGTCCTGTGGCGGCACGACTTGCACCGCGACCCTGAGATCAGCCTTTACCATCTGCTGCACGACGGGAATGAGGATGATGAGCCCCGGACCTTTGACGCCGGTGAAGCGGCCGAGTGTGAAGACGACGCCGCGCTCGTATTCGCGCAGGACGCGAATCGCCGAGCTCAAAAAGATGATGACGATCACTACGATCGCTACGTAGGTCAAATAATCGAGTATCATGACGCATCTCCTTTGCCGGTCAGTGCCGGCCGTCGTCGCACCATCAGCGTCAAATCCATGACGCTGGCCACCTCGACCAGCTCTCCTGGCTTGAAGGTGTCGACGCCGCGCGCCTGCCAGCGTTCGCCTTGCGTAAACACGTGACCCTGGTTTTCGGACCAGTCGAGGACCTCGGCAGTCAGGCCGCGCATGGCCTGCGCGCCGACCCGCACTGGACCCTTGCGGGCGCGCCAGAGCGAGCGGAACACGGCGAGTATGAGGCCGATGAACATCGCCGCCGCGATGCCGACGACCCACAACGACAGGTGGAAGCCGGGCGCCTGGACGTTGAACAGCATTGCCGCTCCGAACACAAAGGCAATGACTCCGCCAACACCGAGAACGACGGTCGGGTTGAAGGCTTCTATGGCCAACAGCATGATCCCGACCAGCATCAACGCGAGCCCGGCGTAGTTCACCGGCAGCACATTGAGGGCATAGAGGCCGAGCAAGAGGCAGATCGTTCCGACCACTCCGGGAGCAACGGCGCCTGGTGACACAAATTCGAAAATCAGGCCGTAGACGCCGACCAGCAGCAGGATCAGCGCAACATTGGGATCCGTGATCACAGCGAGGAGACGCGAGATCCAGCCGGGTTTAATCGGCGCGATCACGGCATCCCTGGTCGTCAGGCGTCGCGTCTTGCCACCTGGAAGCTCGACCGTGCGACCGTCGACCTGCCTCAGCAATTGGACCTGATCGGGCGCGACGAGATCGATGACGTGCTCCTGTAACGCGGCGCCGGCCGAGAGGCTCGCTGCCTCGCGAACCGCCTTCTCCGCCCAGTCGGCATTGCGGCCACGCAGCTCGGCGAGGCTGCGGATGAAAGCAACGGCATCGTTCGTGATCTTTGCCGTCATGGCATCCTTCGGCTTGTCCTTGCCGCTCTGATCGGGCAAGCCCGGGACCGAACCGCCGATCTGAACGGGTGTCGCGGCGCCGAGATTGGTACCCGGCGCCATTGCCGCGATGTGGGTCGCGTAAAGAATGTAGGTTCCGGCGCTGGCTGCGTGGGCCCCGGGCGGCGCGACGTAACCGATGACGGGTATCGGCGATGCCATCACCTCCGCGATGATGTCGCGCATGCTGGTGGCGAGGCCGCCGGGCGTATTCAGACGCAGAATGACGACCTCGGCGTGTCGCTTGGCTGCCGTAGCAAACGCAGCTTTCACGTAGCTCGCTGTGGCAGGTCCGATCGCCCCATCGATTGAAATCGTCAGTGCAAGACTGTCGCTCTCCCCCGCTGCGGCGGAAAGGAGGGAGACAGGCAGAGCGACGATCGCGAGCGCCGCAACGAGGGCCGCCTTTATGGTCTGCACGGCACGGACTCCCTTGCCGAGAACGTGGGGTTCCGTTGCGGAACCTCAAGGGCTCATGGACGCAGATTGGTGATGGCCGCAGGCCGGTTGTGCAATGCGATGGCTTTGGTCGTTGGGACGACTCCCCTTGAGCAGGCGTGTGAGCGCAGTGAAATTCAGAATTTGAACGCGTAGATTTGCTCGTCGGCGCCGACATAGAGGCGGTCGTGCGTTGCGATCGGCGTCTGAAAACGCCGGAGACCGCTCAAGGGCTCGCTGACAAAGATCGGCTCGCCCGTATCGCCGCGGAACGCGTGCAGCCGATCGTCGCCTTCGGCGCCAAGCATCCATACGATCGGATCGGAGTGCCCGTCCGTAGTGGTCGCAATGGGGGAGCCGCGGCCGCGAACCGCGCCGCACCAGGCGGCGGCCATCGCCGGCGGAGGGCCTGCCGTGATCTTCAAGACCGTCAGATCGTGACCCCGGCCCGGCGGGCAATGCGTTCCCGACGCGCGGAATGCAACAAAGACATCGTTGCCGACTCGATAGGTGGCCGGCGCAGTGATGATCAATGACTGCGATACTGTTTCGACCGCGAGCTGGCCGCCGACACCGCCCAGGCGATTTCGGTCAAGAAGATAGGCTTTGCCATCCTTTCCCAGTGCCAGGATCAGAGCGCGGTTGCCGCCCGCGCCGGGAACGTCGAGCGGGAGCGGATTGCTGCCTCCGAGATCCGCATCGTGGGCATCGAGTGTTTTCCAATCCGATGGTGCAAAATAGTCCCTCTTGTCATCGCTGCGGCGCAGACCGGCCCCGACACGAAACACGGCTTCGCCGTCGCTCCAGCTCGTCGCGCCGAACGTATTCCCGGTGGCAAAGTAGATGTCATGCCCGGCAACGCTCGGTCCGCCCGGCGACCAGATGCCGCCTCCGCGCGCCCGTGTCTCGAAGCTGACCAGCTTGCTCGGATCATGCAGGGATAGTCCGACAACCCAGCCATGAAAATCTCCACAATCCCCGAAGTGGCCGCTGAAGGCGACGTAGAGCGTGTTATCAAGAAGCGTGAGCGCCGCGCGCTGATTCTGCACGCGCGGATCAAACTGCCGTCCCGACCGCCGCAGAGCGTCGGCAACATCGATCGGCCAGCCCGGAAGAACGGTGCCATCCCTGGTCGAGAGCGCAAACACTTCGTGACGCGGGCCGTTTGCCTGCTCCACGGCCGCATCGAAATAGATGGCTTCCGTCGCCGGATCGATCACCGGCGTTCCGGTGATGCCAAGCGGATTGATATTCCCGCACGGCAATGACGAGGCTCGCACGGCACGTCCAATCGCGCGCTTCCATATTTCCTTGCCCGTCGTCGCATCGAAGGCCTGAACGACGTCGTCCTCCGTCGCCACAAACAACGTTGCCGTGCTGGCGCCGGGCGGACGCCAGTACAGCGGCTGGGCATACATCGCGCCCGCCACACGGGCGTTGAAGGTGCGATCGAGCTGGACCGATCCGACTTTCGCCCAAGACAATGCCGGAACGACGTACTGGCCGCTTCGGCTGTTGTCACCGTGATAGGTCAGAATCGAGCCGTCTTGAGCGAAGGCAGCGGATAGCGGCAACAGCGCAAATGCAAGTAGCGCCGCGGTCAGGGCAGGGGGCGGCGAGATCGAGAGGGCACGTCGGATGGCCATGAGCGCCTAACAGGCCCGCGCGAGTTCGGTTCCACCAGCGTAACGTTTGCTGGCGTTGCCTTCAGGCGGAGACCGTCGACTTGCGCAAGGGGCCAGCCTTGGCATAGGCGTCGCCCACCAACCGCATGATCGGGACCATGTCCGACAGTCTCGCCAGCGGCGGCCGGCCGGCGCGGACGCGGTCGAGCACATCGCGCATGAAGGTGCGATAATGGGCCACGTTGGTGGTGTGGCTGGCGATCATTTGTCGCTCGCCGGAACTGTGTACCAGCTCGACGGTCTCCGGATCGTGCGCGACAAGATAGTCGTGCGGCGTGCGCACGGCGTAGTGCATGTCAAACGTGCTGGTGGGGGCCGGGTAGAGGTACCCGGTTTCGATCACGCAGAGATCAGCACCTTGTTCGAGCACCACCAGGCCGTAATCCTCCACCGGATGTCCGAAGGCGGCATTGGACATGGTGGCGTGGCGCACCCGCGCGTCCGCGCCCATCAGAAGCAGCGCGAGATCGAAGAAATGGATACCGAGGTTTATCGTGCTGCCGCCGCCCGAGAGCGCGGGGTCGAGCATCCAGTGACAGTTCGCCTGCTGATAGCGCGCTGGAAAGCCGGCGATGAAGCGAAAGCTCATGTACTGGGTACCCTGCGCCGCAATTTTTCGCAGCAGCAGGGTGAAGTCACCATTGCGGAACACCAGCGGCACGGCGGCGAAATTGCCGGTACGTTCCTCCAGTGCGGCAAGTTCGATTGCGTCACGCGCGTTCAATCCGCAGGGCTTCTCGAGCGCGAAGGGAATTCCCTCCTCGAGCAGAAATCTCGCCTCTTCCACCATGTCGCAATGGCGACCGAGTGCGACGACGAAATCCGGACGCGTCTTGCGGCACAGCGCGCGGAAGTCGGTATCGCCTGCGCAGCCGAGCCGCGCCGCCAAGGCCTTGACACAGGCGGCGTCCGGGTCGCTGACGCCCACCACCTGCACGCCCTCGATCTGCAGAGCAGGGTCGAGATAGAGAGGCAGGTGCCAATGCGAGGCTCCGATAAAGGCGAGTTTCATGGGGCGAGTCCGGTGGCAAAGCGCGATGAATCATCCAATACGCCAGCACCGTGCTATTAAGCCGGCGCGCAGGTATTGAACAGATCCAGCGCCCTGGCATTGTCGCCGAAGTCGCCAATGCTCCGAACGACGTTATCGGTTCTGCTGCTCGAAGGCCCGGATGCTTTCGGCGCGGATTTTCTCCAGACACTGCCGCTTCAGCCCGATGAAATCGGCGTCGGTAGCGATATCAAGCGTGCGCGGCCGCGGGATCGGAACCGTGAGGTCGGCTATGATCCGTCCGGGACTGGCGCTCATGATCAGCACGCGGTCGGCCAGGAACAGCGCCTCGTCGACGTCGTGGGTGATAAAGATCACGGTGATGCCGAACTCGCTCCAGATGCGCAGCAGGCTCTCCTGCATCATCACCCTGGTCTGGGCATCGAGCGCGCCGAAAGGCTCGTCCATCAACAGCACGCTCGGGTAGTTCGCCAGCGCCCGGGCAATGCCCACGCGCTGCTGCATGCCGCCCGACAGCTCGCCCGGATAACGGTCTGCGAAGCGCGACAAACCGACCAGCTCCAGAAACGTGTCGGCCACGGCGTCGGGAAAGGCTGCTCCGGTCACTTTCGGCCCGAAGCGGATGTTCTGGCGGATCGTCATCCAGGGAAACAGCGAATATTGCTGGAACACCATGCCGCGGTCGGGACCCGGACGCTCGACCGCGACGCCGTCGACCGTGACGACCCCATCGGAGGGTTTGACATAGCCCGCGACACAATTCAGCAAGGTCGACTTGCCGCAGCCGGACGGCCCGAGCAGGCACACGAACTCACCGGGCTTGACCTCGAGCGAAGTCCGCTCCACGGCCGCATGGCGCTTCGCGCCGGTGCCGAACATCACGCCGACGTCGTTGATCACGACATGACCCTTGCTGGACCGAACGCGGTGCTTGGGCTTGATTTTGGGTGGCGGCGGGACGGCGTTTCCGAGCGTGATGATGTTCTTGAGCATCTTGCGTCCTCAGGCTTGATGTTGGGCAAGGCGGCGGGGCGCCGCCGCGTCGCCGCCGAATGCGATCGGATGGTCCCCCGCCAGAGCGTAGTCTGCGGCCACCAGCAGGCCGAACCCGGCCAGGGTGATATCGGCGCCGAACGGCTGCAGCCCGAAAGCGGTCGAAACCCCGACGCCGAGCAGAGTTAGCCCGACGACCCAGGTCGGCGATGCGCAGCACACCACCCACATCATGGTGATGCTGGTAAAGCCGACCAGGGCGGCACCGAGCCCCGTCGCAGTGGCGCCGGAGTAGAGGGTCGTGCGTGGACAGGATCGCGACCGTCGCTGCAGCAGCAGCACGTTGGTGGCGACCAGAGCGCCGAGTGCGACGACGATCAACAGCTTCGACGGGATGAGCTCGACGCTCCATTCGGAAATGCCGTGCCCGTAATCGCGGTTCATGTATCCGATCTCGAGCAGCCATTCGTCGAGCGCGATCGGTATCATGTCGCGGATCGAGGGCGTCGAGCGGATGATCACCACGACGTTGTGGACGAAATCATGCAGCCTCACGTAGTTCGGCAGCTCGCCAAAGCTGATGACGACGCTTGCCACCAGCGCGGCGTAGTAAGCGGCGACGAATCCCGTCGTGATCGCGAGCCAGCGCCATTTGTGCGCGACCACCGTCTGCGTGATGACCGCAAGCCTTGCCATCAGCGCGTCCTGCGTTGCCATGCGAGGAAGGGGCGCGTCAGCAGGCGCACGCCGTAGGTCGAGAATGTTCCGAGCGCGCCGATCGCGAACATGCCGACGACGATGTCCGGATAGTTGATCAGCGAATAGGCGTTCCAGGTAAAGTAGCCGATGCCGTACTGGCCGCTGATGATCTCGCCCGCAAGCAGCGAGAACCATGCCACTCCCATGCCGATGGCAAGCCCGGCGGCGATGCTCGGCAACGCCGCCGGAATGACGACGTACCAGAACACCTCAAGCCGGTTCGCGCCAAGCGTCCGCGCCGCACGTATCAGCACTTCGGGGGTTTGCTCCACGCCATGGATGGTGTTCAGGATGATCGGGAACAGCGCACCGAGGAAGGTGATGTAGATGATCGAGGATTCCTCGGTCGGCATCATCAGGATCGCCAGCGGGATCCACGCGACCGCCGGAATCGGGCGCAGGATCTCCAGATACGGCATCAGGATATCGCGAGCGAGCTTCGAGCGGCCCATGACCAGGCCGATCAATACGCCGAGGCCGGTCGCAAGCCCGTAGGCGTAGAGGATGCGGCGCATGCTGACGAGGATGTGCAGGTAGAATGTGGTTTCGCGCAAATGGGCCCAGAACGCCTGTCCGACCTGGAGCGGCGACGGCACGTTCGAGAAGCGGATGTACCATTCGATACTGTTCTTCGTCGCCAGATGCCAAAGCAGCACGCCGACCACGACCGACGCAATGCTGATGCTCCAGCTCTTTGCCGCCGCTTCAAGTCGTTCGCGCCGCGATTCCCTGGTCGCGGACGGCGGCGGTGCGTCGTCGTGCTCGGCATGCTCTTCATGCGCGACCTGACGCGGCCGCTCCGCATTGTCCGCGGGTGATGCCGCCGTATCGTCCGTCGACGAGACCAACTGGATCGGACTTGCAGGTGAACTCATTGCGCAATCCTTATGACCTGTTCACGCCAGGGTTATTTTCGAAGGCTCTCAAAAAGCGATGCTGGTGACCGCGTCGGCGTAGCTGAGCACCTTGCCGTTGACCGAAGCCGCGTATGTCTTGGCGTCCGCCTCGCGCAGGAAGCTCGCGTAGGCGCCGTCGGCACCGAGCACATAGAATGCGGAGTTGCCGAACATCTTGAGGCCGCTCGTCTGGTCATACACGTAGGTGGAATTGAGCTTTGCTCCGGACGCCTGGTATTTGGCGACGGCGGCGAGAAATTCCTTCACGGTCGGGTACGTCAGGATGCCGTCGCGCGAGTGCCAGATCTCGTTCGGCAAGCCCTTGTTCGCGGTCAGCGGATCCACGACGACGGCCTGCTGCGCGTCGTAGTCGAGCTTCATCTCGGCATAGGCCTGCCTGATGAAGCGGTCGTCGATCCACGGCTTGACGTCGAGCGCCGGAGACAGGCTCGCATGGGTCAGCACGTCGTTGTCGAACTTGAGGGTCTTTGCCCATTGCGGCTTCAACGTCGGGTCGAGCGTGAGATGGCCTCCCTTGGAGTAATACAGATAGAGCACCTCCTTCTCGACGCCGGTCCATTTCTCCATCATCTCGGTCGCCTTGACCGGATCGCTCCTGACCCACTGCTCGGCGTCGTAGATCGCCTTGATGAAGGCAACCACGATCTCCGGATACTTGTCGGCGAAGTCCTTTCGCACGACGACGCCGTGCAAGTACGGTATCCCGGTTTCGCTGCCATCGTAGATCACGCGGCCGGTGCCGCGAAATTGCATGATCTCGGACCACGGACAGAAGTCGGCGTGAGCGTCAATTTTCTTCGCGGCGATGTTGGCGGCGCCGACCGTCGGGCTCTGGTTCTTGAGCTCGATATCGGAGAGCGGAATCTTCGCGTCGTCGAGCGCCTTGACCAGCATGCCCCAGGCGGCGCTGCCGACCGGTGTGGAAACGGATTTGCCACGCAAATCCGCGATCGAATGGATGTCGGAGCTCACTGGAACGACGATGGCGTTGCCCGAGCCCTTCCGATTGTAGGCGGTGCCGGATACCAGCAGCGTCCGCAGGCTCGAGGTCTGCTGGAATTTGGCCCCGTTCACGACCAGCGGATAATCGCCCATCACGCCGAAGCTCAGCTTGTTCGCCAGCATCTGGTTGGTGATTGGCGCGCCGGATTCGTAGTCGCTCCACGTCACGTCATACTGCGCATCGGCATACTTGCCGTCATGCGGCAGATGCTTCTCGAGGAGTTTCAGCTCCTTGACGATGATCCCCGCCGGATAGGTGTCGGTGCACATGCTCTGATGGCCGATGCCGATGTGGATGGTCTCGGCTGCCGCCAACCCGATCGTCGACAGGTTCAGTGCTGCTACGATGGCCAGTGTCCGCTTGATCATGACCTCTCCTGCTCCTGCTGTTACTCGTCTTAGATTTGACTAATGAGTACGCAAGCCGCGTGCCACAGACCTGCGGGCTCTGGCATTTCCAGTAAGTCATTGTAATAGTAGCTGTTTTTTCTTGGCGGCGGAGACCCGAGCTGCCCGTCTGCTGTCCGATTGACCTGCGGCGCATTTACGATTGCTTAAGAAATCTGCACCGGCAAAGACGGCGATCAATACAAGTCAGGCGCATCGGTGACGGGGTGGCGGAGAGCGGCGACCGCGCGCCGCAAGCGCTGCGGCGGTTCGTTACCAGCGCGGTCCGCGGACGCGGAACTGGAAGGAGTCG
Source organism: Bradyrhizobium sp. (assembly GCF_035309285.1). Lineage (GTDB taxonomy): Bacteria > Pseudomonadota > Alphaproteobacteria > Rhizobiales > Xanthobacteraceae > Bradyrhizobium. The sequence continues at coordinate 20,672 of NZ_DATGFH010000007.1, read as the reverse complement.
GGCCGCGCATAGAGGCGCTCGAAGTCGACCGGCCGACCCGAGCGATCATGGGTTAGCCGTACGATCCGCACCAGCGGATCAGGCCCTGGAAGGCCGAGCCGCTGGGCCACGTCGGTTTCCGCCGCGGCGACGTTCAGCGAAATGTCTGCATAACTCAGCTCGATGCCGAGTTCATGCTCGAGCAAGGCGAAGATATCGACATGCGTGAGATCGAGTTTTGCCAGCCGCTGACCGATGTCGAGCGGGAAATGGCTGACGTCGTAGGAGAATGCGGCGCCCCCTGCAATTCGCACCCTGGAGATGCGAACGACTGACGCGTTCTGTTCCAGCCGCAGCCCGTTCCTCACCTCGGTCGTGGCGCGCAGCTCCGACACTTCGACGACTTCGGAGTGCACCTCGATGCCCAGTGGCGCGACCAGTTCACCAAAGCCCTGCAGCCGTCCGAGATCCTGCACCACCTGGACCCGGCGCACGAAGTAGCCCTTGCCCTGGCGGCTTTCAATGAGACCTGCCTTGCGCAGCGCATCGAGCGCGAGGCGAACAGTGACGCGGCTGACGCCAAACTGGGCCCCGAGTTCGCTTTCGGAGGGAATTCGATCGTCTTCGGCGAAGACGCCGCGAATGATCTGCTCACGCAGTGAATCGCGCACCGCTACGTATTTGTATCGGCCGCCGGCCACCGGTGATCCCGCCTTGCTCCGCCTTGCGCGACGTCCCGCCTGTTTTGCCCGCGGCGGATTGCGAGCGGGGTAGCCACCCCTCCAGTTGGGTCTCAAAAACGCCCTTAACCAAACGCCACGGTAGGATGCCGCTCGCTCCGCCGTCGGTCAACTAATTGCCCTCGCACGCACGTCAGATGCTAAGAATATGGGCAGGAGGGTGCCGGCGTACCCTTGGATGGCTAGATCGATCCTATCAAGAAGTAGCTGATGGCCCTGACCAAGCCTCCCGAAACAGCGCAGCGAATTGCCCGGACCACCCGGTCCGTGCCGCGCTCGATGCTGCTTGCCGAAAATGAGAAGCTCGCGGGCGGGCCGATGCCCCTGTTTCAGGAATTGACCGAGCGCGAGCAGAAGGAGGTGCTGGCCCAGGGGATCCGGCGCGTCATCCACCGCCGGCAAATGCTGTTTGCCCAAGGCACGCCGCACGACGGTATCTACCTGATCGAGACCGGCCGCATGCGCGTGTTCTATACCGCACCATCGGGGCGCGAGATAACGCTGGCCTATTGGCATCCCGGCAATTTCGTCGGCGGGCCGGAGGTGTTCGGATCGGGTCTTCATTTGTGGTCCGGCGCGGCGGTCGCCGACTCCAGCGTCGTGCACTTCCCGGGCAAGGTCTTGCGCCGGCTGGTGCTGCAGATACCGAGCCTCGCGATCGGCGTCATCGAAGGTCTCGCGTTCAAGGGCAAGTGTTATTCGGCGCTGGCGCAGATGCTCGGCACCCGCTCGGTGATCGAGCGGCTGGCGCATCTCTTGTTGCATCTCGCCGACAGTTACGGTGTGCGCCAGCACAACGGCATTGTGATTTCCGCCGCGCTCACCCATGCCGACATTGCGCATATGGTCGGCGCGACGCGCCAATGGGTCACCATCAGCCTGAAACGCTTCGAGGAACAGGGCATTCTTACCTCGAGCAAATCGAAAATCGTGATTCACTCCCTCGACAAGCTTAACGAGCTGCGGGGAGGACTGGCGTAAGCCGCTTTCTTGAGCGTGTCGTGCGCCGGGCTGCCTAAAATTTCGTCAGCCGCCAGAAATTTTGCAATTAATCGACACGCTTTTGCGAACTCTGTTTGATCTCGCCCGCCCCGTCTTGAATATCGCCATGCAGGCCTCGCGATCTTGCGAAACTGCACGATTGCATCGCAGAGCTCGTTGGTATCTGCGACCGGCGATCGAAACGTAACTGTTGATCCGTTGGACGTGAGGATGCGGCGCTGAAACATGCGCCGCATGAGGGAGAGGCTTTGCCGCGACCAGGCGCCAGCTTTCGCAATGAGCGACACCGTGCGCAGTCCGGGGCTTTTGGCCTTTGGGACCGCGGCCTCGGCCGCGTCGCAGCGCTGTGGCGCAGGCTCACCGGAACCATGATGGGCTACCGGCCCGAACGCCACTACATGCGCGGGCCTGGTCCAAGGTGGCATCAGCGCCATTCCGGCGTAGCTGCGTATTCCCGAAACCATCTTGCGGATCAAGATCTGGCGCCAGGCCGCGCCAACAACTTGGAGTAATTGGATGGCAAACAAACCAAACATTCTGTTCTTCCATGTCGACAACCTCGGCATGGGCGAGCTCGGCTGCTACGGCGGCGGCATCCTGCGCGGTGCCGACACCAGGCGCATGGACACGTTCGCGAAGGAAGGCATGAAGCTCACGCACTATGTCGTCGAGCCGCAGTGCACGCCGACGCGCTCGGCGCTGATGACGGGTCGGTTTCCGATCCGCTCGGGCAATCACACCATTGCGCTCGGCGGCAATGCGAGCGGCATCGTCTCCTGGGAGCGCACCATCGCCTCGATCCTGGCGGAAGCGGGCTACACCTCCTCGATCTACGGCAAGTGGCATATCGGCGCCGAGAACGGGCGTTTCCCGACCGACCACGGCTTCGACGAATGGTACGGGCCGCTTCGGACCTACGACGAATGCATGTGGCTGGAAGATCCGCATTACGAGCCGGAGCGCGACGGTTACTCGCATATGCATGAAGGCGTGAAGGGCAAGGGAGCGTGGCCGCTCAAGGACGAGCAGCTCACGATGCAGACCAAGAAGACCTGCGACCTCGAATACCAGAAGCGCGCCATCAAGTTCATGGAGAAGGCGGTCAAGGAGGACAAGCCCTTCTACTGCTACTTCAACCACTCGCTGATGCACTTCCCGATGAGCCCGCGCGACGAATTCGTCGGCAAGAGCACCAACGGCGACTGGGGCGACTGCCTGCTCATGCTGGACCACGATTTCGGCGTCCTGCTGGACACGCTTGACCGGCTCGGCGTCCGCGACAACACCATCGTCGTGATGTGCGGCGACAATGGCGCCGAAGATCATCTCGCCGGCCGCGGCACCGGCGGCTTCTTCGACGGCTCCTACTTCTCCTCGGCCGAAGGCGGCATCCGCACGCCGCTCCTGATCCGATGGCCGGCTCACATCCCGGCAGGGGTCGAAAGCAACGAGATGGTGCATGTCACCGACATGTTCACCACGCTGCTCAAGTTCGTCGGCTGCGAGCCGCCGAAGGACCGGCTGATCGACGGCAAGGATCAGACCGGGTTCTTCCTTGGCAAGCATAAGGAGTCCAGCCGCGAGTCCTGCATGGTCTGGCTCAAGGACGAACTGCATGCGGTGAAGTGGAAGGACTTCAAGATCAACTTCAAGCGCCAGCAGCACTTCCATGATCCCGAGCTGCCGCTCGGCTTTGCGCGCATCACCCACCTGCAGGAGGATCCGAAGGAGCGCGAGGCGGTCAACCAGCGTTACGTGCGCTGGTGGGTCATGCAGCACGCCCACCGCGTCGTGCGCGAGTTCGAGGACAGCGTGAAGAAGGAGGAGCTGATTCCACCCGGCGCGCCGCTCGATTTCGTGCCGAAACAGTACGCGCGCTGAGCCGTGGAACAGGTCGCAGCAGATTGCTGCTCGAGACCCGGCGCGCCGCCGCAACGCGGCGCGCTGGCGGCGGCGACGGTCGGCCGGGAAGACATGGTCTTCATTCCCGGCGGCACCTTTCTGATGGGCTCGAATGCGTTCTACCGCGAGGAGCGGCCGGTCCAACGCGTGAGCACCGATGGATTCTGGATCGACCGCTTTCCGGTGACGAACGCGCAGTTCCGCCGCTTCGTCGACGCGACCGGGTACGTTACCTTTTCGGAGCGCGCGCCGACGCGTGAGATGTATCCGGACGCGGCGGCCGAATTCCTCGTTCCGGGCTCGCTCGTGTTCGTCAAGCCGCCGCGGCCGGTCAGCTTGCGCGACTACCGCGCCTGGTGGGCCTATGTGCCCGGCGCCAACTGGCGTCATCCCAACGGTCCGAACAGCTCGATTGCGCATCGGGACAACCATCCCGTCGTCCATGTCGCCTACGAGGACGCATCTGCCTATGCGGCGTGGGCGGGCAAGGCACTGCCTGGCGAGGTCGAGTGGGAGTACGCCGCGCGCGGCGGGCTCGAGGGTGCGGCCTATCCCTGGGGCGATGCCGCAAATCCCGAAGGCCGATTCATGGCCAACACCTGGCAGGGGCGATTTCCGTTCGAGAACCTCGCCGAGGACGGCTACGAAGGCACGTCGCCCGTCGATGCTTTCCCGCCAAATGGTTACGGGCTTCACGACATGGTCGGCAACGTCTGGGAGTGGACTTCCACGCCCTATGCGTCGAGCCATGATGCCGAGAAATCCTGCTGTCATCGTGAGACGCTGGACCAACGCAGTCATTTGCAGGTGGTGAAAGGCGGATCGCATCTCTGCGCTCCCAATTACTGCCTGCGCTTCCGCCCGGCCGCACGACAGGGCGAGACGAGAGACTCCTCGACCTGTCACATCGGATTTCGATGCATCGTGCGCGAGCCGAGCTGATTTAAGCGACAAGGAAATCGAAACCATGCGCGCATCCTATCTGTTCACCTCAGAGTCGGTGTCCGAAGGGCATCCCGACAAGGTCTGCGATCGGATCTCCGACGAGATCGTCGATCTGTTCTTCCGCGAAGGGGCTCGGGAGGGCGTCGACCCCTGGAGCATCCGCGCGGCCTGCGAAACGCTGGCGACGACCAACAGGGTGGTGATCGCCGGCGAAACGCGCGGGCCGTCCTCGGTGACCCCTGAGCGGATCGAGCAGGTCGCGCGCGAGGCGATCAAGGACATCGGTTACGAGCAGGATGGCTTCGACTGGAGAAACGCCGACGTGCAGGTGCTGCTGCACCCGCAATCGGCGGATATCGCCCAGGGCGTCGATGCGGATGCGCCCGGCACCAACCGCGAGGAGGGCGCGGGCGATCAGGGCATCATGTTCGGCTATGCGACCGACGAGACGCCGGAATTGATGCCGGCACCGATCCTCTACGCGCACAAGATCCTGCGACTGATCTCGGAAGCGCGTCATGCCGGCAAGGAAAAGGTGCTCGGCCCCGACTCCAAGAGCCAGGTCACGATCGAGTACGAGAACGGCAGGCCGGTCCGCGTGCGCGAGATCGTGGTCTCGCATCAGCATCTCGTCGAGGACATGAGCTCCGACCAGGTGCGCGAGCGGGTCGAGCCCTACGTTCGTCAGGCCCTGCCGGAGGGCTGGATCACCGACAAGACGATCTGGCACATCAATCCGACCGGGAAATTCTACATCGGCGGCCCGAATGGCGACGCCGGGCTGACCGGCCGCAAGATCATTGTCGACACCTACGGCGGCGCCGCGCCCCATGGCGGCGGAGCATTCTCCGGCAAGGACTCGACCAAGGTCGACCGCTCGGCGGCCTATGCGGCGCGCTACCTTGCCAAGAACATCGTGGCCGCCGGTCTCGCCAGGAAGGCGACGCTGCAGCTCTCTTACGCCATCGGCGTTGCCCGGCCGTTGTCGATCTACATCAACACGCACGGCACCGGAAAGGTCGCCGAAGACCGGCTGGAAAGGGCCGTTGCGGAATCGATGGACCTGACACCGCGCGGCATCCGCAGGCATCTCGATCTGAACAAGCCGATTTATGCGCGCACCGCCGCTTACGGCCATTTCGGCCGGACGCCGGAGGCTGACGGCGGCTTCTCCTGGGAGAAGACTGACCTTGCCGATGCGCTGCGGCGCGCGGTGTGAACGACGGATGTCGAACATGACAGACGTCGATGACCGTACGGCCAAATTCGCGTTCGAGGACTCACCTTCGATCGGCGCGGTGCTGACTTCTCCGCGCGAGTTCACCCGGGAGACGCTTGCGGGCGTGGTGACGGCGCTGGCGCTGATCCCCGAGGTGATCTCGTTCTCGTTCGTCTCGGGCGTCGATCCCAAGGTCGCGCTCCTCTCGTCGATCGTGCTGGGACTGGTGATGTCGGCGCTGGGCGGCCGTCCGGCGATGGTGACGGCCGCGGCCGGATCGGTCGCGCTGGTGATCGGGCCGATGGTGAAGACTTACGGCACGCCCTATATCCTGCCGACCATCCTGCTCGCCGGCGCTGTGCAGATCGCCTTTGGCCTCTTCGGCATGGCCCGCCTGACCCGGTTCATTCCGCGCTCGGTGATGGTCGGCTTCGTCAACTCGCTTGGCATCCTGATCTTCCTCGCCCAGGTACCGCACCTTCTCCACGTGCCCGCGGCGGTCTATCCCCTGTTCGCGCTGACGATCGCGATCGTGCTGCTGGCGCCTCGCGTCATCACCATCATTCCGGCTCCGCTGATTGCGATTGTGATCGCGACCGCGATCGTGATCTCCGGTCACCTGACGGTTCCGAATGTCGGCGGCCAGAGCGGCGCGATGACGCCGGGGTTGCCCGGCCTCACGCCGCTGTTGGTGCCGCTGAACCTGGACACGCTGCGCATCATCTGGCCGACGGCGCTGAGCGTTGCCTTTGTGGGGCTGCTCGAGACGCTTCTGACCGCGAAGCTGGTCGACGATCTCACCAGCACCCGCTCGCACAAGGGCAGGGAATCCTGGGCGCTCGGCCTCGCCAACATCGCGGCCGGCCTTTACGGCGGCATCGCCGGCTGCGCCATGATCGCGCAGACCGTCGTCAACGTGAAGATCGGCGGCGGTCGGTCGCGCATCTCGACCGCGGCCGCGGCGATCGTGCTCCTGGTGCTGGTGACGGTGCTGAGCGGCCTGATGGCACGGATTCCGCTGGTGGCGCTGGCGGCGGTGATGATGATCGCTGCCGTCAAGACCTTCGACTGGCACAGCGTCGCGCCGTCCACCTTCAGGCGCATGCCGCGCTCCGAGACCTCGGTGATGCTGACGACCATCATCGTCACCGTGGCGACCGGCAATCTCGCCTACGGCGTGGGCTGCGGCGTGTTGCTGGCGATGGCGCTGTTCGCCCGGCGCGTCGCCCACGTCATTCGCGTCGAGCGCACGGCGAGCGAGGACGGCAGCGCCGTCCGCTACCACGTGCACGGACCGCTCTTCTTCGGCAGCAGCAACGACCTCGTCGAGCAGTTCTCCTATGCAATGGACCCCGAGGAGATCACGGTCGACCTTACGCACTCCCAGATCTGGGATGCATCCAGCGTCGCCGCGCTCGACGCGGTCGAGACCAGGTATCGGAACCTGGGCCGGGCCATCACTTTGACCGGCCTCGATCCGCGAAGCCTGGCCTTCCATGGGCGGTTGACCGGACAGCTACAGGGATAGATCGAACAGACAAGCGGGCGCGCGGATGATCTGGATCGGGTTGGCGATATTCGCCCTGCTGGTGGTGACCCGGCTTTCCCTTCCGTTCATCCGCTCGCCCGCCCGAGAGACGATCGGCGTTGCGAACGTGCCCTTCGATGGTTCCTGATCACCGCTTGTTTGCCCACGCCTTAAGCGGGGAATTGCGAAACGCGGCATGGGCCGCGAGACTCTCGTGCTAGAATTGCAACAACCCAGCCTGAGCGATTCGGAAGCACGATATTTGAAGAGGAAAAAATCCGGGACGGCGTGGCGACATGCCAATATCGGTCGCCTTCTCAACAACGCGGTGCGTCGCTTCGAAGCCCGCGTCCTTGAGCTCATGGACGAACGCGGCCACGCCGGGACGCGGATCGCTCATGTCGGCCTGACACGAAATCTCGATGTGGAGGGGACGCGCCTGACCGAGCTCGCCCGGCGCGCTTCCATGAGCAAGCAGGCCATGGGCGAACTGGTTGATCAATGTACGGAGCTCGGGCTGGTCGAGCGCGTTGCCGACCCGAGCGACGGCCGCGCGCGGATCGTCAGGTTTACCGGTGCCGGACGCATCTGGCTGGAGGCCTTTCGCGACGCGGTGGATGTCGCCGAGCGCGAGATGCGCGCCGAACTCGGCAAGGCGGTGATGGATACGATCCTGCGTGGGCTCGCAGCCTATGGCGAGACGTTCGATACCCTGGACGCCGGGATCGACTTGACGAAATAGTCAGGTTGCCTTACCACTTGGAAGCGAATGATCAAGCCCTGGATTTTCGAGTTCTTGCACGCTCCGTCCGCCGAGGACGGCGGAGAGGTGGCGCGGCAGATCGCCACCGCCGTGTTTGACAAAGGCATCGCCCTTTGGAAGCGGCTGGATACGCTCGGGTTTGAAGGCATCTTCTTCAGCGAGCACCACTTCGGCTTGTCCTACAGCCCGTCGCCCAACCTCTTGATCGCCGCCATCGCCCAATCCACCACGCGGCTGCGCCTCGGCACCATGGGCGTGGTGCTGCCGCTCTACCAGCCCTGGCGCGTTCTGGAGGAGATCGGCATGCTCGATCACCTGACGGGTGGGCGGTTGGAGATCGGCTGCGCCAGCGGCGTGCCGCAGGAGTTGATCCAGACCGGGATGGGGCCGGAAGAGAACCGCGAACGCTTCAACGAGAGCCTGCAGATCCTCGACGCCTGGCTCGCCGAGCCAGTGATCTCGCATCAGGGGCGGTACTACAGCTTCGACAAGCTTCGCATCGTGCCGCGGCCGCTGCAGCAGCCGTCGCCTCCGAAATGGACCACGGTCGTCAGCACTACCTCGGCCGTCAAATCCGCCGCACGACGGTCCAGGATCTGCACGGCCTTCGAATCCGTCGCGCGCGTCAAGGAGATCTTCGACGCTTACCGCGCCGAGGCTGACCGGCTCGGCATCGCCTGCGGCGCGGACCACCTTGCAATCCGCCGCAATATCTCGATCGCGCCGAGCGAAGCGGAGGCGCAGGAGCGATCGCAGATGGCGAGGGAGGCCGCCTTCAAGGTGCTCGCGGGCGATCCGCGGGTGCGCCAGCAGTCGTCCTCGCTTCTGGATGCACCCAAGTCCGCCAACGGCTTCTCGGTGCATGCCGATGAATTCATCGCGGGCACGCCGGCCCGGGTGGCCGAGCAGATCATTGCGCAATGTCGCAGTTCGGGCGCCGGCCATATCGCGGCGATTCTGGGCCGCGCCATTGATGAGCAGCGAATCCGCGCGACGGAGCTGTTCGCAGAGCAGGTGATCCCGATTCTGCGCAAGGCGGAGATAGCCTGATCCGCAACCGATGGCGCATGATGTATTTGGATTGAACCACACGCTCGTCATGGCCGGACTTGTTCCGGCCATCCACGTCTTTGTTTTGCCGCGGGTTTAAGACGTGGATGCCCGCGACAAGCGCGGGCATGACGATTCCGTCAAATCTCATCCCGGGCCCGCCGAGACGCCGGCAGCACGTCATCCCATGTCAGTGGCAGGTTCAGCAGGCCGCGAAACGCCCAACCGACGATCCGCACCGGCGGGTCGTCGACGATGCGCAGATTGGCAAGTCGGGAGAAGATGGCCGGCAGCGCGACGTCGGCGATCATGGCGCGCGACGCCCAGGCGCCCGCGCAGAAATGCGGACCTGCGCCGAACGCCACGCTTTTTGAGCTGTCGCGGCGAACGTCGAAGCGATCGGCATGCTGAAAATGCCTCTCGTCGCGATTGGCCGAGCCGAACATGAGGAAGACGCGATCGTTTGTCTCGAACGCGACCTCGCGGATGGTCCAGGGTTTGGCGATGCGGCGCGGCGACATGCCGATCGGAGAAATCCAGCGCGCATATTCCTCGAAGGCCTGCAGCCACGGGATCGTCCCGCCGCGAACCAGCGCGAGCTGATCGGGATGCGTCAGGAGCGCCCAGACGGTGCCGGCAATGGCGTCGCGCGGCTCATTCTGGCCGCCGCTGATCGCGAGCTTGATGTTGGCGCGCACGCTCTCCATAGGCATGCCGGCTTCCACCATGACGCCGAGCAGGCTCTTGTCGGGCGTCTTGCTGAGCACCGGCAGCATGTCGTCGATCGCAGCGTCTATTCCGGCCGTCGCGGCATGACAGCGTGCCTCAACGGCGGGATCGCCGACATAGTTCGCGATGCCGTCAATCATCCCCTGCGACCATGCGTTCATGTCCTGATAGCGCATGTTGGTAAGGCCCGTGATCGACTTCAGGCATTCTGCAGAGAACGGCAGGGCGAAATCCGCGACGAAATCGACCGTGCCCGAGCGCGGCGGCGCATCGATGAGCCGATCGGCATGTGCCTGAAACTGCGCCATCCAGTGGGTTTTGACGGCCCTGGGCGAGACGGCCGGGAAGAACACGCTGCGCTCCGCCATATGCGCAGCGGCATCCTTGCGCATCATGTTGTGGCCCATCAGCCTGGTCATCAGGCCTTCCGGCTGATCGGAGCTGAAGACGTCGATCTTCTTCTCGGAGATGGAGATGTCGTCGCGGTTGCACAAAAGCGTGCTGCCGAGCTGGGGCACGAAGGCGATCGGCGTCTCCTGGCGCAGCCGCGCGAGCATGGGATAGGGGTCGTTCCAGAATGCGGCGACGTCGATGTCGATGCGCGGAGCGGTGCTCAAGGTCTTGCCCTCGAAGGTTCGTGGCCACAGGGTAGGTCCGCCGCAAACGGATGTCTGTCCCCATAGAATGGGACAAGTACCGGGTTCGCCGGACATCCTGCGAGTATGTGACACAATCTCGTAGGGTGGGTTAGCCGATCACATCCGCCGGTGGCTCCACAAACGAAGGCGGAAGGCGTAACCCACCACATAGCTGTGGGGAGAGAAGCGGTGGGTTACGCTTCCGCCTTCGCTCTGCTTCGGCGGAAGCTAACCCACCCTACGATTCAGTTCAGGCGGCGCGGCGAGGTCAGAAGGCGCAGCACGATCGCAAACAGCTCGTTCTGAGAGGAGATGCCGAGCTTCTCGTAGGCGCGCTTGCGATAGGTGAGGGTCGACTGCAGGCTGATGCCGAGGTCGACCGAGATCGCCTCGGAACTGAAGCCCGAGAGAATGCGCAGGCACACGTCCTTCTCCCGACCGGTCAGGCGCAACAGCGGATCGTTGGTGGAGAATAACGTCTCGAGCCTGCGGAACGGATCGTGGTTCGGCGCTACCGCTTCCTGGAAGTGGCGCGCCACGGCCGCGCCGACGGTGGGCGCAACCCGCTTGAGGTGCTCGATCTGTTCGCGGCTGTAGCGGCCCTGTGCCGCGGTCCGGTAGAAATTCACATAGAAGCAGGCATCTCCGACCCAGATCGCGGTTGCGAACTTGTCGACGATGTCTGCATCGTTGAAAAAGATCTTGAGGTACTTTTCGTCGTACATGCGGCGCGCGAAGGCGGGGAGCACAATCGATGACGCGTGGCTGCGCTGGCGAAAAACCACTTCCCGGTTCGGGTCCGCCAAATGAAATTGCTCGGAATACGCTGCTCCGAGATCCGGTCCGATCGGGATGTTCCCGATATCCAGCAGGCACCGTGCCGAACGCTCGCCCTCGAACGCGAAGACCATGCAGTGGCCGACGCTCGCGATGCGGCGCAGCGTGTCGAGCAGAGTTTGCGGAAACGAGGGGCGCCCTATCGCAAGCACGGCGGGAGCGATGTCATCGGCTGACACAGCTCTGAAAGCTTGCGAAGCTCCCATGGTTTCCTCCCTTGATCCTGTCGTGAGTTTACCATGTGGCTGCGCCGCCATGGAAGCGGTCGCGAGCCTGGCGGCCCGAGCCGCCCCCGGGATCAATCCTGGCACGCTTTCGAGCTGTCACCGCTGAGCGGCGCGAACATCGATACGATCCGCTATGACGAACGCATCAGGATGCTGCCGCCGCCGCCACGATCCGGCAGCGGACGCCGCATCTATGACTCGACCCACCTCCGCACGCTGGTGTTCATACGCCGCGCCCGCGAGTTCGGATTCTCGCTCGACGAGATCCGCCATAAGGCGGGCGAAGTCATACACCCAGACATAGGGAACGACGTGGCATTTTGGACGGTTGCGCGGCCCGTGCGACAAGAGCAAAATAGGTTACACGATTCGGAATGGATATCTGTGAAACGCGACCTCAATGCTCAACTAGATTTCGACGACATTGGCTTAACAAAATCGGCTTGGATTTGTGAGTCGGTTACGATCGCGGATCACAAGGTGCTCGTAACGCCCGTTTTTCAGGCCTATTGGCGGTTTGCGGCGGAACGCCAGGAGATTTTCTTCCGACGATTGCAGAGCGCAAATAGCGCGCTGACGAATGATCCTGTGCTCAGCACGTATCGGTTTACGAACTCCTATCGTGCATCCGATCGCGCGAGCCAATACCTCATCCGCAACGTGATTTACCGGGACGATCTTCCGTCGGACGAGGTGAACATTGCTTTTCGTATTCTGCTGTTCAAGCTCTTCAACAAGATTGAGACCTGGGAGGAGCTCGAGCAAAGGCTCGGTCCGCTCACGTGGGACTCGTATCGCTTTTCCGACTACGATCGCGTGCTCTCGGCGCAGCGTACGGCGGGTGAGCGCATTTATTCAGCCGCGTACATTATGCCGTCAGGCGGAAGCGCTTTCGGCAATAATGTGAAGCATCAAAATCATCTACGTCTCCTCGAATTCCTCGTGAAGAAAGACTATCCGGCACGGCTTGCTAATTGTCGCAACATGGCGGAGGCCTTTGCGCTCCTCCGAACGGTTCCCACGCTCGGACCGTTCCTTGCCTACCAATACGCGACCGACATCAACTACAGCACGCTGACCAATTTTTCGGAGGGTGATTTTGTCGTGGCAGGACCGGGCGCGCTGGATGGTATCGAGAAGTGTTTTGTCGCTGGCAAATCGCTGAACTCGGCCGATGTCATTCGTTATATGTGTGACAATCAGGAGCGGCACTTTGCCGAACTTGGGATTGACTTCAAAACGCTTTGGGGGCGTCGACTACAACTAATCGACTGCCAGAATGTGTTCTGCGAAATCTCGAAGTATGCACGGGTCGCATTCCCCCAGATAGCGGGCTCTGCTGGCCGGACCCGCATCAAGCAAAAGTTTGCTCAACGCGGCGAATTGCCAACGCCGTGGTATCCGCCAAAGTGGAACATCAACGCGGCTATTGTCGCCTAGCTATTGCCGATGTCGCCGACATCCGCAATCGCTGTAACGGTGCTGATCACGCTGTCTCCGACCCGGGTCACTGCGGATTTATAATCCACGACTCGCCGAGCGAAGGCTCGCGCCTGTACTTGTCCCGTCGCTTTAACGCTGATGCGGTTCTCTGGGAGCAACGTTACCTCGATCTCATCGTGGCGTTCGGCTTTCGGCACGCCCAAAGCTTCCAAGACAGATTGCTTTATAGAGATGAGCTCAGCCCTCCGTTCCGGTGTGGTGGTGCGCTCCATTTCTACCGGTGAGAGTAGGCCCGCGGCCGGTGCCTGCGCGCCTTCAATGCTGGTTGCAGTCATGCCCATACCGACAGTGGCGCCCCGTACATCGGGTGACACGGTGGGAGCGAAGGTGAGCCGGCGGTTCATTAGATCGACGTGTACCGTTCCCTGACCTTCAGCGCGCAGCTGTGCAAAAATCTCGCAGCCTTCGAAAATGGCATTCTCCCATTCCCAGAACTTGTTCCGGGATACTTCATGACCCTCCACGAACATGCGGATCATCTTGAGGAGGCGGAAGGAAATAAGGCTCCGCGTCGAAAAAAGACGGCGCGGGCCGTCAATTGCGCATCGATCAGATTCCTCTGCAAGTCGCTGTCCTTCGGAGTGGATTGCTTTCAGAACCAGTTCTTCGACAACTCGGGCCCGCCCGCCGTCCTCAACCTCGTCAATTTTCTCGTCTCCCCTTTTTCGTTTCCTTCCCATGAGCCCTCTGACGACCGGCGACCAGCCGAGGTGCGCAATCAGAGCGAGGTGCAGCACGTCGTGAAATCGGTAACCGTCGTCTTTATAGGCATTGTCCGTAAGATCATCGCCAAGCGGACGGCCCGCAAAGTACATACGCGATTTCTGCGGAGAGACGGGTATGAACGATACGTCGAACGAGCGAGGAAACTGCTCCTTCGGATCCCGGTCATCATCGTGCAATGGGGTTGGCTCACTCCCTCGCTGGGAGCGAAACCGTACCTTCTTGCAGTTCGCTGCGACAACTTCGTCCATCGATAAGTGGTAGAGGCTTGCGATCGCGCAAAGGTGCCACGTAATCTCTTCGAGGACGATATTGGGTGGCCTATCGGCTACTTTTTTATTCAGCTCGAGCTCAATCTCCGGCAGCTTCGACCGAAGCAGCTCCGCGCCGAGCTGCCACAGCACTGTGATGCAGACCTCAAGCAGGACACGCCCGTCGGTGCGTGCTGTCTTGAAAGCCAGCTTTTGGTAGTCATCGAATGTGTAATCAAGGCTTGGCGGGAAGGACTTTGCAGCCTCGAGAAAAGCCAGCCTTGTATCGGGACCGAGCGCCATCGCGATTCTGCGCGCGCGCTCATTTTCGCTACCGATTTCGTCCCTCAAGACCGAGATGTCGTTCGCCAGAATATCGAAGTAGTCTTTGTTCAAGATTTGGCCGAGGGAAAAGACGTACCAAAGCACGTCGCCCAGCTCTTCCTTGATTTCGTCGTTCGCCTGGTCCCACGTCGTTTCGCCGCCCTCGCCAAGCAGCTTCTTCTTAATCGCGGAAACCATCGAACCGATTTCGCCGACCAGCCCATAGAGTGCGATCGCGTACCGTTCAGTCGGCGGCTTGCTGGCGTACTGATCAGTTCCCTTTACGAAGGCGTTGTAGTCCTTCACTTTCATAGCGAACCTCAAGCTTTCTTTTTCCGGCGACGCTTCGGTGTGTCGAGGAATTGCCAATGCGCAGGCTCGCCAAGATAGCCGCGCTCAGGATGCTGGCCGAGCCACGCCATCAAGGCGGCCACTTCCACTTTCTCAAAGTTGCGCTTGTGTCCGGAACTGCGAATGGCGAAGTGTTTCAACTCATCCGGCATTTGGATGCCGCGCCGCCCCCAATACGCGAACTCATGGCTGATCAAAACGCGGTCAGTTCGGCCCGTGTCGCGGTGAAGATCACCAAGTGAGATTTCACCGTTCTCGAGGCTATGAAAAGAATATTCCTGGCAGTAAACGCCGCTACGGTTGCTGTGGTAGATATTATCGCCGTAGCGCAGAAACGTTGTGCCGTTCATGACCGGCTTCTTGCGGCGAAACCTCGCATCGCTCCAATACTCGTCAAACGTCAAAATTTCATCGACGCGCATCCAATAACAGAGGCGGCCCGATAGGTTTGGCTTCACCGCGCCCATACCCAGAATGATATCGCCGAGCTTCACCGTTTTCCGGATGACCGGCTTGCAGCACGCCAGCGTGCACGCGCCGTGGAACGGGTTAGGCGCGAAGCCGAGATCGTGCTCGATCACATAGGTGAAGACGCTCACTTCGTGTTTTTGGGATCGTCGACGCACAGGTTGTGCTCCATCGGGACCTTCGGCAGCGCCTCGCCGGCCTGCGTTTCGAAACAAGTGACATCATCGTCAGCCAACACCGCCGCCAGCTTCTTGGGTTCCCAAGGAACGATCGAGTAGGCATACTTCTGGGCGGCCTGGGGCAACTCGGCACCCTCGGTGCCGCGCGGCCAGACACATACCGCCCGGCGGCCGCCGTTCTGGAGCTTCTCGAGTTCGCCCTCCAGACCCGGGTCGCCGCATGCAGCCGGCGTTATCACGACTATGAGAACGTCCTCTTCGCAGTCGGCGGTCGGGTCACCGACTGATTCCACGATTTCGACGTCGTCGGCGACGCAACCAGCCTGAACTGCCAATTCCGTTGCCTGCTTAACCTCCTCATTTGTAAGGACTTTTCCAAGTATCTTGATTTTTGCCATGTCCGGCTCCGAAACGTGCTATGACCGATCCCAGATTGGGAGCGTGGATCTCAATTGTGTCGGAATCAAGTCATCGCTCCCAAAATGGGAGCGGTAGGATGTGGGATGCGATTTTTGGGTCAAACGGAATTGGCGGAATTTTTGCGCACTCAGCCTGGGGAAACCGATCGCATTCAGGCATGGCTGTCTGAAATTCGCAACCGGAAGTGGAGTAGCGCGGAGTCCTTGTCCGCCGATTTTCGTAGTGTCGATACCTCGAATCCGCCGCAAGCAATTTTTCAGCTTCGCGATCCGCCGCTTCAGATTGAGACGCTTATCGACTTTCGAAACAGCGTTGTACTTCTTCGCGGCATTCAGCGACCAAAGGACAATCGCCTCGTCTTCCCATCATCTCAACCTTCGATCCAATAGGAAGCTTGCTTGTGATTATTAAGCCCATCCGAAACTCTGGCGATTTGAAACGAGCAAAAGCTCACTTAGCTACGCTCGTTACGGAAAACATCGAGGGGCGTCATGACGACGACATAGAGGTGCTTTCGACACTTGTTGAAAAATATGAAGACTCATTCTCACGAATAGATGCTCCAACGCCGATTGCTGCGATCAAATATCGTATGGATGAGTTAGGCTTAACTCCGCGAGGGCTTGAACCTTTTATTGGCTCGCGCGCGCGGGTTTCGGAAGTTCTATCCGGAAAACGCCACCTGTCGATCGACATGATCCGATCGCTGCATGAGGGACTTCGCATTCCCTATGAGTCACTTTTCTCAGAGCGGCCACGAAATATTGGAATAGAACATGTATCTGAGCCCGCGTTGGATAAATTGAATGCGCTTGGCTTCAGTCTTGAAAGAAATAACCTTCGATCATTTATTCCCTCGTCACTTCATCAAGGTGCGCCTCTCGCGCTTTTGCGAAAAACAAGAACGCAGCGCACTTCTTCAAAAACCGATCAGTCGGCTTTGATGCTCTGGCAGGCAGCCGTTCTACAGAAGTGCGAGGAAGCAACCGAAAGAATGCCATTCGATATAAACGAATTGCGGGCGACTGATTTTCGGCGTTTGGCGAGACTGAGCACGCATAGTGACGGCCCGCTTCGAGCCACTAAAATGCTAAGTGGACTGGGTGTTTGCGTGACCGTGTTGCCGCCTTTGCCTGGAACATTTCTAGATGGTGCTGCGATGGTTTCGGCCTACGGAGTTCCTGTAATTGGCCTCACATTGCGTTTTGATCGAGTTGATAGTTTTTGGTTCACGCTACTCCACGAAGTCGCTCATATCGCGCTCCACTATGATTTCCTGATGCAGAACAGGGAGCCGTTTATCGACGACATGGAAATTCGTAGCGATGACATGCAGGAGCGCGAAGCAGACGAATTTGCACGCAAGTCACTCATTCCCGACCATTTCTTAGGCCAAGTGGAATGGAGCGCAGCGAGTTCTCACGACGATCTCGTTGCAGTTGCAACGCGCGCGCGCGTCCACGTGGCGATCGTCGCCGGTCGATGGCAGCGCGATCACCAAAACTACAAAAAGTTTTCGCGCTTGATCGAGCGAGATACGCTGAGGCCGATGTTACAGGGTGTTTGACTCCTTTGATAAGCCGCCTGCCTCTCCACCACGCAGGATCGGGACGTGCTGATTGCTGTAGCTCCAAAGCTACGGTAGACGGCTTCGTCGTTGGCGGATGTTCCGCAACGGGCGATTGGCAAGGGCAAGGTGCCTAAGGACTTGTTGCGCCAAAACAGCGATTTTCGTCAACGGAATCAACCTGATTTGCCCTGTCCAGCCCTCAGTGCAAAAATATTTTGCTTCCGTTTTCCAGAAAATCATGGTTCTCTCCCGCCCATCCTGATTCCACAGGAGGGGCGGCTCGCGATCGTCACGGACGTGGGAGTTGGGATGCGGTGGACGTGAGGGTGTTCAGCGCGGCTTGCCGCGCCGACGAAAGCAGTTCTCACGGACGAGCGAAATCGCGTGGTCCCGGCGCCCCGACGCTGGCGTCAAGTCTTGCGGATGATGACCGCGAGGCGACGGAGGCTATCAAGCCCGGCGCTCCGGGGAGATCGCGTATAAGCCGTAAACCATCGCGCGGGGAATGTCGGTTGTTCCGGCTGCCCTGTTGTTGCTTGCGTGCGCAAAGTGCACTTTTCTTTGCACGCAAGGCTCACGGGTGCGGCCTGCATCCGGCATTCCCTGCGCCCTCCGACATCCGAGGGCGACGTTGAAATTCAAAACCCGGGCAAATTCATGCCGCGGGAGCGCGGACGTGTGTCGGCATGATCGCGAGCGGCGAAAGCGACGATGGGTCCACATTCGCCATGAAAGGCTGGCCGCTTGACATTCTCTTTTCGTCTCACTCCCCGACGCGCGGCGGCAAAGAGCGGCGCGGTTCGAACGCGGAAAATTTCCGGAATCTCTATGAACACCGGCGACGCCAAATCGGCTTGATGAATCATTCGAACATGGTCCATAAGCAGCGTCCCCGCAGCCGGTAGCCCGGTTGCCTGCAAGTGGTTCGGTGGGAGTTTCCGTGGCAAACATTCATCAGCAGATTGCGCAGGAGCTTGGCGTTCGGGAGCAGCAGGTCGAGGCCGCGGTGACGTTGCTCGACGGCGGCGCTACGGTTCCCTTCATCGCCCGCTATCGCAAGGAACTGACCGGCGCGCTCGATGATGCACAATTGCGCAACCTGGAAGAGCGACTGACCTATTTGCGCGAGCTCGAGGAGCGCCGCGCTGCCGTCCTCGATTCGATCCGCGAGCAGGGCAAGCTCGATGCGGTCCTCGAAGCCGCGATCCTCGCCGCCGACACCAAGGGGCGCCTGGAAGATATCTATGCGCCGTTCAAGCCGAAGCGCCGCACCAAGGCCGAGATCGCAAAGGAAGCCGGCCTCGAGCCCTTGTCGGAGATGTTGCTGACGCAGCCGCAACACGATCCGCAGGCCGCAGCCGCCGCTTTCGTCGATGCCGAGAAAGGGGTGGCGGACGTTGCCGCGGCGCTGGAAGGCGCCCGCGCCATCCTGACCGAGCGTTTTGACGAGGACGCCGATCTGAAGGGCGCGCTGCGCGAGGAGATGTGGTCGCAGGGGCGCATGGCGTCCACTGTCCGCAAAGGCAAGAAGAGGGAAGGAGAGAAGTTCAAGGATTATTTCGACTTCAGCGAACCGCTGCAGAAATTGCCATCGCACCGCATCCTCGCATTGTTCCGCGGCGAGAAGGAGGAAATTCTCGATCTGCAAATCCAGCCCGAAGCGCAGCCGTTGGCGCCTGGCGTTTCCAGCCCCTACGAGCTGAAGATCATGAAGCGCTTTGGCATTTCTCAACAGGGCCGTCCCGGCGACAACTGGCTGACTGAGACCGTGCGCTGGGCCTGGCGCACCAAGATTCAGGTGCATCTCAATATCGATCTGCGGATGCGGCTATGGACGGCGGCAGAGACGGAAGCCGTGCGCGTGTTCGCTTCGAACCTGCGCGACCTGCTCCTTGCGGCGCCGGCCGGCGCCCGGGTCACCATGGGTCTCGATCCCGGCTACCGCACCGGCGTCAAGGTCGCGGTCGTCGATGCGACCGGCAAGGTGGTGGCTACCACCGCGGTCTATCCGCACGAACCGCAACGACGATGGGATGAGGCGCTGGCGATCCTGGGAAAGCTGGCGATCGAACACCGTGTCGATCTCATTGCCATCGGCAATGGCACCGCCTCGCGCGAAACCGACAAGCTGGCAACCGAGCTGGTAAAACGGCTGCCGGATCTGAAGATGACCAAGATCGTCGTTTCCGAAGCCGGCGCTTCGGTCTATTCGGCCTCGGCCTTTGCGTCGGAGGAGCTGCCGGAGCTCGATGTCACCCTGCGCGGGGCCGTGTCGATTGCGCGGCGCCTGCAGGATCCGCTCGCCGAGCTCGTGAAGATCGACCCCAAGGCGATCGGCGTCGGCCAATATCAGCACGACCTCGGCGAAAGCCATTTGGCGCGCTCGCTCGATGCCGTGGTCGAGGACTGCGTCAACGCGGTTGGCGTCGACGTCAATACGGCGTCTGCCCCGCTCCTGGCGCGCGTGTCGGGCATTGGTCCGGGACTCGCGCAAAGTCTCGTGCAGCATCGCGACGCCAACGGGGCGTTCAAATCGCGCAAGGCGCTGAAGGACGTGCCGCGACTGGGGGCCAAAGCGTTCGAGCAATGCGCCGGCTTCCTGCGTATCAATGGTGGCGACGATCCGCTCGATGCCTCGGGCGTGCATCCCGAAGCCTATCCGGTGGTGCGTCGGATTCTCGCTTCGACCAAAAGCGACATCAAGGCGCTGATCGGCAATAGCGAGATCGTACGTCAGCTGAAGCCGCAGGCTTTCGTCGACGATACCTTCGGACTCCCCACGGTGACGGATATCCTGCGCGAGCTGGAAAAGCCCGGCCGTGATCCCCGCCCGGCCTTCAAGGCCGCGGTGTTCAAGGAGGGAGTTGAGGAGATCAAGGATCTCAAGGTTGGCATGATCCTGGAGGGGACCGTCACCAACGTCGCCGCATTCGGTGCCTTCGTCGATATTGGCGTGCACCAGGATGGGCTGGTCCACATCTCGGCGATGTCGAAAACTTTCATCAAGGATCCGCGCCAGGTCGTCAAGCCTGGCGACATCGTCAAGGTGAAGGTGCTGGAGGTCGAGGTCGCCCGCAAGCGCATCGCGCTGACACTGCGCCTTGACGATGAGACCGGCCGCAAGAAGGAGGCGAAGGGATCGTCGCTGGACGAATCCCGCATCTCCACGAAAGCGTCGTTGCCGCGCAAGCCCGCGACGCAATCCGGCGGCGGGGCGCTTGCCGAAGCCTTGCGTCGCGCCAGCGAAAAGAACGGCTCCGGAAAGACCCGACCCTGAGCTGGACTTCGGTGAGCCCTCGCATGATGAATTGATCGCGGCGGCGG
>NZ_DATGFH010000006.1:0-62717 GCF_035309285.1 Bradyrhizobium sp. | reverse complement strand
CGACCGCAAGCGGCGAGCCCTTGCGAGCGCCGATCATCAAATCGTCCTCACCGGCAAATATGAAAGCGAGCGCGAAGGCGCCGCGCAATTGCTTGAGCGCCGCCGCCACCGCTTCGGCCGGCCTCTTGCCGTTGTTCATCTCCTCGGTGACCAGATGCGCGACCACTTCGGTATCGGTCTCGCTGCCGAATTTGTGGCCATTCTTGCCGAGCTTCTCGCGCAGCTCGCGGAAATTCTCGATGATGCCGTTGTGAACGACAGCGACGCGTTCGGTCGCGTGCGGATGCGCGTTGTTCTCGGTCGGCTTGCCGTGTGTCGCCCAGCGGGTGTGGCCGATGCCGGTGTTGCCGTCAAGCGGCGACGCCTTCAGTCGCGTCTCGAGGTTCTTCAGCTTGCCCTCGGCGCGCCGGCGCTCCAGCGTCTTGCCTTCGAGCGTGGCGACGCCCGCAGAATCGTAACCGCGATATTCCAGGCGCTTGAGTGAATCGACCAGTTGCCCCGCAACCGGTCCGCGCCCCAAAATGCCGATGATCCCGCACATGCGGTGCCATTCCCCCTTCCGAAGAAGATTCTCGAAACGCCCGCGGAATCTTTACCGACATTCGCCGCGTTCGAGATACTCAATAATTATTGCCGATTGCGACAGGGTTAAGCCTAAAGCTTAATATAGCACAAGAGCGCACATTCTCGCGGCGCATATCGCGTCCGAGGCTTGCTCCGTGTCACCCTCGTCAAGAGAGAGGGCGCAGGGAATGCCGGGTGCAGGCCGCACCCGCGAGCCTTGCGTGCAAAGGAAGTGCACTTTACGCACGCAAGCAACAACAGGGCAGCCGGAACAACCGGCATTCCCCGCGCAATGGTTTACGGCTTATACGCGCTCTCCCCGGAGTGCCGGGCTTGTTAGCCTCCGTCGCCTCGCTCATCATCAGGAGCGAGGCTTGACACCAGCGTCGGGGTGCCGGGACTACGCGACTTCGCCGTCCGCATCGGCTGCGCTCGTCGTGAGCAGCCTCCACGTCCATCGCATCCCGCTGCCTACGTTCGTGACGATCGGCCGAAACGCCCCTCTTGCTGGAGCGGGATGGGCGAAACTAATCATGATTTTCCGAAAAACGGAAGCGGAATATTTTTGCGCGGAGGGCTTGACATTGCTTCTGATAACGCGAAGTCGCGCCGAGGTGATTTGCCCGTCGCCTCACCGTCATTCCGGGGCGGCCCGCGTCCCAACAAGTCTACGACGGCGAAGTCGAGATAGGCGACGGAGACTCATCCGCTTTATCGGACTGCTCCGACGCCAGCGACAGGTTGTGAAACAGCCGTTTGCTGACGAGGTGCAGGAAATAGAAGCCGAACTTGGGATCCTGCACGTAGAGCTGCTTGACCTGGTCGTAGCTGATCCGAAGCAGTTGCCCTGCTTCCGTACATTCCACGCCGGCGCTTCGCGTCTGGCCGGCATGGAGCAGTCCAAGCTCGCCGAACACGTCGCCGGCATTGAGATCGATGGATCTTTCCGTGACCCGAAACCGGCCCGATACGACGAAGAACATTTCGTGCGCGGGATCGCCGCGGTGAAACAGCACTTCCCCGGCTTCAACGTTTCGCATGGAACTGAACGGCTTGACCCAATCCAGGTGCAGCTCGCCCCTGGTCGCGTCCTCGACCTGCCGGATCAGCGCAAGCATCTGGTGCAGCCTGAGAATGTTGAGCGGCAGCAGCACCACATGCAGGATCAGCACCGGATAGGCGTCGACGGCGTAGCCGTAGCCGATAAAGAGAACATTGCTGACGATGCCCGCGATCCGAAGCGGTACCATGGTCTTCATGTAGAAGGTCACGAAGACACAAGCCGCCGCCACATAGCCGAGCAATTCCGCGATTTGCGCGTGAGTCATGAACGACTTCCCAAGCGGGATGATGCTACACCGAATTTGACCTTTCGCACCTGCACTCTGCCTCGCGCCGCCTGTTCGCTGAAGCCCGTCTTCCGGCGAAGGTGGGCGTGGGACAGACGGCGGAATCCGAGCACTGCCCGGTGACGATGTCCCCGCCCGGCTCGCGCGGGCTGCCTGTCGTTTCCGTTTCCTTAACGCGGCCGTGGCTAGCCTCGTGGCGGTCCCCGAGCCTGGCCACGATGTCGATAGACGATTCCGTTCAGATCAAATGCACCCGATGCAAGAGCGCGTTTCGCGAACGCGCGAGACGCCTGCAGAACGGCTTTTCGCGCCAGTGCCCTGCTTGCGAGGTCGTCATCTTCTTCGACGAGGACTCGCAGAACCCGAACATCAAGCTCGCCATGCGCAGGGCGCGCCGCCTGCGCAAGGAATTGAGAGAGCTCGAGATCGCGGCGTTTGTGATGCCGTCGTCCGGCTCCGGATCATCCCGGCTGCGCTCCGGCCGTGGCCGTTCTCAGGCCAGATCGGAAGAAGAGTAACTGCAGCGCTGCCACGCCGCCCGCTGCCGCTCCGCGCGCCAGAAGAAACTCTCCTGCTCCGCCGTCACGACGGGATCGCGGTCTTTGTCCGCGACGGTGCTAATCTGAAGCGACCAGAACGCGGCCGCGTGCGTTGTGACGAAGGCCACCATGCCCGCCAACGCCGATGTCACCCTGCTCATGTCCAGCTTCCCCGCGTTGTTGCTGCACAGGGTGCGCGCGGCGAATGTTGGTTTCGTTAGCGAGCGTCCTTAACACTTTCGATGGTTGACGGCGGGTTGCTGTCCCTGCGGTAGCTGGATGCAGGCCGGCGTCAACGATCACGCCTTCGGCTTCCTGCCCCGCGTCTTGATCTCGCGATAGCGCGCCGCGCCGCCCTCGCGGATGCTCTGCTGGCTGCGCTCGACCGCCATCGCATCATCAGGGACATCCCTGGTGATGACCGAGCCCGAGCCGATATAGGCGCCGGCGCCAATCTTGACCGGGGCCACCAGCGAGGAGTTGGTGCCGACGAAGGCTCCCTTGCCGATGATGGTCTTGTGCTTGGCAAAACCATCGTAGTTGCAGGTGATGGTGCCGGCGCCGATGTTTGTGTTGGCGCCGATCTCGGCGTCGCCGATGTAGGAGAGATGGTTCACCTTGACGCCGGCTTCCAGCGTCGCGGCCTTGGCCTCCACGAAATTACCGATCTTGGCGCCCTCGCCGACCGAGGTGCCGGGCCGTAGCCGCGCAAAGGGGCCGATAGAGGCCTTCTTGCCGATCGCGGACTGCACGAGGTGCGAGAAGGAATGGATCACCGCGCCATCGGCAATGGAGACGCCCGGTCCGATCACCACGAACGGCTCGACGGTGACGTCTCTGCCGAATTGCGTGTCGGCGGAAAGATAGACGGTCTCGGGCGCGATCAGCGTGACGCCGGCGTCCATTGCCGCTTTGCGTAAGCGAGCCTGCATCACGGCTTCCGCTTCGGCGAGCTGCGCCTTGGTGTTGATGCCGCGCACTTCGTCTTCGGATGTTTCGATCACGACGGCCTCCAATCCCTGTTCTCTCGCGATAGCGACGGCATCGACGAGATAATATTCGCCCTTTGCGTTGGCATTGCCGATGCGGTCGAGAATTTTCAGCGCGCTCCGTCCGTCGAACGCCATCACGCCGGCGTTGCAGAGCGTGACCTTGCGCTCGTCCTCGCTTGCGTCCGCGTGCTCGCGGATCACGGTGAGGTGCTTGCCATGCATGAGGAGCCGGCCGTAGCCGGTTGGATCGGCGGCGCGGAAGCCCAGCACGGTCAGCGCCGCACCCTCTTTCAGCGGCGCGCGCATCCGTTCGAAGGTGTTGGCTGAGATCAGCGGCGTGTCGCCGAAGGCGACCAGGAGATCGTCCGTGCCGCGCGCAATCGCCGCGCGCGCCGACAGCACCGCATGCGCGGTGCCGAGCCGCTCGCGCTGCACAAAGGTTTCCGCATCGGGACGAATGCGCTTCACGGCGTCAGCGACCGCCTGATGGTCGGGGCCGATCACGACCGCAAGCCGCGCGCCCTCGCCATGCGGCGCGGCTTCAAGCACATGGACCAGCAGCGGCTGCCCCGCCACGGGGTGCAACACCTTGGGCAGCGAGGAACGCATGCGCGTGCCCTCGCCGGCCGCAAGCACAACAGTGAGGCTGGTCCGACCCTTCATCCGATTCCTTAAACCACCAGTTCCCCAGATCACCGGGCACAAGTTCCGTTGACGCGCTGTCATAATGCGTTTTCCCGTCCCCGCAAACGCCCGTGATTCAGGTCGGCGACGCAATTCCTGATAATGTTCCCTTGTGATTCGTTGAAATTCTGGGGCTTCTGACAAACCGTGGCGAAGGCTTCCGACAAGTCGGCCGGCGCCCTCGAGTCCGATAAAGCCGGGTTGCTGACCGGACTTTTCGCCGAGGAGAACGAGTTCGACCGCCGCGCGCTGTGGCGGATCGGGACATGGGGCGTGGCCGCGGTCGGCGCGGTCGTGCTGGCCGTCACGTCGAACCAATGGTCGATCGGGATCAAGCGCGACCAGGTCGCAGCCGCCGATCTCACACGACAGTCCCAGCAGATCCAATCGCTGACCAAGGAAAGCCAGAACGAGACGAGGCGGCTGGCTGCGGCCATCGACACGCTGAACAATGACCGCGATCGGCTGTTTTCGCGCGTGACCGTGCTCGAACAGGGGCTGGACTCGGTCACCGGCACCATCGCGAAAGAGACGGCCGCCGCCGCGCCGGCCGCCAATACCGTGCCAAAGCCGCCGCCAAGCGTAGCGCCGCCGCCGGCGACCCTGATGCCGCCATCGGCGGCGCCTACCAATAGCCAGCCGCAAGTACCGGGCCCGCCCAGCCAGGCGGCCGCGCCTGCCGTGGCGCCCGTCGCATCAGCCGTGCCCACGACGCCCGCCCCTGACAAGCCGCGCGCGGATGCGGCCAAATCCGAAGCCGCGCCACGGGCGATCGCCTCGCTGCCGCAGATCGCCGCGATCAAGCCGGCCGTGCCGCTGGCGCCGGTGCCCAGCCCGTCGCCCGCTCACGCGCCAGCCTTGGGCGCGATCAAATCGATGATGGGCCCGCCCGATCCGGCCGCGCCAAAACTTGAAGCGGTGAAGACCACGAATGCCGCAACACCGGCGCCGGCGCCGTCACCGCCTGCCGCCGAGGTCGCTGCGGTGACGCCGGAAGCCAAGGTTGAGGCCAAAGGGCAAGTCAAGGATCAAGGCAAGGACCAAGACAAGCCGGAAGATAAATCTCAGGACAAGGATCAGGAGAAGGCGCCGACTGATGCCGATGCCGCCAAGGTCCAGCGTACCGACTTTGCCGTCGAGCTTGGCGGCGCCAATTCGATTCCGGGCCTGCGCGCGCTGTGGCGTGGCCTGTTGAAGTCAAACAATGCGGAGCTTGCGGATCTTCGGCCGATCATCGTGCTGCGCGAAGGCAACAATGGCCTTGGCATGCAGCTTCGACTTGCCGCCGGTCCCCTGCAAAACGCCGCCGAAGCGGCCAAGATCTGTGCGGCGCTGGCCGAGCACAAGCGCACCTGCAACACCACCGTGTTCGACGGCCAGCGGCTCGCCATGGGGGCTGACGAAGAGCCGGCGGCGAACGGCAAACCGGCGACCAAGCCAACATATTACCGGCACTACTACGCGCCGCGGCACGCCGCCAAGAAGGAAGAGCCGCCGCCCCAACCGCCCAAGCAGGAAAGTTCGACCTTCTCCTCGCTGTTCGGTCTCAACAAGCACTGATATCGGCGTCAACACAAAGACTTGAACGGCGCTCCTCGAGTCGTTTGGAGGCCGGTCGAGGCCTTGCCCCTGTCCTCATTCGCAAGGCATAGTCGCCCGCATGAACAAGACCCCGTTCCGGCTGACCCCCTATCAGGTGCAATGGCTCCTGGTGGTGGGCTTCTTGACCCTCGGCTACGCGCTTTACGTGCGCTATCTCGTGATCGAGTTCTCGACTGTGGCGCTGGCCTGCGACGCCGGCCTCAGAACACTGCCCTGCCAGGCACGCGCGCTCGCAACCGTGCTGTTCAAGCACGAGGTGTTCGGCATCACGGCGCTGGTGATCGCAGGCTTGAATTTCATTCGCCCATCGATCGTGCTGTTGACCGTGGGGCTGATCGCCGCCTGCCTCGGCATCGTACTCTACAATATCGCGCTGGCCGGGCTTGCGATCGGGCTGTTTATTTTGGGCTTTGCGCGCCCCGCGCCCGCCACAGCGTGAATGCCAGCAAGAGATAGCCGGCGCAGGTCCACAGCGACTGCCAATTGTTCGAGCCTTCATGGACGCCGACATAGATGGCGGAGATCGCGAGCAATCCGGCAAAGACCTGCTCGGCGAGCGGACGCGACCCGCTTTGCGGGCGGTTCAGCAGGAGGCAGGCGAACGGCACCACGGCCATCGAAAGGCTCGCATAGGGAAAGTCGCGGTAGCGTGGATCGAACACGAAGCCGAGCGCGGTCTCGGTTGCGATCACCGTGGTGACGACGAGAGCCGCGCCCAGGCACCACATCGACGGCGCAAGCCTCAAGCCGTCACCGCGCGGACCGAACATGTCCAGAAATGTCGGCAGCGACCGCCCAGACACCAGCGCATTGGCGCCAAAGACCGACGCCACCAAGCCGGCCGCGAGCAACGCCCCCCATTGCGTCCAGCCGCCGACGCCGTAGCTCTCGTAGACCATCTTGTCGGCCGCGATCCCGAGCAGGCAGCCCGCTGATGTCGCCGTGATCGCCACCGCAACCCAGGAGGACAGCCGGGGCGTCCACGGTTTTCGCCGCGTGGTGAACCAAGCGGAGACGAACACGATTGCCGCGAACGCCATGCCTGCCCCCATCTGCCATTTCCACAAGGGGAAATTGCTGATGGCTTCACCGGGCGGATATTTCAGCGCGCGACGAGCCGAATCGAACAGGCCCCAATAGCCGCCGACGGTGCCTTCGAGCGCCCGCTTCCAGGGCTGGTCATAGGCTTCGATCAGGTTGACGCGAAAATTCTCCTGCTTGGCAAGCGAGAGGATTTCCGAGACCACCCGTGCCTGATTGGTCCGCGAGGGCAGCGCCCCCTCGCGCATCCGCCCCTCGCTCGGCCACCCGGTCTCGCCGATCAGGATTTCCTTGCCCGGAAAGGTCACCGCCATGCGCTGCCGGATCGCATTGACATGCGCGGCGGCGAATCTGGCAGGGATCGGGAAGTCTTCCCAATAGGGGAGGATGTGGATCGTGATGAAATCGACCACGTCGTAGATTTCGCGGTAGCGCAGCCAGTATTCCCAGACGTCGGCATAGGTGACGGGCACGCTGACCTGCGCTTTCACCGAGCGGATGATGGCGGCGAGGTCAGTGGTCGTCATCTCCCCGCGCAGCAGCACCTCATTGCCGACCACCAGCGAGGTGATGACGCCCGGAAATTCCTTGGCGAGCCGGATTCCGGTCGAGATTTGCGCAAAATTCTTGGCGCGGTCGGAGCCGAGCCAGATGCCCTGCATCACCTTTAGCCCGACCTTGGCGGCCACCGCCGGCACCTGGTCGAGGCCGTTCTCGATCGAATAGGTGCGCACGCAGTCGGAAATCTTGGCGAGCTGGGTCAGGTCCTGCTCGATCTGCTCTGCCGAGATGTAGGTTGTGGGATCGAG
This sequence comes from Bradyrhizobium sp., assembly GCF_035309285.1. GTDB lineage: Bacteria > Pseudomonadota > Alphaproteobacteria > Rhizobiales > Xanthobacteraceae > Bradyrhizobium. The sequence continues at coordinate 55,137 of NZ_DATGFH010000006.1, read as the reverse complement.
CGGCGTCTGCGCGCCGCGAAAGGGGGCGTAGGAGACGCAGAGCAGCTTTGCCGCCGGGTCGATCGGCGCGCGTGCAAGCGTGACCGGCGTGGCCAACCACCACCACACGCCTGCAATGGCAATCAGGGAAATGGGAAGAAGCGCCAGTGGCGTGCGAAAAGAAATCGTTTCCATCCTTTGGGCGGCGGCGGCACGTCGATTAGCGCCTGAAGTGTTCTCTGCCAAGAGCCCTGCCAGCGGCGCGAACCACTCATCGCGCTGGATAGCTTGACACGGCACGCTTTACCACTGTGGCGATAAAATCGTGACCTTGCTGGACAAATTCCCAAATACCAGTCATGGGATTCCGGCTGGGCGGTCTGCCGCATTGGGGACCTATTTGCTCGGCATCACCGAGGCCGTAGCCGGCTTTTTTGGTAACAAATCGGGGATTACATGCGTCGACCGGTGCTTCCACTTACGAATATGCTTTTGCGCCAGCTCGTCATCCCCGCATTCGCTCTCCTGTTGGCGTGCGGCAGCGCCGCCGCCCAAAGTGGCGACAATCACCCCCAGGACCAGGGGGCCAAGGGGAATGCGGCCGCCGCCGAGGCCGCAAAAAAAGAAAACGAGCGCAAAACTGCCGAATTCACCGAGGCGGCCCGAGCCATCAACGGCCCGGCCGGCAACCCCGAATGCGTCTGGCTCGGTCGGCGCGTGGTCCGCCTGATGTGGGTGGATGATCTCGACACGGCGTTTCGCCATCTCGACCTCTATGACCGCTTCGGCTGTCCGGGCGGTCACATCCAGGCGGCGTTCCGCTGCCTGACCCGGTTTGGCGCAGAGATCGACGACAAGGTTCCGCGGAGCCTGGATCTGAGGATTCATGCCTGCTGGATCAATCCGGACGCCCAGCCGCAGGCGGCGGCTGCCGCTGCGCCCGCCGCCACCGCTGCGACGCAGGGATCGGCCGCACCTGCGCCCGCCGCCTCGCCGGCTCCCTCGCCCTCGCCGCAGCCGCCCGCGAAATAGTGACGCGGCTGTGAGCACCGGAGCCGTTTGTTCACGAGCCAGCAAGGTTGGTGCCCTTAAAACGCCACTCGCGTCATACCAGTTGTGAAATGGCGCGGCAGGCTTATCCTTAAGCTTGCCGTCGTGTCGGTCGAACCTAGGGGACAGGTTCGTTTTCGCCCATTATGCCCCGCCAGGTCTTCGCGATGCGAGCCATCATCGCCGTTTTGTTGTTCGTCACGGCCGCCCACGCTGCGCTTTGGGGTGTCTTCCAGCAAAAACAGCAGGCTCCCGACTTCCGCGGCCTATTGCCGAGCGCTTCCTACACCCCGTTCGAGCCGGGTCACACGGTCGTCGACGTCGCCGCCGACTCTGCGAAGATCCGCGCCGACCTGAAGAAATTCTCCACCATCACGCGGGCGGTTCGCCTGTACACCTCGACAGAAGGCAGCGAGCTGGTGCCGCCAATTGCCGCCGAGTTCGGCATGAAGGTCATGGTCGGCGCCTGGATCGGCAAGGATGACAACCGCAACAGTCGGGAGATCGAAGCCGCCATCAATCTTGCCCGGCGCAACAGCAATGTCATCGGCGTCGTGGTCGGCAACGAGACCATCTTTCGCGGCGAGCAGAAGATCGACGACCTGATCAAGCTGATCAAGCAGGTCAAGTCGGCCGTCAACGTGCCGGTCAGCACCGGTGAGATCTACAGCATCTGGGCCCAGCATCCGGAGCTCGCCTCCAATGCCGATTTCATCGCGGCCCACGTCCTGCCGTACTGGGAGCGGTTCTCATCGACTGAGGCGGTGGATCAGGCGGTGAACCGCTACCAGTCGCTGCGCAACCAGTTCCCCGGCAAGCACGTCATGATCGCGGAATTCGGCTGGCCGAGCTCCGGTTACAATCTGGGCAACGCGGACCCCGGCCCGTTCCAGCAGGCCTCCGCGTTGCGCAACTTCGTCGTCCGTGCCGAAGCCATCGGCATGGACTACAACATCGTCGAGGCGATCGATCAGCCCTGGAAATACTTCGAAGGCGGCGTCGGTCCCTATTGGGGCCTTTTCACCGCCGCACGCGAGCCGAAATTTTCCTGGGTAGGACCCATCGTGAACCCCGACTACTGGAAGCTCGCGACGATTGCGCTTCTGGTCGGCATCCTGATGTCGCTGCCCATCCTGCGTCTCGCCGAGCCTACGGCGTTGCAGGCCTTCGTGCTGTCAACCGCGGCCAACGGCGTCGGCGCCTGGATTGCGACCGTGTTCGCCTATTGGGACAGCCATTACTTCGTCTTCGGCTCGTCGTTCGCGCTGATCCTCGGCCTGATCCTGTTGGTGCCGCTGATCCTGATCGCGATGGCGCGGATCGAGGAGATCGCGGCCGTGGCCTTCGGCCGCCCGCCCCGCCGGCTGATCGGCAGGACCGCGACGCTTGCGCCCGCCACCATCGGCGAGAACCTGACCTTCCCGAAGGTCTCGATCCACGTCCCGGCCTATTACGAGCCGGTCGACATGCTGAAGCAGACGCTCGATGCGGTATCGCGGCTCGACTATCCGAATTTCGAATGCGTGGTCATCATCAACAACACGCCGGACCCCGCGTTCTGGCAGCCGATCCAGGATCACTGCCGCTCGCTCGGTGAGCGCTTCAAGTTCATCAACGCCGAGAAGGTGAAGGGCTTCAAGGCCGGTGCGCTCCGCATCGCCATGGACCGCACGGCGGCCAATGCCGAGATCATCGGCATCATCGACGCCGACTATGTCGTCGATCCGGACTGGCTGAAGGATCTCGTGCCTGTTTTCGCCGACCCGCGCGTCGGCATCGTGCAGGCGCCGCAGGACCATCGCGACGAAGGCCGCTCGCCGATGCACTACATGATGAACGGCGAATTTGCCGGCTTCTTCGATATCGGCATGGTCCAGCGCAACGAGGAGAACGCCATCATCGTGCATGGCACGATGTGCCTGATCCGCCGCGCCGCGATGGACATGGCGGGCGGCTGGGCCGGCGACACCATCTGCGAGGACACCGATCTCGGGCTCGCCATCATGGAGCATGGCTGGCTCACGCATTACACCAACCATCGCTACGGCCATGGTCTCCTGCCCGACACCTACGAGGCCTTTCGCAAGCAGCGCCATCGCTGGGCCTATGGCGGCTTCCAGATCGTGAAAAAGCACTGGCGGCGCTTCCTGCCGGGCGCGAGCCGGCTGTCGCGCGATCAGAAGCGCGAATTTTCGCTGGGCTGGCTGAACTGGCTCGGGGCCGAAAGCCTCGGCGTGCTGGTCGCGATCCTGAACCTGATCTGGGTGCCGATCGTGGCCTTCGCCGATATCGCCATCCCCGACAAGATCCTGACGCTGCCGATCATCGCCGCGTTCCTGGTCTCGCTGATCCATTTCGTGTCGATGTACCGGATGCGGGTTGCAATCAAATGGGGCCAGACACTCTCCGCCATGGTTGCGGCGATGAGCGTGCAATGGACGGTCTCGCGCGCGGTCGCGCAGGGTCTGATCACCGAGCATCTGCCGTTCGCCCGCACCTCCAAGGGCGGGTTGTCGCGGATGTCGATCGAGTTTCAGGCGTTCTGGGAAGCCGTGATCGGCGTGCTGCTGCTCGTCGGCGCCGCCGTGCTGATCGTTACGAACAGCTACAAGCAGATCCGCGAAATCTACATCTTCGCGGGCGTCCTGGTGCTGGAAAGCCTGCCGTTCCTGTCGGCTGTCGCGATCGCGATCCTCGAGAGCTCGCGCATCAACTCGTTCCAGTTCTGGCGCAATGCCGGGGTGCGCACCGCGGAACTGATCGGCCTGCGCCCGGTGGCGCTGCCGTCGGTTGCAAGCCCTCCGCAGCCGGTCGCCTCCGAGGTGCATCGCGAGGCGGGCTAGCAACTTTGCCGCAATCCGCCGCAAGACTCGAAGGAACGTGCCTAACGGGCTGCGTGGTCATCGGAATCGACGGCGACGACCTGCGTTGATAAGCCGCGAGGTGCTATTGACCGCCACCAAGCCACCCCCTACACAGCGCCGTCTGGAGCATGAGCCCTTGAAAAAAGCCGCACGCGGCACGCCTTGAGGGGCTGGTATCCGGAGTTTTCCGGGCCGACATGTTCGTTCGACAAGTGAGCGCGTAGCTCAGGCGGTAGAGCACGTGACTTTTAATCATGGGGTCGAGGGTTCGAGTCCCTCCGCGCTCACCAAACAATATCTGTCCAGCCCGGAGACATGGGTAACAGAACGCACCTAGCTAGGACATGGGTGCACACGAAAGCGCAGGACCGAAGCCCCGCCGCTCTTGCTGGCCATCCTTTCGGACTAGCACCTATGGAAACTCACGTTGCATCCCGACTTAGGGCAAACTGCGGTCACGGCCCTCCCTGATCCAAGCCCCTGCTTCCCTGGGGCCGTCGGCCTCGGTACACACCGGATGTACCGAGGCCGTTTTGCTCTCGCGGAATCTTCCGATCGCTCTCCCTGGACGCCATAACGTCGCGCGGGACCGAAGCCCGCGGCGCTCACAGAGTATCACTCGATCGACAGCGCGAGGATGCCGAGTTCAATCAGAAAAACGGTGCAGCCCACAGCGAGTCCGAGAAAAACCTCATCGGGGGGAAGGGTCTTGATCCTCATGCGCGCCTCGCGTCATTTTGCGGCGTCTCACCTCAAAATGACCCAGGTCACCAGAAGTTCCGGTTCCCTTTTGCTTGGAAGTGAAAATCATCAGGAAGGCGCCGGATCGACGCTCCGCGTCTGGCGACGGCTGTGCTCGTGACTGGCGGCCCGACACATGCCCCCAGCCGGAGGTGTGCCGAGCCTAGCCAAGTCGCCGCGCTGGTCGACCCCGACCGGCCGGAATTAATCATGGCAGCAATGTGGCTGAGCCGCTATTGCTACGACGCAACAGTCTCGAACTATCGGTCGTGGAAATAGAAAACCCGCCGGGTGAGAAGCCGACGGGTTTCGCTCATGCCCGGTGTCGCGGCCCCATGTCTTCAGCCTTCCGGGGCTGGCGTGGTGACTGGAAAGCTTAGGGGAGCTCCTCCAACCGAGACAGGCCCTACAGGTTTAAGCTGCCGAGCCATCCTTTTGCGCATCGCTGCGGATAGCCGGTGACGAGCGCGCCCTTTTGGAATGGAGGACGTTATTTCCGGCGCGATCGCATTTTGCAGCGAGTCGACCTTCGCGATAAGCGTGGAAAGCTGAGCAGATATCTTGTTCACATCGACATGCTGGTCCGTGATGCTCTGTCTCAGAGAAGCAAGCGTAGTCGAGTCCTGCTGGAGCAAAGCCGTGTTTTGTTGCAATGAGGATCCATTGTCCCGCAGCGCGACAGCGTGTTGCTGCTGCGCCGACTGAATATCCTTCAAAGCGGCAACAACCGCGTCCGGTACTGGCGCCGGGGCTTCCTGGTGCGGAAGCAGTTCGGCTAGCTTACTGACATTCGGCAACGGAATGTCGAAAGAGGGCAGTGTGTAGATGGCCGCCGTGCCATTTATGGCCAAAGCGAACACCGACAGCGCCAGGATCGATTTCTGACTGGACCGCTTGCTCGATGCTTTGCTCGGCGCTGCGGATTCGAGTTGTTCGGTTTGACTCTGCGTTTCCGACGTCTCGGTCACGTGCTTGACCTCAAATGAGTGAACCAAGAAATGGAGCCGTCGCTGGATCGTCCTCGCGACGGCTCCTTTACGCGGCACCCATCTAAGCTGCCCTGGATTATGGGCTGATGAGATTAATTCCACGTTAGCGCCGCAACCGCTTGGCATGCGTCGACAGCCGCCGTCGGTGCAGCGCGCCGTTTGACTCGGACGCCAATTGCTGGCGCATGATTTTTTCGAAAGGCCGCTGCTCACTTTTGCGGATCGTGCGCCAGGCCCGGTTCCGGCAACCAATCTTCAACGTCCCTCGGCTATCCTGGCTCTATGCAGATTCGCCTTGGCCATTTCCGAAGGAAAGGATCGCGCAAGCGGCGCGAAGACCTCCTGAGCATTTGGCTTGAGGTCCTCAATCATTTCGACAATCCGATCCGACGGCGGGCCAGAAAGCTTCGGCTGACACAACGGCCCCGGCGCGACCTTCCGATGCGACATTCGCAGCCGACTGCCGGCCACGCCTGGCGGAGGTACGCATTGACGGTCTCTCGCACGCACGGCGCACGGTAGCTCGGCGTCGTTCGCCCCCAACGTATCGAGACCATACCGGCACCGGTGCAGGTTCGCGCCAGCGCCGCGGCCAACGCGCTGAGTCACGCGTCGGCCTGGCCACGCAGCAGCGCTTTGTGCAGATGCAGATAGACCCGGCACTGCATGCGATAGCGGCGGCGCGCCAATCTCTCTTCGCTCGACCGCCATGCGTGGCTGAGCTTGCGGTGCAGACGGTCGGCGTCGATCGCTTCCAGCATGTTGAGCGTCAGCATGGTGAGCCTCCATTGCCTAAGCGCTTGGTTCGGCCCAGCATCGAAGAGGTTGGGGCCGGCGTCGGTGACCCGGCTCACACCTCGGTCGTCCGGCTCGGTTCGGGGCGGTCAATCGAAATTTGCCGCATCAGTCGCCGCCAACAGACAGCCGGAAACACCGGTACGCCCATGGGAAGGTGCCGGGCGCGGCGTCCGGCTGTCTGACCGCATCGGCGGCTGCGGCTCGATCTATATAAGACTCAATGGCTTAAAGAAGTGTCTTCGGTTCCCGCACGAGGTATCAGGAGTCCGCTGAATATGTCAGAAGGCCGCCAGACTTAGCGTCGCCAAGCTCTGCCCGCGCGGCTCGAACGCCTGCAGCGCCGCGGCGATGATCCGGATCTCCTCGTCGATCTGCTCGATCGGCCGGCTGAAATCGTAGCCGCTGCGCCCCCTGAGATCGATTGAAAGCCGCCGGCGGTGCATCAGCAAATCCTCGATCGCCCGGCGGTTGCCGAGCTTCACATAGGTGTCGACGATTTTCTTGATGGCGGGTTCCATGTGCCTCATCCCCAAACACAAAACCCGCCGGCGAAATGCCAGCGGGACGGCCCATTCCCTACCCCACACAGATTACCAAAACTTTCGCGCGCCGTGGTTGCGCGATGACAAGGTGTGGGCCGATTTCCAGTCCGTGTGACCTTTCGGTGCGCGACCTCGATGCGCGCACGAATAACACGGTACCGTTCGTGGTTACGCCGCGAGCCTCACCTGATCCTTGTGAATGCCCACGCCTTCTTCATCGCAAGCGCCGTCGCGCGGCGTTGGCCGCATCCGGTCGCTCGTACGCGATGAAAACAAAGGCGACATTGGGGCGCGGTGCTTCGCCGTAGCCCGACTTCGGCAATCCACAATCGAGCTGCGCCGCGCGCAGCGCGCGTCGCGAAGAGCCGGAAAAATCAAGGAGGTATTCGTGACCGCGCCAGTGCCCACAGAGGTGCGGACAAGGAAGGCTCGAAAGTCAGCCGGTCCGATTAGCGACAAAGCCCGGCAATTTTGAGGAATTGCACGACAATATTCTTCTCGCTTTTTTTCAGAAACGCTTAAATGGTAGCGGTCAAACTTGAATGGGGGGAATCGGCGCGGCGGCGACCTGAGACCTTCGTTGCAGTCAACCAACCATTTGGGTGACTGCGTCGGCCGGGGACCTGTTGTGGCAGCAACAGCGGCATGAGAGTTCAGGGCGCTTAAGTCACGCAGAGGTTTTTAACCTCGCCCTTAACGCCGCAACAAAACCAGCGCGACTACGAGAGCCCGCTTGGGCTCACAAATGGGGCGCGCCGAATGAAACAAAAAGAAGCAAAGGTCCTGATCCTCCGCGAATGGGAGCGATGGCTGCAAACACAATCCATCGATCCCGATCATGCCACTGGCCGGGACACGCTGAAATTCTATTTCGAGCTTCAGGACAATCAGTCGGAGTTATTGGATTTCCAGTCACGGGGCCGCGACAAGTGGCACATCATCAACGGCTGGCTCCTGCGCGAGCAGCATTGCGTGTAGGATTGGCTCTCGCGCATCACCGATGAGCTGATCGACGCGCGTCACGCGTGGTCGGCGTGGACATCGACAAAGCCGGCTCCGGCGGGATTGCGGCAAGCGACATCGCATCGCTGGCATCCCAGCGCATGCGCCCGCCCCGGCTTGTTGATAACCCTCCCCCTCCGGCCGCGCAGGCGTTACAGAGCCCCGCGACATGGTATCGACGCGGGGCCAATTGCCTCGCGCTCGCCTTGAGGAAGGAAGACCATGCGGATTACCCTTGTCGGCTCGCGTCATTTCGGCGTGACCACGTTCAACATGCTGAGGGAGCACGGCGTCGAGATCGCGCGGGTGGTCGTGCATGACGACGAAGATCGCCTCGCCGCTGCCGCGAAGGCGGCCGGCATCGAAGTAATGGTGCAAGCCGATCCGAAGCTGGTCGTGGCCAAGGATATCGCACCGGGCACCGACCTCATCGTCACCGCGCACAGCCACGCGCGGGTGAGCAAGGAGGCGCTGGCGGCGGCCAGGCTCGGCGGCATCGGCTACCACCCCTCGCTCTTGCCCCGCCACCGCGGCATCGCGGCGGTGGAATGGACCATCAAGGAAGGCGACCCGATTGCCGGCGGCACGATCTATCATCTCGCCGAGCGCATGGATGCCGGCGCCATCGCCGCGCAGGAATGGTGCTTTGTGAAGAAGGGCGAGACTGCGCGCGAATTGTGGGAGCGTGCGCTGGCACCGCTCGGCCAGAAGCTGCTCGGCGAGGTCATCGACTACGCCAAGACCCACAACGCGCTGCCGGCAAAGCCGCAGGACGAGCAGTTCGCGACCAAGGCGCCGGCCCTCGCGCCGCATTAACCCTTCGTTCACTTCAAGGCTTGCACTGGCTCGGCCCGCGGGCTACCCAGCATCCGCCAATTTCGCCTTCCAGTGAGGCCCCAAGCTCGCGACCAAGTGTTTGGATTCGCTGGAACAATCCGCAATGTTGCGGCGCGGCAAATTTTGGACACATTTGCCCAAAATAAACCGCCTATCTCAGCCAAATCGAGGATTTGATTTATGCGTCTCAATCGCATTGGCCCAGCCTTTTTTGCTTTTGGCTTGTCCGTCCTGGCCACCTCGGCCGCCGCTCCCGCTTTCGCGCAGCAGCCCTATGACGGCGTCTGGAATGTCACCATTGTGACAAAGGCCGGCAGTTGCGAGCCGACCGCCACCTCAACGCTCACGGTGTCCGACGGTAGGATTTCCGCCTCCGGAGCCAACGTCTCCGGACGCATCGGACGAGAGGGCCTTGTTCGCGTCTCAATCAACGGTGCATATGCCAACGGACAGCTCAGCGGCAACGCCGGATCGGGAAAGTGGAATGGGGCTTCAGCAGGGATACCTTGCAGCGGTCGCTGGCAGGCGTCGCGGCAATAAATCGGATACGATCAACAACGCCCTCGTCGTGATCCGGCGGCTGCTGATGGCAGCCGCCGTTTTGTTTGAGGGCACACTGGTCAATTCAGCGAGCCATGCGCAGGCAGGTCCATTTGCAGGCCTGGCCGGAATCTGGAGCGGCGGTGGCACTGTGACGCTCGATGACGGCTCCAGGGAGCGCATCCGCTGCCGCGCGGTCTACAGGGTCGCGGGCGCCACCATGAGCATGACTCTGACCTGCGCCAGCGACGCCTACAAGTTCCAGCTCGCTGCCGACGTCGTCGATCAGGCGGGCGTGGTGTCGGGAAACTGGACCGAGACAACCCGCGTCATCAGCGGCACGCTGGCTGGCCGCGGCGGTGGCGGCAATTTCGACGTTGTCGCGAGCTCGGGCGGCTTCAATGCCAATATCTCGCTGCGCACCGCCGGCAACCGGCAGTCGATCGGCATGCGCGCCGACAGCCAGTTCCGCACGGCGGCGATCGCGCTGGCGAGATAGCTTCACACCGTCAATTTTGGAAAACGCGACGGCAATCCGGGAGATCGGGTTGCCCCGTTCGCTATCGACTAAACCGTCTTCGGCTTGGCGAGGCGTTCGGCCGTCTGCTTCAGGGTCTTCGCGACCAGCAGCGCCTGCTTCCTGGTGAAGGCAAAATCCTGCACGCCCTTATACGTGGTCAGGGACAACACCAGAATACTCGGCTCATGCTCGGGCCAGCCGGTGGCAAAGGCCGTGACGAAATCGGCGGATGTCGCTCGGTCGGTCATGTCGATCAAGCTCGCTTCACGCTGCAGGGACAAAGGCGGTGACTTCGATCTCGACCTTGGCCCTGACATCGACGAGACCGTCGATGTAGAGCAGCGTCGATGGCGGGAAGTTTCGGCCTAACGTCTCCTTCCAGGCCGCGCCGATGTCGCGGCCCGCGGCCTCGTATTCGCTGCGGCTGGTCAGATACCAGGTCAGGCGGACGATGTGCTCGGGCGCAGCACCCGCCTCGCCCAAGAGCTTGACGATCCGCTTCAGCGCGGTGGCGACCTGCGCTCCGAGCTCTGTGGCGTATTCGCCCTTCTCGTCGCCACCGGTTTGTCCGGCCAGCACGATCCAGCGGCCGGGACCGTTGAACTCGACGCCGTGCGAGAAGCCGCGCGGCTTTGACCATTCGGCCGGTTGCAGGATGCGCATCATCTTCTTGCCTCCGCTACTTTCTCCGTTCCCCTTAGCACCGACCGACAGCCACTCCCACCCCGGATTTCAAGCGCGGCGCATCGCTGCCCTCTCAAATTGCCCGTTGCAAGCGGGCGGACGCAGGGCCATATCGGCATGCCTGCCGTCATCCCCTCCCCGACAGTGTGAATCGATGCAACCGATCCCTTCCAAACCGATGGCCGCGCTGTGGATGGCCGGATGGCTCACGCTGATGCTGGTGATGGTGGTTGCCGGGCGCGAGGCGACGCGCGAGCTGAATGTGTTCGAATTGATGGAAATCCGCGCCGTCATCGGCTTCTTCCTGCTCATGCCGTTCGTGGTTCGCAACGGCGGCTTCCGCACGCTGAAGACCTCGCGGCTGCCGCAGCACATCGCGCGCAACCTCATCCATTACGGTTCGCAGCTCGGCTGGTTCTTCGCGCTGACCCTGATCCCGATCGGCCAGGTGGTGGCGATCGAGTTCACCATGCCGATCTGGACCGCGATCCTCGCCGCGAGTTTCCTCGGCGAGCGCATCACCTCCTGGAAGGCGATTGCGATCATGCTCGGCATCGTCGGCGTCGTCATCATCGTTCGGCCGGCGACAGGCGAGGTCAATCCGGGCCAGTTGATCGCGCTTGCCGCCGCAGTCGGCTTCGGCGTCTCGATGGCGCTGGTCAAATCGCTGACCCGCACCGAAAGCGCGCTCGCGGTGATCTTCTGGATGATCGTCGTGCAGGCCGTCGCCGGCTTCTTGCCGACGCTGTATTCCTGGGCGTGGCCGTCGACACATGCCTGGGGCTGGGTCATCGTGATCGCGATCTGCGGCACGTTCTCTCACTATTGCCTCGCCAGCGCGATGCGCTACGCCGACGCGACGATCGTGGTGCCGATGGATTTCCTACGGGTTCCGCTCACGGCGACCGTCGGCTGGCTCGTCTATGCAGAGCGGCTCGACATCTTCACGGTCTGCGGCGCTGCGCTGATCCTGACCGGCAATCTCTTGAATCTGAAGCCGAATGCGCCGGTGGCGGCCCGCGCCGGGACCTGATTGCGACGTGCCGGCTCGACCAAAGTCGGCCATCCATTTTGTGATCTAAATCACGCAAAGCCGGCGGGTGAATTGGATACCATCGGTCGCGGATGAAGAGCACCGCGGGCGACCTTCAGGAGTTGGGCATCAGTCCGTTTCTGGCGGATTTTTCCTGGCGCGGCGCGAGTGCTTTTCGTGTAAGCTGGCAGCCACGTGTCGCTACTTCATTTTATTGATTCCGGGGATTTCAGATGCGCTACCTGACCCTCCTCCTTTCGCTCATAGCAATCCTGTTCAGCGCGGAATCGGCCCTCGCCGACAAGCGCGTCGCCTTTGTCGTCGGCAATGGCGCCTACAAGAATGTCGTGCAGCTTCCGAACCCGCCGGTCGACGCCAAGGCGATGGCGGCGCTGCTGCGCAATGTCGGCTTCGATGTCATCGAGGGAACGAACCTCACGCGCGATGCGATGACCGAGAAGCTGCTCGATTTCGGCAAGAAGGCGGAAGGCGCCGATGTCGCCATCTTCTTCTATGCCGGCCACGGCATCGCGATCGGCGGCGTCAACTACCTGTTGCCGGTCGATGCCGACATCAAGTCGGAGATGGACGTCAAGCTGGGAGCGGGGATCAATGTTGATCTTACGCTCGACCAGACCATGAGCGACGCCAAGGTCAAACTGGTGTTCCTCGACGCCTGCCGCGACAACCCGTTCGCGGCAAAGATCAAGGCGAACTCGCCGACCCGCAGCGTCGCGGTCCAGCAAGGCCTCGCCGAGATGAAATCGGCGGAAGGCACATTGATCTCGTTTGCGACCGGCCCGGGCCAGACCGCTCTCGACGGTCCCGAAGGCACCCACAGCCCCTTCACGAATGCGCTGCTCGCCCACCTCACCGAGCCCGGAGTCGAGATCCAGCAGGTCATGACGGAAGTCCGCGCCGAGGTGCACGAGCAGACCCATAATGGCCAGCTCCCCTGGGGCAACACCAACCTGATCGGCGCGGTGTACCTCAATGGCGCACCGGCGCCGGCCGCCGCTCCAGCGGCCGCTGCGACCGCACCGCCGGGCGCTGCCGCGCCGGCCGTCGCATCGACCACCGACAGCACCAACGTCGAGCTGGAGTTCTGGCGGTCGGTGAAGGATTCCAACAAGCCGGAAGAGCTCAATGCCTATCTGAGCAACTATCCGAACGGCCAGTTCAAATCGCTGGCGCTCGCCCGCATCGCCGAGCTGCAGAACGGCCCGTCGACGACGACGCGCAACCTGGCCACCGGCGTCGATCCTGCGACCTTCACGGAGGACGCCGACCAGCTCACCGAGGACCAGTTGGGTCTCGACCGCGGTCAGCGCCGTGACGTGCAGCGGCGCCTGAACGGGCTTGGCTTCGACACCAAGGTCACCGGCAGGTTCGACGAAGCTACGCGCGAGGTCATTAAGCGCTGGCAGGCCGCGCGCGGCTATCCCTCGAGCGGCTATCTCAACAAGCTGCAGCACAAGGCGCTGCTCTCCGAGATCGTGGCGTCCACGAATTCGGATGACTCCTCCTCAGACGAGCATGAACATGTCACGCGCCACCACTCCAGTGGCGGGGGCGGCGAACGCCATTACTCTCGCCGTGGTGGCGGGGGCGGCGGCGGAAACCCCGGCGCCTTCATGGGCGGCATGATCGGTGGCATGATGGGCGGCATGTTCCGCCACTGACGCCCGGTACCTGGGCAGCATTTCGAAAAGCCCGGCCCTCGCTGGGCTTTTTGATTCATGTTCACGTTACGACAATTGATTTATCGAGCTATCGGGATGTGAAGGTGGTTGGGAGGACTCGTGGACAAACTCGATTTCAAGAAGACCCTATCAAGACTCTACAGCGCGCCAAAGGGCAGCTTTGCTACCCTCGAGGTGCCGCCCCTGCAATTCGTCAAGGTCGACGGCAAAGGCGACCCGAACCACGAGCCCGACTACAAGCGCGCGATCGAATGGCTCTATCCTGTGAGCTACGCGATCAAATTCGCCGCCAAAGCCAGATCAGGAAAGGACTACGTCGTCCCGCCGCTGGAGGGCCTCTGGTGGGCCGACGATCCCACCGATTTCGTCAAACGCAAGAAGCACCGCTGGCGGTGGACCATGATGATCATGGTGCCCGACTTCATCGACCGGCCCTCGTACGATGCCGCGGTCGCCAAGATACGCGACAAGATGCGCGACAAGCCCGGCGAACCCCCGGAAACGCTGCGTCTGGAACCGCTCAACGAAGGGTGCTGCCTGCAGACGCTGCACATCGGCAGCTACGACGATGAAGGGCCGATACTTGCCATGCTCCACGACGAGGTGATGCCGGCGCAAGGATTCACGTTCGCGGGTCCGCATCATGAAATCTACTTGAGCGATCCGCGCAAGACGGCGCCAGAGAGGCTCAAGACGATTCTCCGGCAACCGGTCAGGCAAGCCGGCCGATAACCACGACCCTTGCCCTCGCTATTTCCCTACGGCCTTGCGCAGTGCCTCGTTGATACGGTCCTGCCAGCCCGGACCGCCAGCCTGGAAATATTCGAGCACGTCCTGGTCGATGCGCAGTGTCACCTGCTCCTTGATGCCCGGCACCGCAGTCTTCTTCGGTGGCGTCTCGGCGATCTTGGTGGTGACCTTCTTGAACGCTGCTTCCGCCTCGGTGCGGGCGTCGTTCAGCGTCCGCGGGCGTCTCGGTTGATCGGCCATGTCAGATTCCTTCGAACAGCACGGTGGAAAGATAACGCTCGGCGAATGACGGTACGATCGCCAGGATGGTCTTGCCGGCGTTCTCGGGCCGCTTGCCGAGCGCGATGGCGGCCGCGACCGCAGCGCCCGACGAGATGCCGCCGGGAATACCCTCGTGCCGCGCCAGCGCCCGCGAGGTATCGAGCGCAGTTTCGCTGTTGACCGTCACGATTTCGTCAATCACGGAGCGGTCGAGGATGTCGGGAACAAAGCCCGCGCCGATGCCCTGGATCTTGTGCGGCGAATGCGTCCCGCCCGACAGCACCGCGCTTTCCTCCGGCTCGACCGCGACCACGCGCAGCGACGGTTTTCGCGGTTTGAGCACCTGGCCGACGCCGGTGATGGTGCCGCCGGTGCCGACGCCCGCGACGAAGATGTCGAGATCACCGCCGGTGTCGTTCCAGATCTCCTCCGCCGTGGTGCGGCGGTGAATCTCCGGATTGGCGAGGTTCTTGAACTGCTGCGGCATCACCGAGTTCGGCGTTGTCCGCAATAGTTCCTCGGCGGTGGCGATCGCTCCGTTCATGCCTTGGGCAGCGGGCGTCAGCACAAGTTCCGCGCCAAGGAACGCCAGCATCTTGCGCCGCTCGATCGACATCGAGTCCGGCATGACGAGCTTCAAGCGATAGCCGCGCGAGGCCGCGACAAAGGCGAGCGCGATGCCCGTATTGCCGGACGTCGGTTCGATCAGCACGGTGTCGGCATTGATCAGCCCGGCCTTCTCCATGGCCGTGACCATGGACGCGCCGATGCGGTCCTTCACGCTGCCCGCCGGGTTGAAATATTCAAGCTTGGCCAGGATCGTCGCGTTGGCGCCGCGAAGGTGCGGCAATTTGCGCAAGCGCACGATCGGAGTGTCGCCGATCGCCTCGACAATCGAGTCATACACGCGGCCTCGGCCGGGACGGTGCACTGCACCAATGGCAGACGATGCATCCATGAATGACTCCTTCCCGGCCAGGAAAGCGCTGGCATGTCGTAATTAGTGGCAGGGTGCGCTCTCGCGCAAGCGGGCTCGCGCGAAATCACAACTCACTGCATTGCAAAATTTTAATTGAGTCAAATTGCGCAGAAGCACCGCATTTCTGTTGCGACATCGTCAAGCAAAATAGTGTAGGATATGCTCAGGCTTGGAATGCATGGAGGGTCAACGATGTCAGCAGTTGCTGAAGTCCTGTCGACCGTCGCTCACAACCCCGATCCGCGCGGGAGTGATCTGCCGACCTGCCCGGTCTGCGCCGACTCCATGGTGGCTGCGGAAGCGTCCGCGTATCTGACGGACAACATCATCAGCTACCTCTGGACCTGCGACACCTGCGGTTACGGCTTTGTGACCAAGCATGCGCTGAAGCGGATTGCGTGTAATTGAGATTACCGGGGCACGATGTCGCCCCGCGCCCAACCGGCCCGCGTCTGTTCGTAAAAGTCAGAGAACGCCCCCCGCGCCACCGCGTCGGCGACGTCGTGCATCAAGCGCTGGTAGTAGGCGATATTGATCTCGGAGAGCAGCATCGCGCCGAGCGTTTCGCCCGCTTTGACGAGGTGATGAAGGTAGGCGCGCGAGACCTCGCGCGTCGACGGCCAGTCGCTGGTCTCGTCGAGCGGCCGCGGATCATCGGCGTGCCGCGCGTTGCGCAGATTGATCTGGCCATGGCGGGTGAACGCGACGCCGTGGCGGCCGTTCCGCGTCGGCATCACGCAATCGAACATGTCCATGCCGCGCCTGATTGCTTCCAGGAGGTCCTCGGGCGTGCCGACGCCCATCAGATAGCGCGGCCGGCCGACTGGCAGGAGCGGCGCGACCTCCTCGATCATGGCGAGCATCACCGCCTGCGGCTCGCCGACCGCAAGGCCGCCGATGGCATAGCCGTGGAAGCCGGTGTCGACGATGCCGCGGGCGCTGACGCACCTCAACTCGCCCACGTCGCCGCCTTGCGCGATGCCGAACAGCATGTGGCCTGCCGGCGCCGCTTCGAAGGCGCGCCGCGAGCGCTCGCCCCAGCGCAGCGAGAGCTGCATCGCCCGCTCGATATCGGCGCGCTCCGCAGGCAGCCGCACGCACTCGTCCATCTGCATGGCAATGTCCGAGCCGAGCAGAAGCTGCACTTCGATCGAGCGCTCAGGCGACAGCTCCACCGTGGCGCCGTCGATATGCGAGCGGAACGTCACGGCCTTTTCATCGATCTTGCGCAAGTCCGAAAGCGACATCACCTGGAAGCCGCCGGAATCCGTCAGCATCGGGCCGTTCCAGCCGCTGAATTTCTGCAGGCCACCGAGTGCTGCGATGCGCTCGGCGCCGGGCCGCAGCATCAGATGATAGGTGTTGCCGAGCGCGATGTCGGTGCCGGCCGCACGCACCTCGCGCCAGTGCACGCCTTTCATCGCGCCGGCGGTCCCGACCGGCATGAAGGCGGGCGTGCGCACCAGGCCATGCGGCGTGGTCAGACGTCCGGCTCGGGCCTGGCCATCGGTTGCGAGCACTTCGAAGTGATTAGGGAGCGTCATGGGCCGGCTTATCGCGTAACCCCCGCGTCCGTGGCAACCTCGTTAAGACCCAAACCGGGCCGCAAAAGCCATTGACGCGCTTCCCGCTGGCCCATATGGTCCGCCGCCATGCACGCGATCGCGAAAACCACGACCAAAACCGGAAAGCCCCAGCGGGCTTCGGGAGTCGTGCGCGCGTAAGTTGACGGCCGCATATCCGTAACCGAAGCCCCGCCTGATGAAGGTCCGGGGCTTTTTTATTGCCTTAAAGTCCAATCCGAAGGAGACAAAAGTGAGTGACGATCCCGTTGTTGCCATTGCCGGCGTGACCGGCGCTGTCGGTCGCGAGTTCATCGCCACCATGGACAAGCGCAGCTTCCGCGTCGGCAAGCTGAAAGCACTGGCGAACGCGCGATCGGCAGGGAAGAAGCTCGCCTTCCGCGGGCAGGAGATCACGGTCGAGGAGCTCAGCGAGCGCTCCTTCGACGGCGTCGATATCGCGCTGTTCTCGGCCGGCAGTGCCACCTCGAAGAGGTTCTCTCCGCTCGCGGTTGCGGCCGGCGCTGTGGTCATCGACAACTCCTCGGCCTTCCGCATGGACCCGCATGTGCCGCTCGTGATCCCCGAGATCAACGGCCGCCGCATCCGCGACCATCGCGGCATCATCGCCGTGCCGAACTGCTCTGCGATCACGGCATTGATGCCGCTGTGGCCGATCCACCGCCAGAACCGCATCAGGCGCGTGATTTTGTCGACCTATCAGGCCGTCAGCGGCGCGGGCGCCGCCGCCATGGAGGAATTATTGGCATCGACCCGCGCGAGCCTCGCCGGGGAGCTGTTTACGCCGAAGGTGCTGCCGCATCCCTGTGCGTTCAATGTCTTCAATCACGACACGAAGATCGATCCGGAAACCGGCTACAATGAAGAGGAAACGAAGGTGATCCGGGAGACCCGGAAAATCTTCGAGGACGAGGGCATCGCCATCGGCGTGACCTGCGTCCGCGTCCCCGTGCTCCGCGCGCACAGCCAGGCGATCACCTTCGAATGCGAGAATCCGATCTCCGAGACTCGCGTCCGCAACATCCTCGTCGGCGCGCCCGGCGTGCGGCTGGTCGACGACCGCACCGCCAATTACTTCCCGATGCCGATCGATGCTTCCGGCCAGGACGACGTGCTGGTCGGCCGCATTCGCCAGGATCTCAGTGATCCCTCCGGTCACTCGGTCTCCATGTTCGTATCGGCCGATCAGCTCCTCAAGGGCGCCGCACTGAACGCGGTGCAGATCGCGGAGCTATTGCCGCAGCGGGCGATGGCGTGAGGTGAATTCTAGGGTGGGCAAAGGCGCGCAAGCGCCGTGCCCACCTCATCACACTCCACGCTAGCCTAACAAGGGAGGCCCCCCGGCTCTGCCGGGGAGGCAGCAGAAGTTTGACATTTCCGGCGGTCGTCCACCGACGAAACTCACGACTCGTGAGCCACCACGCGCACGAGAAGGAGTTTCGCGATGGACGATTACGAGAGCCTAAGCCACAGCAAATGGGAGTGCAAATATCACGTGGTCTTCATTCCCAAGTGTCGCAGGAAGACGCTTTACGGGGAGTTGAGGCAGCATCTCGGGGACGTGTTCCGCAGATTGGCAATGCAGAAGGAGTGCAGGGTCGAGGAGGGGCATTTGATGCCCGATCATGTTCACATGATGATTTCGATCCCACCCAAGTATGCTGTGTCGCAGGTGATCGGATACATCAAGGGCAAGAGTGCGATCCATCTGGCGCGGGTCTATGGAGAGAGGAAGCGCAACTTCGTAGGGCAGCACTTCTGGGCTCGGGGATACTTCGTCTCGACCATCGGTCGAGACGAAGCGGTGATCAGGGAATACATTCGCAAGCAGGAGGCCGAGGATACCCGGCTCGACCAAATGAATATGTGGCGCTGAGGCCGCCTTTAGGCGGCCAACAAAATCGGGGACGCGTTAGCGTCCCCCATGGCCGCTTTGAGCGGCCCAATTCCTAAAGCCCCCGGCTTTGCCGGGGGATACTTACCTGGTGGTGGGCACGCTTCGCTTTGCCCACCCTACGAATTCGCGCGAAACAGCAAACAGGCATCGCCATAGGAATAAAAGCGATAGCCTTCGTCAATGGCGTGCGCGTAAGCGCGTTTCATCGTCTCGAGCCCCGAGAAGGCCGAGACCAGCATGAACAGCGTCGAGCGCGGCAAATGGAAATTGGTCATGAGGACCTCGACCGCACGAAAACGATAGCCCGGCGTTATGAAGATCGCGGTCTCGCCTTCGAACGGCGCGATGCTGCCATCCTCGCGCGCGGCACTCTCCAGGAGCCGCAGCGACGTGGTGCCGACCGCGACGATCCGCCCGCCCTTGGCGCGCGCGTCGTTCAGCGCGGCGGCGGTCGCCTCCGAAAGGGTGCCCCATTCGGAATGCATCCTGTGGCCCGCGGTATCGTCGGCCTTCACCGGCAGGAAGGTGCCGGCCCCGACATGCAGCGTCAGCCGCTGCAGCCCTATGCCGCGCTCGCGTAACGCGCGCTCCAGCGCCGGCGTGAAGTGCAGCCCCGCCGTCGGAGCCGCGACCGCGCCCTCCTCGCTAGCAAACATGGTCTGATAGTCGGTGACGTCGCGATCGTCGGCTGCGCGCTTGCCGGCGATGTAGGGCGGCAGCGGCGGACTGCCGACATCGCTGATGGCCTGGTCGAGCACCGCGCCATGGAACGAGAAGGACAGCGTCACCTCGCCATCGTCGCCCTTGTGCTCGACCTCGGCATCGAGATTGCCGAGCAGGCAGACCCTGCCCTCATTGCCGAAGCGGATGCGGTCGCCTCTCACCAGCTTCTTCGCCGGCTTCACCAGCGCCTGCCAGCGCGAGCCGTCGAGCCGCTTGATCAGGGTCGCGTCGATCTTCGGCTCGGTCTCGCGCCCGATGCGGCGGCCGTGGAGCTGCGCCGCGATCACCTTAGTGTCGTTGACGACAAGCTGGTCACCGGCTCTGAGCAGCGCCGGCAGATCGGACACCGCGCGATCCTCGAGCCGGTTACCCTGCACCACCAGCATGCGCGCGGAATCGCGCGGGCTCGCGGGCCGAAGCGCGATGCTCGAAGGCGGAAGCTCGAAGTCGAAGAGGTCGGTGCGCATGGATTTGCGATGCGCTTTCGTCGCGGTCATTCCGGGGCGTGCGAAGCACGGACTCTGGTGCGCAATCGCGCATCTGGGAACCTCGAGATTCCGGGTCTGGTGCTGACGCACCAGCCCGGAATGACGGTGCCTATGTCAGGTGTCACGCCGCGTCGGCGGCCATATGCGCTTTCACGATCTTGTCGGGATCCGTCACCGGCTCGCCGCGCTTGATCTTGTCGACGTTCTCCATGCCATCCGTCACCTTGCCCCAGACGGTGTATTGGCGGTTGAGGAACGAGGCATCGTCGAAGCAGATGAAGAACTGGCTGTCGGCGGAGTCGGGGCTGGCCGCGCGCGCCATCGACGCGGTGCCGCGCACATGTGGCTCGGCGTTGAACTCGGCCTTCAGCTTCTTGCCGGAGCCGCCGGTGCCGGTGCCATGCGGGCAGCCGGTCTGGGCCATGAAACCGTCGATCACGCGATGAAACACGATGCCGTCGTAAAACCCTTCTCGCACCAATTCCTTGATCCGCGCCACATGGTTGGGGGCGAGGTCCGGCCGCATCTCGATGGTGACGGGCCCCTGGGTGGTCTCGAGGATCAAAGTATTTTCGGTGACAGCCATGCTCTCTTCTCTTGGGGTTCAAGGTGGGTGCGGAACCGGACCGCAAAGGGGTGGCCGGCTACAGCCGCGGCCATGGAATCTGTAAATGGCATCGGCGAACAGCGTTGCAATGCCTCCATGACCGCCACGCGATAGGCCAGCCGGTCGTTGTCGGTGGCTTTCGGCGATTCATAGGTAATCCGGGGATGCCCCATGATCGCCCCGGAACGGTTAAAGCTGACGATGACCGTGATGTCCATCGGGTTGGCGACTGCGGTTGACGGCGGTTTCCAGCAGTGACCCAGCCTTTCGAACACGTCCTTGATGGTGTTGACCCGCGGACCCTGCACCGCGCCTCCGGGGAGACCTTTCGCTGGCCCCTTGGTTGGCGGCTGATTTGACTGGCTTTGCGCTGGCGCCGGCGTAGCGAGCGCGGTCAGCAGCAGCGCGGCGGACAGGCCGAGGATCGATCTCGTCTTGCCTGCCGCCATCGCATCACTCCCTCGCGCTGCTATTTCATGTCGGAAGCAACCTGGACCTTCACCATCTTGTCGGGATTGGTGACGGTGCCGCTCTGGGATCCAGGGGGCGCCTTCTTGAGCTTGTCGACGACATCCATGCCCTGCACGACGTCGCCGATCACGGTGTATTGCCCATTCAGGAACGAGGCGTCGCCGAAACAGATGAAGAACTGCGAATTCGCTGAATCGACGCTGTCGCCGCGGCGCGCCATGCCGACCGTGCCACGCTTGAACGGCAGCTTGGAAAATTCCTGCTTGAGGTTTGGATATTTCGATCCGCCGGTGCCGTCGAAATTCTGGCCGTCGCCGGTCTGCGCCATGAAGCCTTCCATCACGCGGTGGAACGGCACGTTGTTGTAGAAGCCGTCGCGCGCGAGCTGCTCGATCCGCGCGGCGTGATGCGGGGCGACGTCGGCGCGGAGGGCGATCACGATGCGGCCCTTGGTGCTGTCGATCACGACCGCGTTTTTCTTGTCGAGATTGGCCGGCAGAGATTGCGCCACCGCGGGTAGCGCGACAACGAGCGCGGCAAGGAAAGCAAGGATACGGATCATGGAAACTCCGGGTGGGATGGAGAGGGATGGTTCACTGCGGGCCGCACGGCGTTATCGCAGAGCCCGTTACAGCTTTCACGAACGTGATTGGTTCAAGCCTTGAATTTCGCTTTCAGGCTGGCCGCAACCGAGGCCGGCACGAAAGCCGAGACGTCGCCGCCCATCGACGCGATTTGGCGCACCAGTGTGGCGGTGATCGGGCGGATCGGCGCGGATGCCGGGACGAATACCGTGTGGACCTCGGGCGCCATGGTCTCGTTCATGCCAGCGAGCTGCATCTCATAGTCGAGATCGGTGCCGTCGCGCAGGCCCCGGATCATGATGGTGGCGCCCGCCTTCCGGGCCGCCGTGACAGTAAGACCATCATAGGTCGCGGTATCGAGGGTGCAGCCAGCCGCGGCCGCGACCGGTCCAAACACCTCCCGGATCATTGCAAACCGCTCCTCGGTCGAAAACAGCGGCTTCTTGGTGGGCTGGACGCCGACCGCGACGATCAGGCGGTCGCAGAGCTGGACGGCCCGACGGGCGACGTCCAGATGGCCGTTGGTGACGGGATCGAATGAGCCGGGATAGAGCGCGATGCGGGGCATGGCGCCGTCCTACAGGCCCGCACCGTCCGGCGCAAGCGTCAGCGGTTCCGCCTGCCGCCTTCTGTTTCGTGCCGCTGCCCTCGACGAAACACAACCGGACCGGGATGAAACCATTTTCCGTTTCCGGCGAAGGCAGGACGAAACCGCTCTTGGTTACCAAGGCGCAACGAAACGACAGGCCAAAAGGCCGCCTCACAGGGGACCGTCATGATCAAAGCTCTTTCAGCCGTCGCTGTCGCCGCCCTCGTTGCCGCCGCTCTCACCATCCTGCCCGGCTTTACCCCCCAGGTCGCCGCTTCGACCCCGCAGCCGCTCGCCAAAGGCGACCGCCTCGACTACCACCCGGTCGGGCGCGACTGCTCGCAACAGGCCTGGCCGAATTTCGAGGCTTCGTGCCTGCGCAACGCCGTCACCAGAACTCAGGTCCGCGAAGTCCGCTTCGTCAGCACGGACCGCACGCGGTAAGGCAACGAATTTCAGGAAAATCCCACCCGGGTAACTTGAATGGAGGCCAGGCGGGCGCGCTGGCCTCCGTTTTTGTTGGCTAGATGGATGTGGGGAAGTTGCCGCAATATAGCGCGGTATTGATGCTCGTCGTCGAAGAGGTCCGCTCCAACGGAAACTCGGCCGCCTCAGCTCGGAGGGCCCAAACACCAACAGGCGCGTGACGCCCTCGGATCAGCAGCGTGCCTGCATTGACGAACCGGCTGATTTCGAAAGCGCCGAACGCGTGCTCGCAACGCGCCCTTTGCATGAGATCGTCACCCACCACGATCTTGGTACCCAGCGCGTGCGCATGCTGTTCAAGCCGAGCTGCGACATTGACCGCGTCGCCAACAAGGGTCGGGCCATAGCGCTTTGAAGTGTTGATCATGCCACTCCAGACCTGTCCGTATTGCAGGCCAATCGACGCGGAAATCAGCCAATCGCCGCCAAGCGCGGCTTCGTTCAGATTCAGCGCGTTGATCTGCTCAAGAATCCGCCATGCGCATCTCAACGTCCTCGTCGCGCAGTCAGTCTGCCCGGCCGCATAATCGAATGTAGCCAGTACACCGTCGCCCTGATACGCGTTGAGCTTGCCTTTGAAGTTCGACACGTTGTCGGTCACGATACGCTGAAATTCTCCAAGCAGGACAAATACAGTCTCGGGCGCAACATCCGTGCAGATCCTCATGAAATGGTCCAGATCGACGAACATCACCGCCATGGGTTGACGGTGAACGTCCTGAACGCAGGGAACGATCTTGGGCCGCGGCTCGGCGGAGTTCATGGTTCTCTCCCTTCGAGGCAGATGTGGATCGGAAGCCTTGAAAACGGGGAGAACCCTATGAGACTTGCCGTGAAAGAGCCGTGAGTCGGGGGTTAGTGCATATTCGCCCGAATTCGGACGCTAAAACTAACGTTGGATCAATCGGATACCGGTGGTGTCGGAAGATCCGATCAGTGCGTCGATTTCGACTTCTGGAGAAGGTCTTCCAGCTGTTTGATCGCAACGGCGCGAGCATCCTGGCTGGCAGGCATCGTGGGCAGATTGGGCGGGCGATTGGGTTGAAGCAAGATCGAGAAGACATAGTCTGTCTTGCGTGCATGTTCGTGGCAGCCCATGCAGGTTCGTTCGACAAAACAGCTCGACAGCGACGTTTGATGGAACGTTTCCATAGTGGTGTTGACGGTCGCCGAGCCATTTCGAATGCTGCAAGATGGCTGCGACGCGTCGGCGCCTGCGGTCGGCGAAGACGCGAATATGGGCCACTGGGTCATGACCAGTTTGTAGTTCTTCCAGACACTGCCAAGACTACCGAGCGCGCTTTGTTGCGTGCTATTGACCATCAACACTTCAGCCTCGATGCGTTGTAGCCGCTCCACCTGGAAGGCCCTTGGAGGCACACCCGGCCCATTGGCGCCAGCCGGTCTCGGGATCTGAAAATCCGGCTCCGGTTCAGCGGTCATGTGGTGGTCGGGATTGCCGTCATTGAAAGTAAAGTGCGCTCCGGGACTCGAGTCAGGTTCGCGAACGTTGTCGACGTGCTCGAAGGTCGACCAAATCCACTGCGGCCGGGAAGGTGTCTTGTACACAATATGCAGGCCCACAAGTCCCACCGTCGCGAGTCGACACTCGGTGCTTCCTGGATCCTGAATTAATGCATCTCTGAAATAGAACCGAGAGGGATCGATATGATTTGGTCCTCCCTTCGGCAGTTCGACCCATGCCGACTTCACCGTCAGGGCGCCGTCGTTCTGCCTGCCGGGATCGGGTATGGGCTGACCACGCGGAGCGTCGCCAATGCCCGAAACGTTGTCCCTGTTGTAGAGGCCCTCCTTCTGGATCTTGTCGAAGACCGTTTGGTTGTAGCCAACCGCATAGCGCACATACGTTCGGTTCTGAGCGATCAGGAAATTATCGAGTCCCGGGTTGATGACCTCGCGGAGACTGCCGAATTTGTTAAACGAGGCGAGAACAAGCGTGCCAGGACCTATGGCCGGATGGTTAGTGCATGGTTCGGCGATGTCGGGGTAGACCTTCCAGTCCGCCGGCTGACGAGCATCCGGCAGAAAAGTCTCCCAGTCCGCCTTGAGAGACTCGAACGTGCGTGGACCCGGGTCCGTTATTTTCTTGTCGGCGTCGGGTTTGCCGCGTTGATCGGATGCCGGCCACACCAGAAATTTAAAGAGCTGCCAGGACAGCGCATAAAAGTCCTTCTTATCGATGACGCCGGTCGTCGCGCAGACATCCGCAGGCGGCGTGGCGGGCGGCGGATCGGTCCACGAAATTGTCGCTACGCACGTCGCGCTGCTTTGCGCCATTGCCGGGGTTGAGCTGACAATCCGTCCGGCCGCGCACAACGCCACGGCACAAATCATCAAGCGAGCGCAAAAGGTAGCAACCACGCTTCCAGTTGATCTCGAATGGCATCGGCTGTCCTGAATTGGCACCATGGCAGCAATCCTCCCGGCCGTCGTCAGTGGTAATCTGCGGTGTCCAAATCCTTTCGCAAATGACTGCGTCGATATGTCCTAAGAAATCGCCACAGCGGCAATTGTCCGCAACTCGAGGTTGACGACTCCACGCAGCTCGGAAGTCCGCCAACCAAAATCGCAAGGATGATCGGCGTTTTCGCGACGTGGCGCTCCCCTTTTGTTACTTTCGCTCTTGCGGCCAGTGGCGTCAACGGAAGCGATTGTTCGCTCGGCGCAGGTCCTGACGAGTCATCGTCCATTAGCGATCTCGGTAAACTGTTGTAGGCTCTCAGGGCTCAAGGAGTTCTTGCCGTGCTCCAGCTGTCATTGTTCGGCCCCTTCTCGCTGCGAAACGACGGGCACGAGGTCCGAATCAAGAGCCTCAAGCTGCGGGGCATCCTCGGCTACATCGCGCTGAGCGAGTCGCTGCTTGAGACGCGCGAGCGGCTGGTCGGCCTGCTCTGGAGCGAGTCAGGGGAAGCGCAGGCGCGTGCTGTGTTGCGCCAGGTCATTCGCGAGCTCCGTGAGATTTTTGCTGAGGCCGGCTGCGACGGGCTTCGCATTGACGCCCATGAAATAGGATTTGAGCACAGCGCTATCGACGTGGATGTGTGGGCTATCGTACGCGCGGCCGAAGCCGGAGAGGTGCATCCTCTCCTGCTCGAGCGGCAGCATCTGACCGATGATCTCTTGAGCGGCCTGGAGGATCTCGATCCGTCGTTCCGCGTCTGGGTCCTGGCCAAGCGGCACACGCTGTCCGATCGCCTGCTGCGCGCCCTGGAGCAGGGTCTCGCTCAGAATCTCCACAGCCCGAACAGGCAAGCGCGGCTTGCGGAAGCCATCATCAATCTCGACCCTACCCACGAGAACGCGTGTCGATGCCTGATGCTGGCGAATGCGACGACGGGCCGGACAGCGCACGCGTTGCGCGCCTACAAGGCCTTATGGGATTTGCTGGACGAAGACTATGGAATGGAGCCCTCGAAGGCGACGCAGGAGCTGGTGGCCAAGATAAAGCTGGGCGCCTACGAGCGTGCAGAGCAGCCGCAGGATGATAGCGCCGCAGCAGCGCCATCCGTTCCTTTTGCCCTTTTCGGGCCAGGCTCGATCGTTCCGCCCAATCCGGCCGAGACGCGACTTTTGCTTTCACTGCAAGCCGTCGACATCCAACAGGTCGATCGCGACAAGGCGCATCTTGCGGTCGGGTTTCGTCAGCTCCTGATTGCGTCACTGGTCAAATTCCGGGAGTGGCACGTGACTGACCTGCCCTTCCCGCCGCAGGCTGACAAGCTCTCGCAGCAGGCAGAGGAGCGCTACGAGGTGCAGATGTTTGCCAGTCAAAACCGGCAGGCCCTGCAACTCACCTTGATGCTGAAGGAATCGGCTACCGGTTTCTACGTTTGGAGCGACGGGTTCGAGCTCAATTTGGACAATTGGTTCGATTCGCAACGGCGCGTTATTGGGCGCGTGGCGATGGCGCTCAATGTACATCTATCGGCCGAGCGCCTCCGTCGCCTGTCGGAAAGGCCCGACATTTCGATCGGAGTCTATGATCGATGGTTGCGTTGCCAAACGCTGGTCCGGACATTCAATCCCCAGCACTGGTCTCGTCTGACCGCGCAATTCAGCGAGATCATCGAGGCCGCACCTCAGTTTGTACCGGCGTATTGCGGTCTGGCGGACTTGCATACGATCGAGCACATCGCCCATCCCGGCGTGCTTCGATCGCGTGCGCGAGAACAAAGGGCATTGGAGCTTGCACGCAAGGCGGTCGAGCTGGACGCTGCCGACATTCATGCCCATCGCTGCCTGGCCTGGGCATATGCGATGATCGGACAGCACAGCCAGGCGGAACTCCACATTCAGGTCGCCTGCGAGCTCAATCCGAATGATTCCTGGACCGCGATTTCCGCGGCGCTCCTGCTGGCATTTTGCGGGGAATACCAGCGCGCATCCGAGCTTGGTCAGATCGCACTGGATATGACGCTTTCACCAAGCCGAACTCATTGGGCCTATCAAGCCGACATTCAGTTCCTGAGCGGAAACTACGAGGCAGCGATCCAGGCGGCGGATCGTGCCCAGGATGTCCTGTGGGGGGCGGCAGCTTGGCGGACGGCGGCGCTGGCCCACCTCGACCGCGTGGCCGAAGCTGCCGCAGAAGCAAAGCGATTTCTGTCCCGAATCCGCGCGAACTGGTTCGGCGCCGAACCGGCAACCGACAGCGCGATCGTCCGCTGGCTGCTACACCTTTATCCGATCCGCCGGCGCGCCGACTGGGAAAGGCTTCGCGACGGCTTGCAGGCCGCGGGCCTTCCAGCCGGTGTCGAGCTCGACGGCCTGCACGCGCCGACGTTGGATGTCAGCAGCACTCATTGACGGAGTATTCTCCGATGCGCCTGATCGCGAAGTCGCGCGCCTGCTGCGCAGAGAGGGAGGCCCTCGCCGCGCCGGCATAGGCGATATCGTAGAACAGCGGCATGTTGGTGTAAGGACCGGGTTGGACTGTTGCCAGTTTCGCGTCGCGCATCTGCGCGGTGGGGATCATGATCACCAGGGAATCGTCGGGAGAGTCAGGATAGGACAGGATCTGGACAACCCTGTCATCCCCTCCCACGCAGTCGGCCACTATGTTGTTCGCGGCAAACTGGGTTCGGAGTTCACCAGCAGTGGTGGGACGCGATTCTTCGTCGTCGATCCAGGTCTGGACCAGATTGCCCCAGTTCAACCAATTTTGGTTGTCGTCTTTGATTTGAATGCGCATCGCGGCTTCTCCTTGAGGACCGAGCTGATTGCACAACTCTAACTTTCCTTTGTTGAAGCAGCTGACGTGAATCCAACGTGAATCGGACATCCCCATGGAAGATCAGCAAAATCCGCTTGCCGTCCGCCTGGAATCGGCGGCATCCGCGCTGACCACCAGTCCCGCCGCGATCGTCGCCGATACCAGTCTGTTGCGCTATCTCGGCTATGACGATGGAGCTACCGCCCAAGCGGAAGGCCGCGCACGCTTGCTGCGCGCCGCGGCACGGTTTCGCCGGCTCTTCCTTCTGCCCGTCCCCGATGCCCCCGGTTTGACATTCTTTGGCGCAGAGGCTGACCCCGCAACGTTTGGCAAGCCGTACGAAGGCCTTCCAATGGGCAATCTTGCGGGCTCCGGACTCACGCCGCAAAGAGCGTTCGAGGCGTGTGTCGGCGAAGGCATTGAATATTTGAGCCAGTTCGTTCGCGCCGACAACTCCGCCGAGTTGGGTCCGCCCGCCGTCTACGCCAATGCTCCCGACGAGCATGCAAGAAGGCTTATCAACGAAATACTCGCAGCCTGCTCGATCGACACTGATCGCCCAATCTCGTGGGTCGCGGCAGGCCGCTTGTCAGACGGCGCAAAGGTGCGATTTCCGCTGGACCTTTGTTGTCGGCGGCGCGCAAGCGAGCAGGATTTCGCCCCTCCCCTCAAGCTCAGTTCAGGATGCGCTGCGGGGGCGACCGTCGAGGCAGCTACCTTGCGCGCCCTGCTGGAGTTGGTCGAACGCGATGCGGCGGCACTGTGGTGGCGCGGCGGCCATCGCGGGCGAGCGATCGCGCCGGACAGCGAAGCCGCGGCTGCAGCCACCAAGTTGCTGACACAGCTAAGGCAGGGGAAGACAGACCGGAGAACCTGGCTCCTCGACATCACGACCGACGTGCAGATACCGGCAGTGGTCGCGCTCTCGGCACGTGAGGATGGGTTCGGCTTCGCCTTCGGTCTTGGCGCCCGATTGACGCTCGCGGAAGCTGCGCAAGCGGCCATCTTCGAATTGTGCCAGGTGGAACTTGGCCAGCATGTGGTTGACGCGAAGCGAAAGGAATCCGGCGATGCGGCATTGAGCGAGAACGATCGCCGTCAGCTGCGGCGCGGCACACTCTTCGACACTCGGTATTGTAAATTGTTGCAACCCGAGCCGGCCCACTTTCCGGCGGAGGGACACGATGCTCCGCTATCAGGCCTGCAGGGAGCTCTCGAGCGCTTGGGAGCGCTCGGCATTGCCGTGTACGCCGTTGATCTCACCCGGCCTGAGCTTGGCATCCCGGTGATCCGGACGATCGCCCCAGGCCTGCAACTTGAGCCTTGCCAGATAGTGGGACCGCGCCTGTCTCGTGTGATCAACGAGACTGGCGGAGGCGCCGTGCATCACGGTGGGATGCCGCTACTCTAGCAAGCGGCCTAACCACCGCCGCCGTTGCCGTTCTCGCCGTTCTCGTCCTCGCCGATATGCTCGACCGAGACCACGTGCTCGTCCTCGGCGGTGTCGAACACGATCACGCCCTGCGTCGAGCGGCCGGCGATGCGGATGTCCTCGACCGGGCAGCGGATGAGCTGGCCCTTGTCGGTGACCAGCATGATCTGGTCGGAATCCTCGACTGGGAACGAGGCGACGAGCTTGCCATTACGCTCGTTGACGCTCATGGCGACGATGCCTTTGCCGCCGCGGCCGGTGGTGCGGTACTCAAATGACGAGGTCCGCTTGCCAAAGCCGTTTTCGCTGATGGTCAGCACGAACTGCTCGGCCGCCGACATTTCGACATAGCGCTGCTCGCCGAGCTCCATCGATCCTGAGGCCTCCTCGCCGTCGGTCGACGTCTCCTCCTCGGCGCCACCACGGCGCACCGCGTTGGCCCGCCGCAGATACGCTGCGCGCTCCTCGGCATCGACGTCCATGTGGCGCAGGATCGAGAGCGAGATCACCTTGTCGTCCTTGGCAAGCGCAATACCGCGCACGCCCATCGAGGTGCGGCCGGTGAAGACGCGCACGTCGTTGACGGGGAAGCGGATGCATTGGCCTCCGGCCGCCGTGAGCAGAACGTCGTCGTGCTCGGTGCAGATCTGCACGTCGACGATGGCCTCGCCCTCCTCGAGCTTCATGGCGATGATGCCGGAGCGGCGGACATCGACGAAGTCCGAGAGCTTGTTGCGACGCACGTTGCCGCCGGTGGTGGCGAACATCACGTCGAGCTGCGCCCACGAGGATTCATCCTCCGGCAGGGGCATGATGGTGGTGATGCGCTCGCCCTGCTCCAGCGGCAGGATGTTGATCAGCGCCTTGCCGCGCGCATTGGGGGCTGCGACCGGCAGGCGCCAGACCTTCTCCTTGTAGACCTGGCCGCGCGAGGAGAAGAACAGGACCGGCGTATGCGTGGAGGCCACGAACAGGCGGCTGACGAAATCCTCTTCCCGGGTCTGCATGCCGGCGCGGCCCTTGCCGCCGCGGCGCTGCGCCCGATAGGCCGAGAGCGGCACGCGCTTGGCGTAGCCGGCGTGGGAGACGGTCACGACCATATCCTCGCGCTGGATCAGGTCCTCGTCCTCGACCTCGCCCTCCTGCTCGATGATGACGGTCTTCCGCGGCGTGCCGAACTCGGCCTTCACCTCGGCTAGCTCAGTCTTGATGATGGTCTGGATGCGGGCGCGTGAGCGCAGGATGTCAAGGTAGTCGGCGATCTCGACGGCCAGCTTGTCGAGCTCCTCGGAGATCTCCTCACGTCCCAGCGCAGTCAGGCGCTGCAGGCGCAAGTCGAGGATGGCCTTGGCCTGCTCCATCGACAGTCGCGCGGTGCCGTCGGGCGCAAGCCGATGGCGGGGATCGTCGATCAGCGTAATCATGGCGGCGACGTCCTGCGCCGGCCAGTCGCGCGACATCAAGGTGTCGCGCGCTGTGTTCGGATCGGGCGAGGTACGGATCACACGGATGATCTCGTCGATGTTGGCGACGGCGATCGCCAGCCCAACCAGGATATGGGCGCGGTCGCGCGCCTTGTTGAGCAGGAATTTGGTCCGCCGCGTCACCACCTGCTCGCGGAAGGCGATGAAGACGGTGAGCAGATCCTTCAAATTCATCGTCTGCGGACGGCCGCTGTCGAGCGCCACCATGTTGGCGCCAAAGCTCGTCTGCAGCGGCGTGAACCTGTAGAGCTGGTTCAACACGACGTCCGGCATCGCATCGCGCTTGAGCTCGACCACGACGCGGTAGCCCTCTCGATCGGATTCGTCGCGCAGGTCCGCGATGCCGTCGATCTTCTTCTCCTTGTGGAGCTCGGCAATGCGCTCGACCATCGAGGCCTTGTTGATCTGGTACGGGATCTCCGTGATGACGATCGCCTCGCGCTCCTTGCGGATGGTTTCGAACGCGACCTTGCCGCGCATCACGATCGAGCCGCGGCCGAGGTGGTAGGCCGAGCGAATGCCCTGGCGGCCGAGGATGATGCCGCCGGTCGGAAAATCCGGTCCCGGAATGATCTCGATCAGCTGATCGATCGTCAGCGAGGGATTGTCGATCAGCGCCACGCAGGCATCAACCACCTCGCCGAGATTATGCGGCGGGATGTTGGTCGCCATGCCGACCGCGATGCCGCCGGCGCCGTTGACGAGCAGGTTCGGGAATTTGGCGGGAAGGACGACCGGCTCCTTGCGGGAGTCGTCGTAATTGGGCTGGAAGTCGACGGTGTCGCGGTCGATGTCGTCGAGCAGATGCAGCGCGATCCTGGTGAGCCGGGATTCGGTGTAGCGCATCGCCGCCGGGGGATCGCCGTCGACGGAACCGAAATTGCCCTGACCATCGATCAGGGGCACGCGCATCGAAAAATCCTGCGCGAGCCGCACCAGCGCGTCGTAGATCGCCTGGTCGCCGTGCGGGTGATAGTTGCCCATCACGTCGCCGACGATACCGGCGGACTTCTTGTACTTCTTGTCAGGCGTGTAGCCGCTCTCGTTCATCGAGAACAGGATGCGGCGATGCACCGGCTTCATTCCATCACGCGCATCGGGCAACGCCCGCGCCACGATCACGCTCATGGCGTAATCGAGGTAGGAGCGTTTCATCTCGTCGAGGATGGAAACGGGGCGAATATCGGAGGGCACCGGCGGCTCGCCGGGTGTCTCGTCGTCGTGGTCTGCCAAGGGGAAAATCCGGGTCGTTTTCTTTGCGGAATCATATAGCCCATCGGAGGCCCTAAAACCACCCTTTCGGGCTTCAAAGGCACGGTTTTTCCGCTCGTTTTTCCAGAGACTTAGGCCATTTGCGAGGGGTTAGCGAAAGCCGCTCGCTGCGGGCTGCAATCAGGGCCCCTTTTCAGCGCCGAACAAGGCCGACAAAAGCATCGATGTAAATCGATTTGCATCGATGTTCTTATCATTCACATCAAGCGCCATCAAAGCTCGGAAGACGAAGCAGCGCAGGCGCAAAATACATCGGCGCGACGACGTTACCGCCGCGCGCCGAAATTCTGCTTCACGCGATTGGATGATCGGGCGAGCGCCCGCCACAGCTCAGAACGGGATATCGTCGTCCATGTCGCTGTTGCGCGCACCGGCGGCGGCAACGCGGCGCGGCGGCGCGCTCGACGGACCGGCTGCGCCGAAATCGCCGCCCGGCTCGTCGCCGAAACCGCCACCGCCACTGCCACCACCGCGGCCATCCAGCATGGTCAGTGTCGAGTTGAAGCCCTGCAGCACCACCTCGGTGGTGTATTTCTCCGCGCCGCTCTGGTCGGTGTATTTGCGCGTCTGCAACTGGCCTTCGATGTAAACCTTGGCGCCTTTCTTCAGGTATTGCTCGGCGATCTTGGCCAGGCCCTCGCTAAAGATCACCACGCGATGCCACTCGGTCTTCTCCTTGCGCTCGCCGGTCGCCTTGTCGCGCCAGTTCTCGGAGGTCGCGACGCTGAGATTGGCGATCGGCCGGCCGTCCTGGGTTCGTCGGATCTCCGGATCCTTGCCGAGATTTCCGACCAAAATCACCTTGTTCACACTTCCCGCCATCGCCACTCTCCACGCTGAGACGCCGCCGCTCAAACTCCGCCAGCACGATCGTCTGGCTCAAGCTCGGACCAATGAATCGTTGGGGCGCGACCCTATACGCTTGGCAAGCCCTTGCCGCCTGCGCGGCAGCGCAGGTTACGCCGTTATCCACATATAGCACCGAAATCCCCAACGTTCCAGTTTTGTTCCCGAAAGACTGCCGCAAATGGCTCCCCACGATAACACAAATTCATCGGCCTGGCGGATCGCAGTGTCGAAGTCGGCTTCCCATTGCTCTCCGGTAACCGGCCGCACCGGACCGAAAAATCTGACAAATCATTAACATTATAGGCCGCACTTGGCCGCTGAGTGTTGCATTTCGGAGACGGCATTGCGGCCTGAATCGAGCTAAATTCCGGGTCGAATTTTGGATCGCACGGGCGGTCGTGGCTTGAGGAAGACGCTTCTGGGGACCAACGGAAGCGGACAAAGGCTGGAGTGGTGGAATGAAGAATAGTCTGCTCGGCATAGCCGGTCTGGTCGCTGCGATCAGCATGGCCTCGCCCGCGTCCGCTGCTGATCTTGCTGCGCGGCCCTACACCAAGGCGCCCGCGATGATCGCCGCTGCCTACGATTGGAGCGGCTTCTACATCGGTCTCAACGGCGGCGGCGGCTCGGCCCGCAAGTGCTGGGACATCGTCAACGACCTCGGAGTGCCCGTGGTGCCGGCCTTCCGCGAAGGTTGCCATGACGCGACCGGCGGCATGGTCGGAGGCCAGCTCGGCTATCGCTGGCAGTCCGCGAGTTGGGTGTTCGGGGTCGAGGCGCAGGGCGACTGGGCCGACTTCAAGGGTTCGAACACCAGCCTGTTCTTCGGCCCCGGTACGGTCAATCAGACCAAGGTGGATGCGCTTGGCCTGTTCACGGGCCAGGTCGGCTACGCCTGGAACAATGTGCTCTGGTACGTGAAGGGCGGCGCCGCCGTCGTCGACGACAAGTACAGGGGCCTGAACGCGGTCGGCGGCGCCGTCTTCGACCAGGCCAACGACACCCGCTGGGGCGGCACTGTCGGCACCGGCGTCGAAGTCAGCTTCGCGTTGAACTGGTCGGTTGCCTTCGAATACGATCATCTGTTCATGGGTAGCCGCAACATCAATTTCGCCTCGACTACGGCGCCTTTCGGGCTGTCCCGCATCGACAGCATCAAGCAAGACGCCGATATCGGCAGTGTCCGCGTGAACTACCGCTGGGGCGGGCCGGTGATCGCGAAATACTGATCCTCGCCTGAATTTCCCGATGAAAAGGCCGGCTTCGCGCCGGCCTTTTTGCTGGCCGAAAGATGGCAAAATCATGGCATCTCAAAGTTGTAGTCCTCGCAGTTTAACCGCCGTTGTGGCTTTCGGGTGACGCTGATTCAAGCACCTCTGGTTTATGATTGGCACAGTTTTGGAATCGGGCTGAGGGGTCGCCGACCGGCTCCCTGGTTGTTCAATTTTCTGGAGGACTGGAACATGAAAAAAATCCTGTTGGCGACAGCCGCTCTTGTCGCTGTTGGCATCGCTCCCGCGCTCGCGGCCGATCTTCCGGCTCGGGTTTACACCAAGGCACCAGCCATCGTTCCACCGCCGATCTATAGCTGGGCCGGCTTCTACATCGGTCTCAACGGCGGCGGCGCCTCCGCCCACAAGTGCTGGGATGTGACCAACGTCTTCGGTTTCCCGGTGGCGCCGTTCAGTGAGGGTTGCCATGACGCGAGCGGGGGCGTGGTCGGTGGCCAGGTCGGTTATCGCTGGCAGAGCGCCAACTGGGTGTTCGGCCTTGAAGCCCAGGGCGACTGGGCCAACCTCAGGGGCTCGAACGTCAGCCTCCTGCCGCTGGCTGGCTTGCTCACCAACCGGACCAGGATCGACGCGCTCGGCCTGTTCACCGGCCAGGTTGGCTATGCCTGGAACAACGTGCTCTGGTACGTGAAGGGCGGCGCCGCTGTCGCGGATGACAAGTATGACGGCCTGATCACTGGCACCGGCTTCGTGCTCGACTCCGCAAGCGAGACCCGTTGGGGTGGCGTGGTCGGCACCGGCCTGGAAATTGGCTTCGCGCCGCACTGGTCGGTGGGCTTCGAATACGACCATCTGTTCATGGGTAACCGCTCGGTCAACTTCACCACGTCGTTGGTCCCGGGCGTCCTGGTCGGCACCCGCACCGACTCGATCCGTCAGGACGTCGACATGGGCACCGTCCGCATCAACTACACCTTCGGCGGCCCGGTGGTCGCGAAGTACTGATCTCGTCGACAGGCGATTGCTTCCGAGAAAAGGCCGGCCTCGCGCCGGCCTTTTTGTTTGCACGCGAAAAATACGCAAATGGCCGGCTTGCTGCCCGCTGCTGCCAACGCGCGCCGCGCCCGAGGAAACCGTTGATGGGCGCTATTCAGCACTGGAATTCAAAGCCCGTTCTTCCTACGTTCTGAGCTTCACGAGAGCGGCGTCCGATCCTGGTTTTCCGGCGAGGCGCAGGTCAAAATGCGCGGCCCACGCGCCTGGAATTGCTCATGGACGAGATCCTGAAAGCCCGACGCCAACTATCTGCTTCGAGTCTGCGCGCCATCACCATCCGCGGCGCGCGCGAGCACAATCTGAAGAACATCGACGTCGAGATTCCCCGCGACAAGCTCGTGGTGTTCACCGGCCTCTCCGGCTCCGGCAAATCCTCGCTCGCCTTCGACACCATCTATGCCGAAGGCCAGCGCCGCTACGTGGAATCGCTCTCGGCCTATGCGCGCCAGTTTCTGGAGATGATGCAGAAGCCGGATGTCGACCAGATTGACGGCCTGTCGCCGGCGATCTCGATCGAGCAGAAGACCACGTCGAAGAATCCGCGCTCGACGGTCGGCACGGTGACCGAGATCTACGACTACATGCGCCTGCTCTGGGCGCGCGTCGGCGTGCCCTATTCGCCGGCCACAGGATTGCCGATCGAGAGCCAGACGGTGTCGCAGATGGTCGACCGCGTGCTGGCGCTGCCTGAGGGCACACGGCTCTATCTGCTCGCGCCGGTCGTGCGCGGCCGCAAGGGCGAGTACAAGAAGGAATTGGCTGAATACCTCAAGAAGGGATTCCAGCGCGTCAAGATCGACGGCACCTTCCACGAGCTCGCCGAGGCGCCTGCCCTCGACAAGAAATTCCCGCACGACATCGACGTCGTGGTCGACCGCATCGTCGTGCGGGCGGATATCGGCCAGCGGCTTGCTGAAAGCTTTGAGACCGCACTCAAGCTCGCCGAGGGGCTGGCGGTGATCGAATACGCGGATACGCCAACGGCACCTGCGCCGGAGGACAAGAAGAAGACCGCAAAGATCCACGACAAGAGCGGGCCCGAGCGCATCCTGTTTTCGGAAAAATTCGCTTGTCCCGTGTCCGGCTTCACCATCCCCGAGATCGAGCCGCGGCTGTTCTCCTTCAACAACCCCTATGGCGCCTGCCCGGCCTGCGGCGGGCTCGGCGTCGAGCAGCATGTCGATGAGGACCTGGTCATTCCCGACAAGGAGATGACCTTGCGCAAGGGCGCGATCGCGCCCTGGTCGAAGTCGTCGTCGCCCTATTACATCCAGACGCTGACCGCGCTCGGCAAATTCTACAAGTTCACACTCGATACCAAGTGGAAGGACCTGCCGAAGAAGACGCAGACCGCGATCCTGCATGGCTCGGGCGAGGACGAGATCAAGTTCTCCTATGAGGACGGCGTGCGCTCCTACGACACCAAGAAGCCGTTCGAGGGCGTGATCACCAATATCGAGCGCCGCTATCGCGAGACCGAGAGCGAATGGGCGCGCGAAGAGCTCGCCAAATATTTCTCCGATGTGCCCTGCGTCGGCTGCAACGGCTATCGCCTCAAACCCGAGGCGCTGTGCGTGAAGGTTGCCGACAAGCATATCGGCGAGATTTCCGAGCTCTCGGTCAAGCGCGCCGCCGAATGGTTCGAAAGCGTGCCGGCGGCGCTGAATGCACAGCAGAACGAGATCGCCACGCGCGTCTTGAAGGAGATCCGCGAGCGGCTGACCTTCCTGGTCGATGTCGGCCTCAATTATCTGACGCTGTCGCGCTCCTCCGGAACGCTCTCCGGTGGCGAGAGCCAGCGCATTCGGCTGGCCTCGCAGATCGGCTCGGGGCTGACCGGCGTGCTCTACGTGCTGGACGAGCCCTCGATCGGCCTGCACCAGCGCGACAATGCGCGCCTGCTCGAGACGCTGAAGCGCCTGCGCGACCTCGGCAACACCGTGATCGTGGTCGAGCATGACGAGGACGCGATTCGGCTTGCCGACTATGTCCTCGATATCGGTCCCGGCGCCGGCATGCATGGTGGCAACATCGTGGCCCAGGGCACGCCCGCGGACATCATGCGCAATGCCAGCTCGCTGACAGGCAAATACTTGACCGGCGAGCTCGCGGTCGAGGTGCCGGAGCGGCGGCCGCCGAACCATCGCCGCACCATCAAGGTGGTGAATGCGCGCGGCAATAACCTGAAGAACATCTCGGCGGAGATCCCGCTCGGCCTGTTCACCTGCGTGACCGGTGTCTCCGGCGGCGGCAAGTCGACATTGCTGATCGATACGCTCTACCGCGCCATCGCGCGCAAGCTCAATGGCGCGAGCGAAGGCGCGGCACCGCACGACCGCATCGAAGGGCTCGAGCACATCGACAAGATCATCGACATCGACCAGTCGCCGATCGGCCGCACGCCGCGCTCCAATCCCGCGACCTATACCGGCGCCTTCACGCCGATCCGCGAATGGTTCGCCGGCTTGCCGGAAGCCAAGGCGCGCGGCTACGAGCCCGGGCGCTTCTCCTTCAACGTCAAGGGCGGCCGCTGCGAAGCCTGCCAGGGCGACGGCGTCATCAAGATCGAGATGCACTTTTTGCCGGATGTCTACGTCACCTGCGATGTCTGCAAGGGCAAGCGCTACAACCGTGAGACGCTGGAGGTGCTGTTCAAGGGCAAGTCGATCGCCGACGTGCTCGACATGACGGTGGAGGAAGCTGCCGAGTTCTTCAAGGCGGTGCCGCGCGTGCGCGACACCTTCGAGACGCTGCGCCGCGTCGGCCTCGATTACATCCATGTCGGCCAGCAGGCGACCACGCTCTCCGGAGGCGAGGCCCAGCGCGTCAAGCTCGCCAAGGAACTGTCGAAGCGCGCCACCGGCCGCACGCTCTATATCCTGGACGAGCCGACCACGGGCCTGCACTTCCACGACGTGAAGAAGCTTCTGGAGGTGCTGCACGAGCTGGTCGCCCAGGGCAATACGGTGGTGGTGATCGAGCACAATCTCGAGGTGATCAAGACCGCCGACTGGGTGATCGACCTCGGCCCCGAAGGCGGCGACGGCGGCGGCGAGATCGTCGCCTGGGGCGCGCCGGAGGACATCGTGAAGGCGCCGCGGAGCTACACGGGCAGGTTTTTGGAGCCGGTGCTGAAGAAGGCGCGCGCGCCAAGGAAGAAGAGCGGGGGTGGGGCGAGCGAGGCGGCGGAGTAAGCCAGGGCAGCCAGCCGATTCCCGAGCGCCAAAGGGCTGAGCAAGGCGAGCTCAACATCCGATGAAATACTTCCTCAACGCCGCGATGCTTCTGCTCCTCGACCTGGCGTCGACCATCCTGTTTCTCATTATCTTTTCACTGACCCACAACGTCCGCCTCGCCGTCGGCCTCGGCATGGCATTGGGCATCGCGCAAATTGGAATCCAGTTTGCTCGCGGAAGGCCGATCGCCACCATGGAGTGGCTGAGCCTGTTTCTGGTCGTCGCGTCCGGCACTGCGACGTTGCTGACGAACGACCCGCGCTTTGTGCAATTCAAGCCCAGCGCCATCTACGTGATCGTTGGTCTCGTGATGCTCAAGCCGGGGTGGATGACTCGCTATTTGCCCCCGATCGCCCAGGTGGTCATGCCGGACGTCGCCGCCGTCGTTGGCTTCCTCTGGGCGGGCCTGATGTTCGCCTCCGCCGTGACAAATGCCGTCGTCGCTCTGAATTTCAGCCTGGCGACGTGGGCGTGGTTCATGCCGATGTTCGGTATGGTCAGCAAACTCACGCTGTTCCTCGCGGGATTCGTCACCATGCGCTTCATTGGCCGACGTCGTGTGCTTGCGATGCCGGAGGCGGAACGCGATGCACTGCTGGCTTCGGTCGGATTGCCGTCCGGCAACGCCTACGGCGGAACGGCCTAGCGACAGGTTCTATCTCGGATACAGAGGTGTACCACGCCCACTTCTGCGCCTATCCTCCGCCCGCATGCCTTACTCCCTCGCCATCTTCGATCTCGACGGCACGCTGGTCGACAGCTTTCCCTGGTTCTGCCGCACCATCAACGACGTCGCCGACCACTTCGGCTTTCGCCGCGTGACGGAGGACGAGCTGGAGGGAATCCGCGCGGCCTCGACGCACGAGATCCTGGCGCATCTGCAATTGCCGTTGTGGAAGGTGCCGACAGTGGCGCGCTACATGCGGCGTCTGAAGGCCGAGCAGGCCGCCAACACGCCGCTGTTTCCCGGCGTGCCGGCGATGCTTCGCACCCTTGCCGATGCCGGCATCAAGCTGGCGCTGGTCACCTCGGACAGCCAGGCCAATGCCCGGCGCAAGCTCGGCGAGTCGGCGGCGCTGATTGCCTACTACGACTGCGCCGCATCCCTGTTCGGCAAGCCCGCGCGATTTCGCCGCGTCATCCGCCGCTCAGGCGTCGACAAGGCAGAGATCATTGCGATCGGCGACGAGGTCCGCGACATCGAAGCCGCGCGCAGCGTCGGCATCGCCTGCGGCTCGGTGGCATGGGGCTACGCCGCGCCGCAGGCGCTGCGCGCGATGGTGCCGGATTTCATATTCGAGCGCATGGAGGACATCACGCGCGAACTGCTCGGGGCTCACTGCCTGATCGAGCCCTCAGCGGCGCGAATATCATCCGGCGTCAATCATGGATGATCGGCGAGATCGCGCGTGGCGACATTGCTTCGGCGAGCTTGCGCAAGATGAGTTCGACCGGAACAGCCGTGCCGCGGATAACGGGCTCGTCATTCACGACGTGCGGGTTCATCTCGATCCTCCGGTCATTCTCAAGCGGCATCTGCTGGTCTCACCCTTCTCGCGATCTCGGCGCCCTTATCCCTTTCGACTACGCCAATGTCGTATTGGCTCTGCAGGTCGAGCCAGAATTGCGCGCTGTTGCCGAAATATCGGCCGAGTCGAACTGCCGTATCAGCGGTGATCGCGCGCCTGCCGTTAAGAATATCCGTGATACGTCCCGAGGGAACACCGATATCGAGCGACAGCCGATTGGCACTGAGCTTGCGAGCGGTCAACTCTCGCTTGAGGAAACGACCGGGATGGACGACGGGCGCCATGCCTTCAACCTTTGTGATAGTCGACGATTTCGGCATCGAAAGCGTCACCTCTGCGAAATTCAAAGCAAACTCGCCATCGGGCGTTTACCGTCATCGCCCATTGCCCGCTGCGATCTCCCTTAAGCCTATGGAGACCAACGCTCTTCAACGGACTTAAGTCACTCAGCGACTTCGCTGCATTCAGGGCCAATAACAGATCGATCGCAGCCTCGAAATCCAATCCACGGA
Organism: Bradyrhizobium sp.; assembly: GCF_035309285.1. Lineage (GTDB taxonomy): Bacteria > Pseudomonadota > Alphaproteobacteria > Rhizobiales > Xanthobacteraceae > Bradyrhizobium. The sequence goes on along the minus strand of NZ_DATGFH010000006.1, from coordinate 14,602 downwards.
ACTGGTTCGGCCGATCGCCGTCCCAAATCTTCCGGGACGCAGAATTCCGCCACGACCTGATCATGGCATAAACATACTACGGAAGGCGGTAAATATCAACGAGATGCAAGATGTCACTCCCCGATCGCCGCTTCCACAGTGCCACGGGATCGTCGAAGAAATCGCGCATCGCCTTGTAGTGGTCGGTCCGCTCCACCGTCGTCGGCTCCAGCCCGTATTTCGTCAGCCGCAGCAGCGTGGCGTTGGGATAGGCCATCAGCATCGGGGAGTGGGTGGCCATGATGACCTGACAGCGATCGGACCTGTCCATCATCCGCAGCAGTTTCAGGAACTCGATCTGCCGCGATGGCGACAGCGCCGATTCCGGCTCGTCGAAGATGAAAATGCCCTGGCGCTGGCAGCGTTCCTCGAAGAAACGCAGGAAGCCCTCGCCGTGAGAATGCGAGAGAAAATTGGGCGGCGGCCGCTTGTGGAAAGGGTCTTCCTTCCACGCTTTGTCGAGATATCGCGCGATCGAAAAGAAACTCTCCGCCCGGAAGAACCAGCCATGGGTGATTTTCGGCAGCCAGCTTGCGCGCAGCGCCTTCGACAATGCGCCACCCATCTTCTCCAGCGCCTCGGAATGATCGACCGGCGCATAGCCCTTGCCGCCGCCCGCCTCATCGTAGCCGGCGAGCGCAGCGATCCCCTCAAGCAGCGTCGATTTGCCGGTGCCGTTCTCGCCGACGATGATGGTGATGGCGCGCTCGAAGTTGAGCGAGAAGTCGTCGGCGAGGAATGGCAGGCAGAAAGGATAGGCCTCGCGGTCCGGCACGCGGGCCGGATCAAGCCAGAGCCGTTTCAGATAAGGCGCAGGCAGATTGATGTCGCGTTCGCGTCGGCGTGCCATCGATCAGCCTTCCGGCATTCAATCAATGATCGCGGCTTCGACAAATCCCTTGGGATCGTCGAAGAACTCGCGCAAGGTCTTGTAGTGATCGGTCTGCTCGACCGTGGTCGGCTCGAGCCCGTATTTCGTCAGCCGCAATAGTGTCGCGTTGGGATAGGCCATCAACATCGGCGAATGGGTGGCCATGATGACCTGGACGTGGCCGATCTCGTCCATCCGCCGCATCAGTTTCAGAAACTCCATCTGGCGCGCCGGCGACAGCGCGGATTCCGGCTCGTCGAAGATGAAGAGACCCTGCCGTTGGCAGCGCTCCTCAAAGAAACGCAGGAAACCCTCACCGTGGGAATGCGAGAGGAAATCAGCATATGGACTTCCCACCGCGTCCAGATATCGCGCGACAGTAAAAAAGCTCTCCGCGCGAAAGAACCAGCCGTTGGTGATTTTTGGCAACCAGCTCGCACGGAGCACATCCGACAATTCTCCGCCCATCACCTCGATGGCGCTGGAGTGGTCGACCGGCGCATAGCCCTTGCCGCCGCCGGCTTCGTCATAGCCGGCGAGTGCGGCGATGCCCTCCAGCAGCGTCGACTTGCCGGTGCCATTTTCGCCCACGATGGTCGTGATCGCGCGTTCGAAATGAAGCGAGAAGTCGTCGCTCAGGAAAGGCAGGCAAAACGGATAAGCCGTGCGATCCGGAATACGCGACGGATCGAGCCAGACGCGCTTGAGATACGGCGCCGGCAGGTTGATATCGCGCTGTCGCCGTCTTGCCATTTTGTCCTGCCCAACACCTAAAACAATGCTCCAATCCATGGCACAACCATTGGAACATAACAAGAACAATCTTGCGTTGCGTAAGCGTGTCGGAGCGACGCGACATCTCCAGGGACGCCCATGCCCTCCCCGACCTACACCGTCTTCCGCAACGCCATCCTCGCCGAGCAGCAGGTGACCTGCCTTTACGACGGCCGCCATCGCGAGCTCTGCCCGCACATCATCGGCACCAACAAGAGCGGCGAGGAGGTCGTGCTGGCCTGGCAATTTGCCGGCGAGAGCTCAGGCAAGCTGCCGCAATGGCGCTGCCTGCGGCTTGCACATGTGCGCGACGCGCGCGCTCGCGCCGGCAAATGGCATGAAGGCCGCTCGCATCGCACGACGCAAACCTGTGTCAGCACCATCGATCTCGACATCAATGTGCATGTGCGCAGGCCCAAGCCTTAGAGAATCCCCGCCCACTCTCGCCGCGCCTGCATCGTTGCCGGAATCTTTGCTGTCGCTGGCTGCCCGAAACATCAGCGGCCGTGTCACGAGCCTGGTCCGTTCGCATCTGACTAACGGCAGGTATCCCATGTCCGCAGATGGAGTGTTATGCCGCCATTACCCCTGCTGGTGATGCTGCGGTAAAGCACGCAGACGCCGCTGAAGGTGAAGCCACCGCAGCTTTGGTCGGACTTGCAGGCCTGCTCGCAGCTGTCCTGCGATTGAAATTGATCATAACGAGAGCCGACCCCGGTGGGCGAGCTGTTGTTGAATTTGCAGAAATGATCACCTTGGGCGACGCCGGGCCTCGATTGATCCGAGCGAACGCCAGTATCGGACCAACCGTCAACCCAGAGCAGGTTGAGGCTGCTCTTCAGATAGCAATGGTTCGTACGCCGATCGAAGCTGTAGGCGATGCAATCACCGCGGCGTTGGCATTCCGCGCGGCAGCCGCCGGCATCCGTCGGCATGTCGCCGATGTCGCCACCTCTCATGTCGGTGTTGGGATAGGAGTTGAAACCTGTCGGACGCGGCTGCACGGGCGTCGGGGTCGATGCACGAGTTGGCGTAGGGGCTGGCGTCTGCGTCGGTATTACCGTTGGGGTCGACGTCGCATTCGCGTGGGGCGGAACCGATGGCTCTCCTCCGATCATGTAGCCGACAAACCCTGCCACACATACACCGACCACGCCTAAAGCAATGTAGAGCGGCGTTCGGTTCGGTGTGCGGACAGGTGGGTTGAGCACGACAGGCAAATTTGGGGGGTGCTCCACCGGCAAGCTCGGGGGTTGCGCCGCAAGTTGTTGAGGGAGGGAAACCGGTGCAGCCGTCTCGGAGTTGAGCGGAGGCCCCTGCTCGGCAACGAACTGCTCTTTTTCCGCCACAGGCACCGCCGCAAACGCAACTGCCGCGTTTCCGGGCTGCGCGCCGGCCGCCGTGCGGTCGACTATCAAATTCTCCAGCACCAATTTCTCGCGGATAAGCTCCGCCAGGGCTTCTGGTGCCCGATCGCGTATCGAAAGGTAGCCGATAGTCTTGGTGATGCCCGGGATTTCCGTATCATCAAAGCGCACCGGCAGAATATACTCTCTTCTCTCCTCGAGAGCCCGCTCTTGCGCGGCCGTCAGCTCGTGACTTGTCCAAACCTTCTCTTTGTAGTGCTTGGAGATGAAAATCACCGTGTAATACGCCTGGCGCGAATAAACTTCAGCCAGGTAGGCGTATAAATTCTTGCCCCAAAGAGCGACCTCTTCATATCTGTCGTAGAACAATTTTACATTGTGCACTCGCAAATATGCGGCAACCGTGTCGACATAAGGCCGATCCTCGTCCGCGAACGATAGCGCTACATCATATTTTTTCGCTTCAGTAGACTTATCCGGAGAAGCCACAATTCCCGCCCCAATAGGTTTCGAAGCCTGAGCTAGTGTAGCAACTTAACCGGGCTACAACCATGGGCTTTGTAGGATCCCGGGGCCATGGGTGCGGCCTGCATCCGGCATTCCGCGGCGATGCGCCTCACACCGCCTCCAGCACCAGTTCCATGGTCATCAGCACGGGATTGTCGCCGCGGATCAGCCTGCCCTCGCCGATGCCGCCGGTGTAGTCGATCAGCGCGACATCGAGATTGGCTTCCAGCGCGCCGTTCGCGCCGGGCGCGACTTCACCGGATGTGATCGCAAGCTCCGTCGCGAACGGCTCGATCACGGCGCCGCCGGCAAAGCGCGCACCGATGGTCGAGCCGACGCCGCCGCGAAGTCTGGCACGCGCAACGCCGTGCTGGCGACAGAATGCTTCGAGAGCGCTCGCAACATCCTGGTTCGGCCGCAGCCGCATCGCAAACGCGCGGCTCGACGTCTTTGCGCCTCTCGCCTCGGCCGGCACCGGGCCGAACAGCTTGAAGTTGGTCTCGCTGTCAGGCTCGGCGGCAAACACCGCGCCATCGATGCCGAAGGCCTCGACCTCGAATGGCTCGGCGACAAAGGTCTCCTCGGGCAGCATGTGGCCGCCGCTCTCGCGGCCGTCGGCCTCGCGCCACAGCCCGTGGCAATGAAAGAACGGCGCGCCATCGCGCGAGCCCAGCGTCAGCGTTGCAAGCTTGAGCTGCGTGATGCCAGCGGGCCGGAACGTGTCGCTATAGAACGCGGCGTTCTCGCCGGTCTTCGACAGCGCCGGCATGACATAGCCGAACGGGCCGAGCGCACCGCCGTTGATGTTCAGCGTGCCCCCGACAAATCCCTGCGCAGCGAAGCCGCGGCGGGCGGCTTCCAACAGCGGCAGACCGGCTTCCAGCCTGAAGGTAAAAGCGCGACCCCGCACCTCCACCCACTGGATGCGTTCGGCTACCGGTAGCCCCGGCTGCTTGATGCTGCGCATCAGCGACTTTGCTTGTTCAGGTCGAGCAGCCCGCGCGCTTCCAATTCATCGCGCACCAGCCGCTTCGGGATTTTTCCGTAGCCTGACTTTGGCAGAGCCTCCCAGAAGAAGAAGCGCTTCGGCATCTTGTAGCGCGGCACCTTTGGCGCGAGGAATGCCGCCATCTCGGCTTCGGTGACTTGCCTGGCGCCTTCGCGCGCGACGCAGACTGCGACACCGACTTCACCCCAGACCGGATCGGGCACGCCCAGCACCGCGACCTCGCCGATCGCGGGATGGGTCAGGATCTTCTCCTCCACCTCGCGCGGATAGATGTTGGAGCCGCCCGAGATGTACATGTCGGAGGCACGGCCGGTGATGTAGACAAACCCCTCCTCGTCCATGTGGCCGAGATCGCCGGTGCGGAACCAGCCGTCGCGAAACGCCTTGGCGTTGGCCTCGGGGTTGTCGTAATAGCCGGCGAAGACCCCAGGACCGATCACGCAGATCTCGCCGGTCTCGAACGGTTTCAGCTCGCGGCCGTTGTCGTCCTGGATCGAAACCTGCATGCCGGTGCGCTCGAAGCCGCAGGTGCCGATCCGCGCCTGAGGGCCGTCTTCCTCCTCATGGAGCGCAGCCGGGAACACCGTGATGTTGCCGGTGACTTCACCGAGGCCAAAATACTGCACGATCACCTTGCCGAGCTTCTTCAGCGCAAACTTCTGGTCCTCGCGGTACATCGGCGCGCCGGCATAGATGACATGGCGCAGCGAGGAATGGTCGAACTGATCGGCGGCGGGATGCTCGACCAACATCTTCAGAATGGTCGGCACGGTGAAGAGATTGCTGACGCGATGCTTCTCGATCAGGCGGAAGGCTTCCGTGATGTCGAAGCGTTCGGTCGGCAGCAGAATGGTTGCTACCCCGCGCGCGGCCTGCATGAGCTGATGCACGCCGGCGCCGTGCGACAGCGGCGCCACCACAAGTGAGGTATCTTCCTCGGTCGTGCCCGGCGTGAGATCGGCAAGATGGTTGGTGACGACAAAGGCCATCTGGCCGTGGGTGAGCACGGCGGCCTTGGAGCGGCCGGTGGTGCCTGAGGTGAAGAAGAACCAGCACGGATCGTCGTACTCGACCGCGACGTTGGCGACGAAGGCGCCGGCATGCGCGGCCATCGCCTCGCGCAGGCTCTTTTCGCCGAAAGCGCCCTCTCCGCCGATGCGCCAGGTGAATGCGGGACCGGTGACGGCCCTGGCGTGATCCGGGAAATCGCCATGGCAGAGAAACGCCTTCGCGCCGGAGGCGGTTGCGAGATAGGCGACCTCGTCCGGCATCAGCCGGAAATTGGTGGGCACCCAGACTGCGCCGAGACGAAACGCCGCGAACATCGAGAAGAACATCTCCTCGCAATTCTTGGAATGAACGAGGATACGGTCGCCCTTCCCGATCCCGCGCGCGGCGAGCGCGGCGGCGAGTGAGGAGACATGCGCGTCGATCTCGCGCCAGGTCCAGCTCTTCTCGCCCCATATGAAGCCCGGACGATGTCCATGCCGGCGCGCGTTCTGCGTCACCATGTGCGCCAGATTCATCACCCGGCGCGACATCCGGAGCTGCCCGCCGGCTGGGGTCGCGGCCCCGCTCACTTCAGCGGCGTCCCATGAAGGTGCCGGCGCCGATCAGGATCAGGCCGAGCACGCCGGAGACAATGCCATGCTTCATGTGCACGCGCGCCACGCCAGCCTCATGGCCGGGGAAGAAGCCTGGAAGCTGATCGGCGGGCACCACGAAATAGACGGCAGCAACAACAAGCAGGACAACGCCAATCAGGGTCAGCACGAGCTTCATGGGGGTTCCTCTGGAAAGGGCGCTCGGGAGACGCCCGCGTGGACAAGCTTTCGTTGCGACCCTGTTTATCGCCATCGGCTCCGGCCCCGCAAGAGCGCAGTGTTCGCGAGCGGGTTGCAGATTTGGCGGGAATGGGTTTGGTCGTCCTGAAGGCAAATCAGGTTCGCCCATCGCCGCCGACGATTGAAAAAATATAGCGGAGGAGCTTGCACTGGCGCCGGTCTATAACAATGCGAAACCGAGTTTGAGGAGCCGCATGATCACACGCCGTCATCTGATCTCGACTATCCTGATTGTTGCGATCGAGGCGCCGCTCGCGCGTGCCGAACCTGCAACCGCTAACGATCCCGTCGCGATCGTCACTGCGATCTACGCCCGCGCCGCCAAGGGCAAGGGCGATGGCGGCGGCGGCTTTGTCATCGAGAACAAGGCGGCGAAGGCGAAATATCTCTCGAAGTCGCTGATCGCGCTGTGGGCCAAGGCGGACGCGCATACGCCGAAGGGTGATGTCGGGCCGATCGACTTCGACCCCGTTACCAATTCGCAGGATCCGGATGTCAAATCGTTCAAGGTCGAGACCGAGAAGCTCGATGCCACCAAAGCGCTGATTGCCGTCACCATCACCGGCCGCAACACACCGCCGCCGAAGCCCGCCGATCAAGTGATCCGCTATGAGTTCGTGCGCGAAGCGGGCGGCTGGAAGATCGACGACATCAAGGGCTCGAGCGACGGCGAAGCCTGGTCGATCCGTGCAATGCTGAGCGACTCCTTGAAGGGTTGAGGAGACAACAAGCGGAATACGCATAGGTGTCCGCGTTCATCACGCCTTGGCAACGAAGGGTTCATGCTCCTACATGACGGCGAGCCCATCGATCCAAGGAAATCCCGACCATGGCTGCCGTCCGCGACAACAAGGCCCTGCACCGCTTCGAACTCGATGCCGGGGGCCAGGTCGCTTTTGCAAATTACCGCCTCACGCCGCAGGCGGTCATCATCACCCACACCGAGACGCCGCAGAGCTTGCGCGGCCGCGGCATCGCGTCAGAGCTGGTGAGAGGCGCGCTGGAGATGATCCGCGCCGATGGTCAAAAGGTGATCGCCGGTTGCAGTTTCGTTGTCGACTATCTCAGCAAGCACCCGGAGCATCGGGATCTCGTGGCGTGATTTGAGCTCGGTTGCAAAAAAGGCCCGTGTGATACACGGGCCATTGGCACAAGAGGCCAAAAGGACCCGCTAATGCTTGATTTCAGGCGGGAGCTTGCCGCCATTGGCCGCGAGCTTCGCCATCACCTGCTTGTGCAACCAGACATTCATGCTCGCGGAGTCGTTGGTGTCGCCGGTATAGCCCAGCTCCTTGGCGAGCTCCTTGCGCGACGCCAGGCTGGAATCGATGTCGAGCGCCTTCATCAGGTCGACGATCGAGGTCCGCCATTCGAGCTTCTCATGCTTGGCCGCGACCGCCTTGTCGAGGATCGGCGCCACGTCGACGCTTTGCGCGGGTGCGGATGCCGGGGCTGTGGCTGCAGCCGAGCCGCCGCCGGTGCCGCCCGAAGCGGCGGCGCCGCCAGTTGACGCGGCAGCGGCCGACTGGCCGAAGATCGCGCTCATGATTTTTCCGAAAATGCTCATGGTGTGCTCCCCAATGGACCTAGACACGAGATAACGCGTAAGACGTAACGGCGTTAAGCGGCTTTTGTTGCCCGGCGGCGCCGGGTCCAGATCGCTTTTTTTCAAACTTACCCGTCGAGGCAAGGCTTGCCGGTGCTACCCCGGTCGGCAGCTTGGAGCTTAGCCGCGGCGAAATGACGGCGGAATGACGCGGTTGCGCCGCGGTAACTATTTTCACCGAGGCTTGAGGGACGGCAGAGCGATTCAGGAGTATGCTGACCGTTCAGCTCGCGAGATGGCCAGAACAACAAGGTTTTCGGGTCTGGCCAAACATCGCGATCGTTTCCTTCGGCGGCCGCTCGCGCCCCGATCTGGCGCGAATTCCGGCCGCTGCGGCAAGGGAGTTTGCGACCATGGCCTCGACCTATCATGATAATGTCAGCTCTCAGGCGCAGCCCGTGGAGGCCGCGCCTGAGATCCGCACGATCGGCCTTTCCGATCTGCACCAGGCGCTGAAGCTCGGCTGGGAGGATTTCAAGGCGGTGCCAAGCCACGCCATCATCCTCTGCGTGATCTATCCAGTGCTCGGCCTGTTGCTCGCCCGCGCCGCGTTTGGCTATGCCGTGATCCCGCTTCTGTTCCCGATCGCTGCAGGCTTTGCCCTGGTCGGCCCCTTCGCGGCTCTCGGTCTCTATGAGCTGAGCAAGCGCAGAGAACAGGGCAAGGACGCTTCCGCCTGGAATGCACTCGACGTGCTGCGTTCGCCTTCCTTCGGCGCCATGCTCGGACTCGGCACATTGCTGCTCGCGTTGTTCGTGACCTGGGTTGCGACCGCGCAGGCGATCTATATCGCCGTGTTCGGCTATGGCGGGGCCACGAGCGTCTCCGATTTTGTCACGCGCGTGCTCACCACGCCGCAAGGCTGGTGGCTGATCATCGTCGGCTGCGGTGCCGGCTTCCTGTTCGCGTTGGTCGCGCTCTGCGTCAGCGTCGTGTCCTTCCCGTTGATGCTGGACCGTCACGCGAGTGCCGGCGAAGCGATGGTCACCTCGATACGCCTGGCTGCCAAGAACCCGGTGACGATTGCCGCCTGGGGCCTGGTCGTGGCAGCGCTCCTGATTGTCGGCTCGCTGCCGCTGTTCCTGGGGCTCGCGGTCGTGATTCCGGTGCTCGGACACGCGACCTGGCATCTCTATCGCGAGGCCATTGCGATCGATCCCAACGCGCGGCCAATTCCCCCGCCTCCGCCGCATCAGCGCAAGCCGGCTGCGGATTTCCCCGCCAACCTGTTCCCCTGGCGGCGCCGGGACGAATAAGCGGCGGAAGCGCAAAGCTGGTAACAGCCCGACCGTCGGCCTTTGCCGGCGGTTTGGCTGCGTGTCTCAGCCTTGTTTTGGCCGCGGTTGACACCGACATTTTGCGCTGCACGATCAAGTCGATTTTCGAATCGGAACGTATTCTTGGCACCAGCGCATTATCGTCTCCTCATCTGCGCTTTGATGCTCGGCGCGACGCTCGGCTTCACTGCCACGTCGGGACAGGCTGCAACGCCCTGCGGATCCGGGAGCTTCGATACCTGGCTCGCCGCCTTCAAGAGCGAAGCCGCAAGCAAGGGCATCTCGCAACAGGCCATCAATGCCGGGCTCATCGGCATCACGCTCGACCAGAGCGTGCTCAACCGCGACCAGTCGCAGAAGGTGTTCGGCCAGAGCTTTGAGGAGTTTTCCGGCCGCATGGTGCCGCCGCGCATGCTGCGCGGCTCCAACAAGCTCAAGCAATACGGCTCGCTGCTCTCCCGTATCGAGCAGGCCTACGGCGTGCCGGGCGAGGTACTGGTCGCGATCTGGGGATTGGAGACCGATTTCGGGGTCAACAACGGCAAATTCCAGACCCTGCGTTCGCTGGCGACGCTGGCTTATGACTGCCGGCGCGCCGACGAATTCCGGGGTGAGCTGATGGATGCGCTGCGGATCATCGATCGCGGCGATCTCTCTCCGCAGGACATGCGCGGCGCCTGGGCGGGCGAGCTCGGCCAGACCCAGTTCATGCCATCGGCCTGGATCAAGTATGCGGTGGATTTCGATGGCAATGGCCGCCGCGACCTCCTGCACAACGTACCCGATGTCCTGGCCTCGACTGCCAATTATCTCGCGAGCTACGGCTGGCAGCGCGGCAAGGACTATCAACCCGGCGCGCCCAATTTCGCCGTGCTCCAGCAATGGAACAAGAGCGAAGTCTATGCCCGCACCATTGCCTACTTCGCGACCCAGCTCGCGCACGCGCCTTAACGAGCGCGTGGCGAGGTTGCGACCAGATCTCGGACCCTTTCGCGAGAGGATGGTCCCGGCGATAGCCTGCATTGCATCGCAAAAATAGAAATGGCCGAAAATTCATTATTACAGCCGCAGCTGCATGCGAATCGCGCATGCTCCGTAGGCTGCCCATGTATTCAGCTGGCCACCTCGCAACTTGAAATGACCCGTCTTTCGTCCCTATTTTGAACTGCTATGAAATTGCGCGGTTATGCGACAATTCCATGATTTCACAAGGTTTTTACTCGTGTCCATCTTGCGGCCGCGGGTTTGGCGGCAGCTATGCGCAAAGGTTAATCGCTCCTTGCTCCCGTCATGCATTTTCGGCTTAGCTGCACCGCAACATCGGAACTACTGATCCGGAAAATCTCATCTATATTCATTTCAACGATGAGGCCTCCTCCAAAGGCTGAATCGCTAAGACTCAAGGAGACTACCATGTTGCTCTCGCTCATCCGCATGATCCAGGCGTTCCGCGACTATCAGCGCAACGTCAACGAGCTGTCGCAGCTCAGCGATCGCGAACTGGCCGACATCGGCCTCGACCGCTCGGATATTCCGCGCGTGGCGGCTGGCGCCTATAACGGCTGATCGTTCAGCCTCCCCGATCGAACGGATAACGCCCGCCTCGTTTGCGGGCGTTGTCGTATCTGGATATGGCCGTGCTTTCCTCAGGTGCGCCCCGCGCCAAAACGCGCTAACCCTGCGGCCCATGACGGCGATCCGCTCCTCCGACACCGTGCATATCGTTGGCGCCGGGCTCGCCGGCTCCGAGGCCGCTTGGCAGGTCGCCCAAAGCGGTTGCCGCGTCGTGTTGCACGAGATGCGCCCCGACCGGATGACGGAAGCTCACCGCACCGACGGGCTTGCCGAGCTTGTCTGCTCCAATTCCTTTCGTTCCGACGACGCCGCCAACAACGCGGTCGGCCTGCTGCACGCCGAGATGCGCCGGCTCGGCTCGCTGGTCATGCGCGCGGGCGATGCCAACCAGGTGCCCGCCGGCGGGGCGCTCGCGGTCGATCGTGAGGGCTTTTCCGCGGCCGTGACCAAGGCGCTGAGCGAGCATCCGAACATCGAAATCCGCCGCGGCGAGATCGCGGGCCTGCCGCCGGCGGATTGGACCAATGTCATCGTCGCAACCGGCCCCCTCACCTCAGCGCCGCTGGCGGATGCTATCCGGGCGCTGACCGACGAGAATGCACTGGCTTTCTTTGACGCGATCGCGCCGATCGTGCACAGGGACTCGATTGACATGTCGGTCGCCTGGTTCCAGTCGCGCTACGACAAGCCCGGTCCCGGCGGCACGGGAGCCGATTACATCAATTGCCCCATGACGAAGGAGCAGTACGACGCCTTCGTCGACGCGCTGCTCAAGGGCGAGAAGACCGACTTCAAGGACTGGGAGACGAACACGCCCTATTTCGACGGCTGCCTGCCGATCGAGGTGATGGCCGAGCGCGGCCACGAGACGCTGCGGCATGGGCCGATGAAGCCGGTCGGGCTGACCAACCCGCATGATCCGACAGTCAAGCCCCACGCGATCGTGCAGCTCCGCCAGGACAACAAGCTCGGCACGCTCTACAACATCGTCGGTTTCCAGACCAAGCTGAAGTACGGCCCCCAGCAGCAGATCTTCCGCAGCATTCCCGGCCTGGAGAAGGCCGAGTTCGCGCGACTCGGCGGCCTGCATCGCAACACCTTCCTCAATTCGCCAAAGCTTCTCGACGCCGAGCTACGCCTGCGCGCCGAGCCGCGGCTGCGCTTTGCCGGCCAGATGACGGGCTGCGAGGGCTACGTGGAATCCGCGAGTATCGGGCTGATTGCTGGCCTCTATGCCGCCGCCAATGCCCGCGGCACGTCGCTCACGCCTCCGCCGGCGACGACGGCGCTCGGCGCGCTGCTCGGCCATATCACCGGCGGCCATCTTGAGACCACTGAGGCGAGCGGCCGCTCCTTCCAGCCGATGAACATCAATTTCGGTCTGTTTCCGCCGCTTGCCTCGCCACCGACCAGGAAGCCCGACGGCAGCAGGCTTCGCGGCAATGAGAAGACGGTTGCCAAGAAGCAGGCACTGAGCGCGCGGGCGCTGGCCGACCTCGACCGCTGGATCGCCGATCATCTGCGCGTGCCGGCGGCGGCGTGAGCATCCGATGAGATTGCCCAAGGACGATGCGGCGGCGTTGTCGTCGCGCTGGAGCGACGGCGTACTGCTCAAGCGCGACGCATTCTCGACCGTCGAGCGCGGTCGCTTCTGCGGCGAGACTGGCGAGGTCGACGCAGTCTTGCGCCGGCTCGATGAAGTACCGTGGTGGTCGTTTCCGCTGGCACAGCATCTGTTCGCGCGCGAACGGCGCGCGCTGGCGCTCGCGAAGGGGCTGCAGGTCGGTCCCGAGCTGCTCTGGACCGGGCAGCGGGCGCTGGTGCGCGGCTTCATCGACGGCGTCGCGTTGCATCTGGCCAAGCCCCATGGCGACATCGCCTATTTCCGCTCGGCCAAGGCCGCGCTTCGCAGGCTGCATCGGGCCGGCATCTGCCATAACGATCTTGCCAAGGAGCAGAACTGGCTGCGTGGCTCCGACGGACACTGCTATCTCACCGACTTCCAGCTCGCCGCGTGCTTCAGGGCGCGCAGCCGCCTGTTCCGGATCGCAGCCTATGAAGATTTGCGCCATCTCCTGAAGCACAAGCGTACCTATGCGCCGCAGGCGCTGACGCCGATGGAGCGGAAAATTCTTGCGCGAAAGTCGGCAATCGCGCGCCTTTGGCTGATGACGGGCAAAAAGGTCTACCGCGCCATCACCCGCGGCCTCTTCAACTTCACCGACCGTGAAGGCGGCGGCCGCCGCCTCGTCAACGACGCGCCGGTGCTGGTCGACCTCATCCGCAAAAACCCCGACGTTCGCGATACCGCCATCGTCGCCTTTGCCGATCGCCGCACCGGCGTCGGACTCTATGCCTTTGTCGAGGCCGACAAGCCCGCGCTCGAGAGTCAGCTCCGCAGCGAGCTGACGGCAGCCAAAGGGCCAAAGCCCCCGGAGCATATCCAGGTCGTCCACGCGCTGCCGCGCGATGCCAGCGGCAAGCCGCGTACCGAGATCCTGCAGCTTGTGGCCATGAACCAGCTCGACCTGATCGAGCCGATGATGAAGGACGAGACCGACCGCGCCTTCCTCAAAGATATTTTGGAGCAGCGCAAGAATTTGCGCGACCGTTTCAATTTCGAGGCGGGCGATCTGCAACTGCCGTCACATTGAACGCCGGCGTTAAGCTACCCCGCCCAGATACAGCCGCTTGACGATGTCGTTGGCCTTGAGCTCGTCGACGGAAGCCGCTGAGACGGCGATCTCGCCGTGGACGATGATGTAGCCGCGGTCGGCGATGCGGATCGCCTGGTTGAAATTCTGTTCGGCCATCAGCACGGTCAGACCAAAACTCTGCTTGAGCTCGCCGATCTTGGTGATGGTCTGTGACACCAGGAGCGGCGACAAGCCGACAGAGGGCTCGTCGACCAGAAGCAGCCGTGGCGAGGACATCAGCGCGCGCGCGATCGCCAGCATCTGCTGCTGCCCGCCCGACATGGTGCCGGCGAGTTGGCTGCGCCGCTCCTTGAGCACCGGGAAGGTCTCGAACGCCATCGAAAGGTTGCGTTGAATGGCGTTGCGCGCGGCCTTGCGGAAAGCGCCCAACATCAGGTTTTCGACCACCGTCAGCTTGGGAAACAGCCGCCGTCCCTCCGGCACCAGCGCGACGCCGAGGTCGACGATGGCCTCGGGCGAGAGTTTGGTGAGATCATGGGTCTTGCCGTCGATGGAGAGCGTAACGCTGCCGCGCGTCGGTCGCACCAGCCCCATGATGCATTTGATCAGCGTGCTCTTGCCGTTGCCGTTGGTGCCGAGCAGCGCCACGGTCTCGCCGGTCTCCACCCGCATGGACACGCCGCGCAGCGCCTTCACCGCGCCATAGCCCGCATCCAACCCGTCGATGGCGAGGCTAAGTGCCAAGATAGGCCTCCTGCACACGGGGGTTGGCCATGACCTCCGCCGGCGCGCCGATCGCGATGATCTTGCCGGCATCAAGGCACATCACCCGCTCGGAGAAGCGCATCACGGCCTGCATGATGTGCTCGATCATGATGATCGCGATGTTGTCGCCGCAAAGACCGATCAGGAGGTCGAGCACCTCGTCGACCTCTGATGTCGACAACCCCGCCATCGCCTCATCCGAAATCAGCAGCTTCGGTCCCGTCGCCATCGCGCGCGCGAGCTCGGTCTTGCGCAGCTCAACCTGGGTCAGCGCTGATGTCGCGACATTGGCCTTGGCGGCGAGCCCGATC
>NZ_DATGFH010000005.1:0-50758 GCF_035309285.1 Bradyrhizobium sp. | reverse complement strand
TCCCGGCAACAACTTCGACGGTCTCGTCGGCGGCGGCGGCACGGTCACTGGTGTGAACCAGTTCACCTACACCGCGCAGTTCGGCAACGGCATATCGGCCGCGATCTCCGCGCAGGATCCGACGGCCTACTATCAGGCTGGCGTGATGAACGTCAGCGCCGGCGGCGCCTTTGGCACCTCTGACTACGGCGGCACGGTTGCTCCCGACATCGTCGGCAGCCTGACCGTCGACCAGGCTTGGGGTCTGTTCAAGCTCTCGGCGGCGGCGCACGACAACCATGCGGCGTACTACGGCGCGACCGAACTGAGCGGCCATCCGGATGACCGGTGGGGCTGGGCGGTGCAGGCGGCCTTGCAGATCAAGAACATCCCGACGGGACCTGGTGACGTGATCAACGTCCAGGGTGTGTTTACGGATGGTGCAACCCGTTACAACATCCAGGACCTGGCTGCGGCGGCAGGTGCGAACACGATCTATGGCAGCACGGGCCTTGCCGGCGCCTATCAGAGTGTGGGCTTCGGCATTGCTCCTGACACGGTGTTCGGAGCGGGAACCTCGCAGAAGCTGATCCAGACGTGGGGCGGCCGCGGTGGCTACACCCATAACTGGGATCCCTACTGGAACACCTCGATCTACGGCGCCTGGGCCTCGGTCCATTACGGCAACGACGCCTCGTCTCTGATTTGCGGCGGTGTTGTTGACGGGCTGGCGTTTGCCGGTTCGATCCATGCGATCACTCCGGCAGGTACTGCGATCACCACCTGCAACCCCGACTACAACATTGCGCAGGCTGGCATCATCACCCGTTGGACCCCGGTCAAGAACCTGACCTTCTCGGCCGACTTCACCTGGGAGCATCTGGATCAGAAGATGGTGGGCACGGTCAGCGCCCCCAGCGCAGCCATCGGCAAGCCGGCGGCAGTGTACGAGCTGAAGAACCAGGACAACGAGATGCTTCTGCTCCGCGCTCAGCGCAACTGGTAATGTCGATCTAACGATCGAACGATCCGACGATCTGACAAAACCCCGGCAGGAAACTGCCGGGGTTTTTGCAATCGTGCGACGGCCAATTTGGTCACAAGAAATCTACAGATTATGAAATTATCTTATTTACTCAGATAAATTTATTCGATAGGGTCGTTCCAGGTCGCCAACGAATTGTTCGGCTGCCGCTTAGCCTTGAGGAGACTCGCTCGCCTTGATGCTAAACCTCCAAAACCACCGGCAATGCCCTGCCGGTGGTTTTTAATTTGCAGCCTTGAAAAGGCTGGGGCCCGCGGCAGCGAAGGACGCGAACGGCGTCCCGCCGCTTCGCATCGGCGGGGACTGACCGGAGTGGCGGCGATTGCGGTGCACAAGGCAGGCGACAGAGGCGTTGAATCTTTGCAACAGGTGCGCCGAATCGAAGCACCGTAAAATTACGGGCCGGGCAAAACGCCGGTTTTGTCGACCATTTTACGGGTTTTCTGCCTGATTGTGGCCCTTGCTGCGGCGCGGTAGGCCGCTTTGTTCATCTTCCCTTCATGCTGAAAAGCGCTTCTCCTTGGGACCACTTAGACGACCCGTATTCCGGAAAACGGGGCGCCGGAAACCACGGACCCATTATGCTTGATCTTGCAATCGTAGGCGGCGGCCCTGGGGGGCTGATGAGCGCTTGGCATCTGAAAAAGAAGCTGGGCGAGCTCTGCCGAATCACCATCTTCGAGGCGACTGATCGGCTCGGCGGCAAGATGCTGACGCGCAAGTTCGATTCGGCAAACGCGATGTACGAGGCCGGCGTTGCCGAGATCTACGATTACTCGATGACGGGTCCCGATCCGCTGCGCGAATTGATCCAGCATTTCGGCCTGCAGACCATACCGATGGATGCCGAGCAGGTGCAGCTCGACGGCGAGCTCTTGCACGACGTGCGCGGCATGCGCCGCAAATATGGGGCGGAGACGGCCGAGGCGATCGAGGCGTTTCGCAAGAAGTGCAGCGAGATGGTCTCGCCGATCGAATATTACGAAGGCATCGGCTCCCACGACAACGAGCACCCCTGGGCCTATCTCACCGCCGAGGAGGTGCTGGACAGGGAAATCGCCGATCCCGTTGCCAAGCGCTTCTTCAAGGTGATGGCACGCTCCGACATCGCGAGCGAGAGCCACAACACGAGCGGGCTCAACGCGCTGAAGAACTACGTGATGGATATTGACGGCTACATCGGCCTCTATTCGATCCAGAACGGCAACGAACAGTTGATCGAGTGCCTGCAGTCGGAGGTCGACGCCAGCATCCAGCTCAATCACCGCGTCCTCAAGGTCGGCAAGGGCGCGAATGGCCGCTATCGCCTCAACATGATGAACGGCAAGGGACCGGAGACGCGCGAGTTCGATCTCGTGCTGATGTGCCTGCCGCATTCCTGGCTTGCCACCATGGGCTGGGAAGGCGAGGACTTGCGCAAGTCGATGGTCAAGCACGTCGCTTACTTCGACCGGCCGGCACACTACCTGCGCGTCTCGCTGTTGTTCGACGAGCCGTTCTGGGGCAGCAAGATTTCCGGCGCCTGGTTCATGTCGGAGGCGTTTGGCGGCTGCTGCGTCTACAATGAAGGGGCCCGCCACGACGTCGGCAAGCATGGCGTGCTCAATTTCCTGATCGCAGGCTCCGACGCGCTCGCCTTTGCCAATCTCTCCGATCAGGAGCTGATCACGACCGCGCTGAAGTCGCTGCCGCCATCGCTCGGCGATGCGCGCGGCCATTTCATGGAAGGCAAGATCCATCGCTGGCTGTCGTCGGTGAACGCGCTGCCCGGCGGGCGGCTGGCGCGTGACGTCATGACCAATCACCGGCCCGAGCCGAAGCAGCATCCGGGGCTGGTCGTGGTCGGCGACTATCTGTTCGATTCGACCCTCAATGGCCTGCTCGATTCCTCCGATGCAGCGACCGATATCATCGTCACCGAGATGATGCGGCTGCGCCGTGGCCGCGCGCAGGACGGGAAGGGATCGCTGGGCAAGATCGACCGCGACTACTTCGCGAACTACCGCGGCCTTGGTCCCTACAGCGAGGCATGGCGCCACTTCTCCGATCCCGATCACCTGATCGAGTTGATCCGGATCGTCTGGGACAAGGCCAAGGGTTCGAAGCTCCTGGTCGCAGGCGCAGCTTCGGGTGAGCTTGTCGGCGCGTTGCGTGAGCGCGGCGTCGATGCCTGGGGCATCGAGAACAACCGCGCCGTTCACGCGAAGACGCCGAAGGAGCTGAAGAAGTTCAACAAGTTCGGATCGATCGTCGACCTGCCGTTCAAGGACGGCGAATTCGACGTCGCGTTCGAGACCAGCCTCTGCCATGTCGGTGAGAGGCAGGTGGTTCGCGCCATTCGCGAGCTGAACCGGGTGGTCAATAGGGGACTGGTCTTCGGATCAGTGACGTCGGATATGGAGCCGGCGCTGATCGACCGCTACGACCTGTTGCGCGGCGTGAAGAAGCTCGGCACCTGGTGGGAATGGTCGGAGCTGTTCTTCAACAACGGCTTTGACCTGGCCATGTCCCGCCGGGACTGCACCGACGAGGTGTGGGCAGCAACGCTCGCGGCGAACAAGGGTGGTCCGGATCAATGGTACGCGGAACCCGATAGCCTGCGATACTCGTTCTTTGACAAGGTTGAAGACGACGATTGACGCGCCTTCAATCGGGGCGGGCTCGGCGTCAAGTCCCTCGTGGTCGCCTTTGCTTTCGATTCGCGCCGCCGACCCTTAAGTATCCTGTGGCGTCTATTTCGCCGTGCTGCGGCGGCTGAGGTCATCGTGTCCAAGAAGGCACTCACAACAGACAACGAGTTGGCCAATCTCGAGGACGAAACGAGATTGTCGCTGGCCGAGAGCGCGCCGGCCGATATCGAATCGACGCCAGGCCGGCTGGCCGACTCGCGAAAATCGAACTTCGCATCCAAAGCTCATGACGAGGATGAAGACGATAACGACGACGATGAGGAAGAGGACGAGGACGATGCTCCCAATGACGATATGGAGGAGGACGAGGATCTAGTCGTCTATACGGCCCGCGAAGCCGCGGGCGCGATTGCAACGCTCTATGCGTTCATACGGCCGCTGCTCGGGCGCTACCGGAAAGCCCTGACGATTGTCGGTTTCGGGCTTTTGGTCGAGACGCTCTTCAACGTCATCATGCCGCTCAGCCTCAAGTTCCTGATCGACGATGCGCTGGGCGAGGAGGATTTTCACGCGCTGTTCTTGATATTGTCGGTGCTGGCCGCGGCCGGTCTCGTCACGTCGCTGACCTCGGTCTGGTATGAGCTTTGGGACGCGAGGCTGTCATCGTCGATCATTTCGGACGTGCGGCTGCGTTTGTTTGATCACATTCAGGAACTGCCGATCGGCTTCTTCGCGCGCACCAAGCGGGGAGAGATCCTGTCGCGCTTCTCCGTCGACCTGGCGTCGTTCGAAGGAGCGATGGAAACGCTCGCGAACACCGGTCTGTTGCCCGGAATGGAATTGCTCGCCGGCGTCGTTCTCATGCTGTTTCTGAATTGGCAGCTTGCGGTCGTGGCTCTCCTGGTATTTCCGATCACGCTGATCGGTCCGCGCATCCTGACGCCGAAGGCGGTCGTCGCGAGCTACGACCAGAAGGTCAAAGAATCCGCGACCCTTGGTTCGGTCCAGGAAAACATCGCCACGCAGGCGGTGATCAAGGCTTTCAACCTGCAAAGCAGGGCGCGAGACTGGTTTAAATTGCGCAATCAGGAGACCCGCAAGAAGATCGAAGCGGCCACGTTCCTGTCCAGCATGGTTGAGCGTACCGTTACCATCGCCGTGCTGCTCCTGCATCTCGTGGTGCTCGGGATCGGCGCCTATCTCGCCACGAAAGGCCAGATCACGATCGGAACGTTCGTCACCTTCGAAAGCGCGTTCTGGGAAATTTCCTACAACATCTCCCATGTCATGTCGTACATCCCGGTATCGATTCAGTCGTCGGCGGCGATCCGACACATGCAGGAGCTGCTCGACGAACCGACCCGAGAGGCCGATCGGCCTGGCGCGCCGGACCTGCCGCGCATCACCAACGACATCACCTTTGAGCACGTCACCTTCGGATATGAAGGCAGCGAGACGCCAGTGCTCGACAATTTCAGCCTGAAGCTGAAGGTCGGTCGGCGCATCGCGATCGTTGGCCAAAGCGGCTCGGGCAAGAGCACCCTCCTGAACCTGATCCTTCGCCTCTACGTCCCGGATGGAGGCAAGGTGACGATCGACGGCGTTGATATCCGGAAAGTCAACCGCGAATCGCTGCGCCGGAATATGGCGGTGGTGTTCCAGGAAAACATGCTGTTCAACATGTCGATCCGGGAGAACATCCGGCTCGGCAAGGAAGGCGCGACCGACGAGGAGGTCGTGGAGGCTGCCAAGAAGGCCGAGATCCACCGCTACATCATGAGCCTGCCGCAGCGATACGACACGCTCGTGGGCGAGCGCGGCGATACGCTGTCGGGAGGCCAGCGCCAGCGCATCGCGATTGCGCGCGCGATCATCCGAAATCCCTCCGTGCTCCTGCTCGATGAAGCGACCTCGGCGCTCGATCAGACCACCGAGGCCGCCATCAACCGCACGCTGCTCAAGATCGCCAAGGGCAGGACCATGATCTGGTCGACACACCGGTTGACGTCGGTGGTCGATATGGACGAGATCATCGTGATTTCAGCCGGCAGGGCGATCGAGCGCGGCTCGCATGCGCAGCTCCTCGCGAGGAACGGCGTCTATCGCAAGCTCTGGGATGACCAGGCCCGCACGCCGCTGGCGGCGGTCGAGGCCGACGAGGACGACGATGACGACGATGACGATGATGATGAGGACTGACAGTCGATGTGCTGCAGCCTGACGCATTGTCGTTCGCGGTGAGCCGAGACGATGATGAGCGAAGCGCCGGCGAAGCCCTCGGAAACAGGATCGGCACTCGAGGTCCTGCGGGTCTTTCTGAGACTCGGCGTTTCCAGCTTCGGCGGTCCGATTGCCCATCTCGGATATTTCCGCGATGAGTTCGTCACGCGCAGGCGCTGGCTCGACGAGCAGGCCTTTGCCGACCTCGTCGCGCTGTGCCAGTTCCTGCCGGGACCGGCGAGCAGCCAGGTCGGCTTTTCCATCGGGTTGATGCGTGCCGGCTATCTCGGTGCGCTCGCGGCATGGACCGGCTTCACCCTGCCGTCGGCGATTCTGCTGCTGCTCTTTGCCTATGGCGTCGGCTCGCTCGGCGGGCCGATTGGCACCGGGCTGCTGCACGGGCTGAAGCTTGTGGCGGTCGCCATCGTGGCGCAGGCGGTGTGGGGCATGGCGCGCTCGCTGTGTCCCGATCGGCAGCGCGCCTCGATCGCGGCCGTTGCGGCCGTGATCATCCTGTTCAGCACGGCTTCGGTCGCGCAGATCCTGGCGATCCTGCTCGGCGCCGTCGCCGGCCTCGTGCTGTGCCGCGACGCGGCGCCGGCCGCGGGCGGGCATGTCGCCATGCCGGTGTCGCGCAAGGCGGGCATGTTTGCGCTCTCCGCGTTCACGCTTCTGCTCGTCGCGGTCCTGCTTCCCGCCGGCCATCTTGGCTCGCAGGGCTTCGGCCTGTTTGCGGCATTCTACCGCTCCGGCGCTCTGGTGTTTGGCGGCGGCCATGTCGTGCTGCCGCTGCTGCGGGAAGCCTTTGTCGGACCGGGCTGGATCAGCGACGACGTCTTTCTCGCGGGCTACGGCGCAGCGCAAGCGGTGCCGGGACCGCTTTTCACCTTCTCGGCCTATCTCGGCGCGATGGTCGCGCCGGAGCCGCACGGCATTACGGGCGCTGCACTCGGATTGTTCGGCATCTTCCTGCCGGGCATCCTGATCCTGATCGGGACTTTACCGTTCTGGGACGCCTTTCGCAGCCGCCCGAGCGCGCAAGCCGCGATGCGTGGGGTCAACGCGGCGGTGGTCGGGCTTTTGGGAGCCGCTCTCTATAATCCCGTATGGACCACCTCTGTGAAAACGTCAGGGGATTTCGCGATCGCGCTGGTAAGCTTTGTACTGCTGGTGGCTTGGCGCGCGCCGCCGCTCGTCGCGGTCCTGTTCAGCGCCTGCGGCGGGATCGCACTGGCGTTGATCTAGCTTTGTGAGACGGGCCTATCTTTAATATCCGGGTAAAAATTGGTTGTGGATGCCAGGCGACAGGCGGTCGCGGGCGTCGCGCGAGGCGGGAGCCGCGTTCGGGAAGCGTCGATTTCCCAAGCACAAGAAGCCCGTTGTTACAGTGGTTTCGGCTTGACTTGGCTATCCACCGCTTATAAATAGCGCCCACTTAACGACAGGCGGTGAGCAACGCCAGCGTCGGAACGGAACACCCAATGGCCCTTTATATTAGGGGCTTGCCGGGCACCAACCTCGACGAATGCGGCTCAAACGCTGTCGACTATAGCTAGGCAATGCCAGGACGATTTTAGTTCTCTTGAGCACGTCCTCATGAGATCGAACTCGGATGCATGACCTCGGTCGCGGGCCGGACAGCGAGCGCTGATCGGTCTTGGGTCGCGGTCCTCTGTGGCGTCGAAGCGCTTTCCGCTCAGCGATGGGCGGCTGGCGCAATTTCGCTTTGCGCAAAGGAATGCGTGAGGTGGAACCGGCGGGGCGGTCGCCCCGGAAGTTTAAAGGGAATTGCGGGCCGAGGCCGGCTCCGCGCGAATAAATAAAGGGTGAAGGCCAAGATGCCGACGATCAACCAGCTGATCGCAAGTCCGCGCGCGGTGCAGAAGTCGCGCAAGAAGGTGCCCGCGCTGCAGCAGTCGCCGCAGAAGCGCGGTGTCTGCACGCGCGTCTACACCACGACGCCGAAGAAGCCGAACTCGGCGCTGCGCAAGGTCGCCAAGGTGCGCCTGACCAACGGCTTCGAGGTGATCGGCTACATCCCGGGCGAGGGCCATAACCTGCAGGAGCACTCGGTGGTCATGATCCGCGGTGGCCGCGTCAAGGACCTGCCGGGCGTGCGCTATCACATTCTCCGCGGCGTGCTGGATACCCAGGGCGTCAAGAACCGTAAGCAGCGCCGTTCGAAGTATGGCGCCAAGCGTCCGAAATAAGCGGGAAAGAAACAGATGTCGCGTCGCCATTCTGCCGAAAAGCGTGAAGTGCTTCCCGATCCGAAGTTCGGGAACATCGTCATTACCAAGTTCATGAACTCGGTGATGTACGCCGGGAAGAAGTCGGTTGCCGAAAACATCGTCTACGGCGCGCTCGGCATCATCGAGACCAAGACCAAGCAGAATCCGCTGACGGTGTTCGAGCAGGCGCTGGAAAACGTCATGCCGACCATCGAGGTGCGCTCGCGGCGCGTCGGTGGTGCCACCTACCAGGTTCCGGTCGAGGTGCGCTCGGTGCGCCGGCAGGCGCTCGGCATTCGCTGGCTCATCTCGGCCGCGCGCGAGCGCAATGAAAAGACCATGACGGAGCGGCTCTCGGCCGAGCTGCTCGATGCGTCAAACAATCGGGGGAACGCCGTCAAGAAGCGTGAAGACGTGCACAAGATGGCGGAAGCCAACCGCGCCTTCTCGCATTATCGCTGGTGAGCTAGCGAAACGAACGGAATCGCAAGGAAAATCCCATGCCCCGCCAACATGCCATCGAGGACTATCGCAACTTCGGTATCATGGCGCATATCGATGCCGGCAAGACCACGACGACCGAGCGCATCCTTTATTATACCGGCAAGAGCCACAAGATCGGCGAAGTGCACGAAGGTGCCGCGACGATGGACTGGATGGAGCAGGAGCAGGAGCGGGGCATCACCATCACCTCGGCTGCGACCACTGCGTTCTGGAACGGCAAGCGTCTGAACATCATCGACACGCCCGGCCACGTCGACTTCACCATCGAGGTCGAGCGTTCGCTGCGCGTGCTCGATGGTGCGGTGTGCGTGCTTGATTCCAACCAGGGCGTCGAGCCGCAGACCGAAACGGTCTGGCGCCAGGGCGACAAGTACCGCGTGCCGCGCATCGTCTTCGCCAACAAGATGGACAAGACCGGCGCCGACTTCTTCAAATGTCTGTCCGATATCGTCGATCGCCTCGGCGCCAAGCCGATCGCGATCCAGCTTCCGATCGGTGCCGAGAACCTCTTCAAGGGCGTCATCGACCTCGTGAAGATGAAGGGCATCGTCTGGAACGACGAATCGCTCGGCGCAAAATTCGATTATGTCGACATCCCGGCCGATCTCGTCGATCAGGCCAAGGAATATCGCGAGAAGATGGTGGAAGCCGCCGTCGAGCTCGATGACGATGCGCTTGCTGCCTTCCTCGACGGCAATGAGCCGGACGAGGCGACGCTGAAGAAGCTGATCCGCAAGGCTGTGCTCACCGGCGCCTTCTATCCGGTGCTGTGCGGCTCCGCGTTCAAGAACAAGGGCGTGCAGCCGCTGCTCGATGCCGTCGTCGACTATCTGCCTTCGCCGATCGACGTGCCCGCGATCAAGGGCACCGACGACAAGGGCAACGAGGTCGTGCGCAAGGCGGACGACAAGGAGCCGCTCGCGCTGCTCGCGTTCAAAATCATGGACGACCCGTTCGTCGGCACCATCACCTTTTGCCGCATCTACTCGGGCATCCTGCAGTCCGGCACCGGCGTCATCAATTCGACGCGTGATCGCAAGGAGCGGATCGGGCGGATGCTGCTGATGCATGCCAACAACCGCGAGGACATCAAGGAAGCCTATGCCGGCGACATCGTCGCACTGGCAGGCCTGAAGGAAGCGCGCACGGGTGACACGCTGTGCGATCCCAACAGGCAGGTGATCCTGGAAAAGATGGAATTCCCGGAGCCCGTCATCGAGATCGCGATCGAGCCGAAGTCGAAGGCCGACCAGGAAAAGCTCGGCGTTGCGCTCGCGAAGCTCGCCGCGGAAGATCCCTCGTTCCGGGTCTCGACCGATCAGGAGTCCGGCCAGACCATCCTCAAGGGCATGGGCGAACTCCATCTCGACATCAAGGTCGACATTCTCAAGCGCACCTACAAGGTCGATGCCAACATCGGCGCGCCGCAGGTAGCGTTCCGCGAGCGCGTGACGAGGCGGGTGGAGCACTCCTACACCCACAAGAAGCAGACCGGCGGTACCGGCCAGTTCGCGGCGGTGACGCTGATCGTCGAGCCGAACGAGCCGGGCAAGGGCTACGAGTTCGAATCGAAGATCGTCGGCGGCGCGGTGCCGAAGGAATACATCCCGGGCGTCGAAAAGGGCCTCGAGAGCGTGCTGGGTTCGGGCGTCGTCGCCGGCTTCCCGGTGGTGGACGTCAAGGTCCAGCTCATCGACGGCAAGTATCACGACGTCGACTCCTCGGCGCTGGCCTTCGAAATCGCGACGCGCGCCTGCTTCCGCGAGGCGCTGCAGATGGGCAAGTCCGTGCTGCTCGAGCCGATCATGAAGGTCGAGGTGGTGACGCCGGAAGACTACACCGGCTCCGTCATCGGCGACCTCAACTCGCGGCGCGGTCAGATCCAGGGTCAAGACATGCGCGGCAACGCCAACGTCATCAACGCGATGGTGCCGCTCATGAACATGTTCGGTTACGTGAATAACCTGCGCTCGATGAGCCAGGGTCGCGCAACCTTCACGATGCAGTTCGACCACTACGCGGAAGCGCCGGCGAACGTATCGGCAGAAGTCCAGAAGAAGTTTGCCTGATTGTCGCTGGTGACGAGCCAGCGATTAAACGGAGAGTCAAATGGCCAAAGCAAAGTTTGAACGTACGAAACCGCACTGCAACATCGGCACCATCGGTCACGTCGACCATGGCAAGACCTCGCTGACGGCAGCGATCACCAAGATCCTGGCCGAAACCGGCGGTGCAACGTTCACGGCGTACGACCAGATCGACAAGGCGCCGGAAGAGAAGGCGCGCGGCATCACGATCTCGACCGCGCATGTCGAGTACGAGACCCAGAAGCGCCACTACGCTCACGTCGACTGCCCCGGCCACGCCGACTATGTGAAGAACATGATCACCGGCGCTGCCCAGATGGACGGCGCGATCCTCGTCGTGTCGGCCGCCGACGGCCCGATGCCGCAGACCCGCGAGCACATCCTGCTCGCCCGCCAGGTCGGCGTGCCCGCGCTCGTCGTCTACCTCAACAAGTGCGACATGGTCGACGATCCGGAGCTGCTGGAGCTCGTCGAGCTCGAAGTCCGCGAGCTGCTCTCGAAGTACGACTTCCCCGGCGACAAGATCCCGATCATCAAGGGCTCCGCGCTCGCCGCGCTCGAAGATTCCGACAAGAAGCTCGGCCATGACTCGATTCTCGAGTTGATGAAGAATGTCGACGAATACATTCCGCAGCCCGAGCGTCCGATCGACCAGCCGTTCCTGATGCCGGTGGAAGACGTGTTCTCGATCTCCGGCCGCGGCACCGTCGTGACCGGTCGTGTCGAGCGCGGCATCGTCAAGGTCGGCGACGAAATCGAGATCGTGGGTCTCCGCGACACCCAGAAGACCACGGTCACCGGCGTCGAAATGTTCCGCAAGCTGCTCGATCAGGGCCAGGCCGGCGACAACATCGGCGCGCTGCTCCGCGGCACCAAGCGCGAGGAAGTCGAGCGCGGCCAGGTGCTGTGCAAGCCGGGTTCGGTCAAGCCGCACACCAAGTTCAAGGCTGAGGCCTACATCCTCACCAAGGAAGAGGGCGGCCGCCACACCCCGTTCTTCACCAACTACCGTCCGCAGTTCTACTTCCGCACCACCGACGTGACCGGTGTCGTGCACCTGCCGGAAGGCACCGAGATGGTGATGCCGGGCGACAACATCGCGATGGAAGTGCACCTGATCGTGCCGATCGCGATGGAGGAGAAGCTTCGCTTCGCGATCCGCGAGGGCGGCCGCACCGTCGGCGCCGGCGTCGTTGCCGCGATCATCGAGTAAAAACGCGAAATAGGGAATGGCGGGTGGCGAATAGTTCGCTGCTCGCTACTCGCCACTCACTAGAAGAAAGCACGGCAATGAACGGCCAGAATATTCGCATACGCCTCAAGGCGTTCGACCATCGAATCCTCGATACGTCGACGCGTGAGATCGTGAACACGGCGAAGCGCACCGGTGCGCAGGTTCGCGGACCCATTCCGCTGCCGACCCGCATCGAGAAGTTCACCGTCAACCGTTCGCCGCATGTCGACAAGAAGAGCCGCGAGCAATTCGAGATGCGCACCCACAAGCGCCTTCTCGACATTGTCGACCCGACCCCGCAGACCGTCGATGCCCTGATGAAGCTCGACCTGGCTGCCGGCGTCGACGTCGAGATCAAGCTCTAAGGTTTGGATTTTAAGTCCGCCTGAAGCGGACAGAAGGAACAGGAAGCACGAAGATGCGCTCCGGAGTGATCGCACAGAAGGTCGGGATGACGCGGGTCTTTACCGAGACCGGCGAACATATCCCCGTGACCGTGCTGAAGCTGGGCAATTGCCAGGTGCTGGGCCACCGCACGACCGAGAAGAACGGTTACGTCGCGCTGCAGCTCGGCGCGGGCACCCGCAAGACCGTCTACATGCCGAAGGCCGAGCGCGGCCAGTTCGCGGTCGCCAAGGTCGAGCCGAAGCGGAAGCTGGCCGAGTTTCGCGTGACCGAGGACGCGCTGATCCCGGTCGGCGCCGAAATCCAGGCCGACCATTTCGTGGTCGGCCAGTTCGTCGACGTTACCGGCACCTCGGTCGGCAAGGGCTTTGCCGGCGGCATGAAGCGCTGGAATTTCGGCGGTCTGCGCGCCACCCACGGCGTGTCGATCTCGCACCGCTCGATCGGTTCGACCGGCGGCCGTCAGGACCCCGGCAAGACCTGGAAGAACAAGAAGATGCCCGGCCACATGGGCGTCGACCGCATCACCACGCTGAACCTGCGTGTGGTTTCGACCGACGTCGAGCGCGGCCTGATTCTGGTCGAAGGCGCTGTTCCCGGCTCCAAGGGCGGCTGGATCAGGGTGCGCGACGCCGTGAAGAAGCCGCTGCCGAAGGAAGCGCCGAAGCCCGGTAAGTTCAAGGTCGCCGGCGAGGCCGCGGAAGCGGCTCCTGCGAAGGAGGGCGCGTAACATGGAATTGCAAGTCACCACCCTCGAAGGCAAAGCTGCGGGCTCGGTCCAGCTTTCGGACGAGATCTTTGGTCTCGAGCCGCGGGCCGACATCATTGCGCGCTGCGTGCAGTGGCAGCTCAACAAGCGCCAGGCCGGCACGCACAAGGCCAAAGGCCGCGCCGAGATCTGGCGCACCGGCAAGAAGATGTACAAGCAGAAGGGCACCGGTGGCGCTCGCCACGGCTCGGCCCGCGTGCCGCAGTTCCGCGGCGGCGGCCGCGCCTTCGGTCCGGTGGTCCGCTCCCACGCCACTGATCTCCCGAAGAAGGTACGCGCACTGGCTCTCAAGCATGCGCTCTCTGCCAAAGCCAAGGACGGCGATCTCGTCGTCATCGAAGCGGCCAAACTCGAAGCCGCCAAGACCAAGGCCCTGATGGGCCACTTCTCGGGCCTCGGTCTCACCAATGCGCTGATCATCGACGGCGCTGAATTGCACAGCGGCTTTGCCGCCGCCGCCCGCAACATCCCCGACATGGACGTGCTGCCGATCCAGGGCATCAACGTCTACGACATTCTCCGTCGCCAGAAGCTGGTGCTGACCAGGGCGGCGATCGATGCGCTGGAGGCGCGCTTCAAATGAAGACGATCGATCCCCGCCATTACGACATCATCGTCGCGCCCGTCGTGACCGAAAAGGCAACTCTCGCCTCCGAGCACAACAAGGTGCTGTTCAAGGTGGCGTCGAAGGCGACCAAGCCGCAGATCAAGGAAGCGGTCGAGAAGCTGTTCGACGTCAAGGTGAAGAGCGTCAACACGCTGGTTCGCAAGGGCAAGACCAAGGTGTTCCGCGGCAATTTCGGTTCGCAGTCGGACACCAAGCGCGCGATCGTGACCCTGGAAGAGGGCCACCGCATCGACGTGACCACCGGACTCTGAGGCAGTACTGCGATGGCACTGAAGACATACAATCCAACGACGCCGGGCCAGCGCCAGCTTGTCATGGTCGATCGTTCGTCCCTCTACAAGGGCAAGCCGGTCAAGGCTCTGACCGAGGGCAAGCTGTCGACCGGCGGCCGCAACAACACCGGCCGCATCACCGTGCGCTTCCGCGGCGGCGGCCACAAGAAGGCACTGCGCCTCGTAGACTTCAAGCGCACCAAGGTCGACGTTCCGGCAACCGTCGAGCGGCTGGAATACGATCCGAACCGCACCGGCTTCATCGCGCTGATCAAGTATCAGGACGGCGAACAGGCCTATATCCTTGCGCCGCAGCGGCTCGCGGTCGGCGACACCATCGTCGCAGGCCACCATGTCGACGTGAAGCCGGGCAATGTCATGCCGCTCGGCAACATGCCGGTCGGGACCATCGTCCACAACATCGAGACCAAGATCGGCAAGGGCGGCCAGCTCGCCCGTTCCGCCGGCACCTACGCCCAGCTCGTCGGCCGCGACCAGGATTACGTCATCCTGCGCTTGAACTCGGGCGAGCAGCGCCTGGTGCACGGCCGCTGCCGCGCCACCATCGGCGCGGTGTCGAACCCGGATCATATGAACATCTCGATCGGCAAGGCCGGCCGCAAGCGCTGGATGGGCCGCCGTCCGCACAACCGTGGCGTCGCCATGAACCCGATCGATCACCCGCATGGCGGTGGTGAAGGCCGCACCTCGGGCGGCCGCCACCCGGTCACCCCGTGGGGCAAGCCGACCAAGGGCAAGAAGACCCGCACCAACAAGTCGACCAACAAATTCATTCTCCTAAGCCGCCACAAGCGGAAGAAGTAAGGAACGACAGGACATGGTTCGTTCAGTCTGGAAAGGCCCGTTCGTCGAGGGGTCGCTGCTCAAGAAGGCAGATGCCGCGCGCGCGTCCGGCCGTCACGACGTCATCAAGATCTGGAGCCGCCGCTCGACCATCCTGCCGCAGTTCGTCGGCCTCGTGTTCGGCGTCTACAACGGCCAGAAGCACGTGCCGGTGTCGGTGAACGAGGAAATGGTCGGTCACAAGTTCGGCGAGTTCTCGCCGACCAGGACCTTCCACGGCCACTCGGGCGACAAGAAAGCCAAGAAGGCTTGAGGACAGAGCGATGAGCAAAGCAAAGCGCGAACGCGCGCTCGCGGACAATGAGGCCAAGGCGGTCGCCCGGATGCTGCGGGTGAGCCCGCAAAAGCTTAACCTGGTTGCGCAGTTGATCCGCGGCCGGAAGGCGTCTGCCGCGCTTGCCGACCTGCAGTTCTCGCGCAAGCGGATCGCAGTCGACGTCAAGAAGTGCCTGGAATCGGCGATCGCCAATGCCGAGAACAACCACGACCTCGACGTCGACGATCTCGTCGTCTCCGAAGCCTTCGTCGGCAACGGCATCGTGATGAAGCGTTTCGCCCCGCGCGGCCGTGGCCGTTCGGGCCGTGTGTTCAAGCCATTTTCGCAACTGACGATCGTCGTTCGTCAGGTTGAAGCGAGCGCGTAAGGGCTCGGGAGAACAAGATGGGTCAAAAGATCAATCCGATCGGGCTGCGGCTCGGCATCAACCGGACCTGGGATTCGCGCTGGTTCGCCGGCAAGGCCGAGTACGGCAAGCTGCTGCACGAGGACGTCAAGATCCGCGAGATCCTGCACAAGGAATTGAAGCAGGCAGCGGTGGCGCGCATTGTGATCGAGCGTCCGCACAAGAAGTGCCGCGTCACCATCCACTCGGCGCGTCCGGGTGTCGTGATCGGCAAGAAGGGCGCCGATATCGACAAGCTGCGCAAGAAGGTCGCCGACATCACCGCGTCCGACGTCGTCATCAACATTGTCGAGATCAGGAAGCCGGAGCTCGATGCGACGCTGGTCGCCGAATCGATCGCGCAACAGCTCGAGCGCCGCGTCGCGTTCCGCCGCGCCATGAAGCGCGCGGTGCAGTCGGCGATGCGTCTCGGCGCCGGGGGCATCCGCATCAACTGCTCGGGTCGTCTGGGTGGCGCCGAAATCGCGCGCATGGAGTGGTACCGCGAAGGC
Organism: Bradyrhizobium sp.; assembly: GCF_035309285.1. GTDB lineage: Bacteria > Pseudomonadota > Alphaproteobacteria > Rhizobiales > Xanthobacteraceae > Bradyrhizobium. Next base: position 34,716 of record NZ_DATGFH010000005.1, on the reverse strand, counting down.
CGCGTGCCGCTGCACACGCTCCGCGCCGACATCGACTACGGCGTTGCCACGGCATTCACGACGTTCGGCACCTGCGGCGTCAAGGTCTGGATCTTCAAGGGCGAAATCCTTGAGCATGATCCGATGGCGCAGGACAAGAGGCTGGCCGAAGGCGACACCGGGCGTCCGCGCCGCGACGCCGCCTGAAGGCAATTTGAGAATTTGAGGGCTTAACGCCATGATGCAACCCAAGAAAACGAAGTTCCGGAAGGCGCATAAGGGCCGTATCCACGGCACCGCGACTTCGGGCGCGACGTTGTCCTTCGGCCAGTTCGGCCTGAAGGCGATGGAGCCCGATCGCGTCACCGCGCGCCAGATCGAGGCCGCCCGCCGTGCGCTCACCCGTCACATGAAGCGCGCCGGCCGCGTCTGGATTCGCGTGTTCCCCGACGTTCCGGTGTCGAAGAAGCCGGCCGAAGTCCGCATGGGCTCCGGCAAGGGTGCGCCGGAATTGTGGGTGGCCCGGGTCAAGCCGGGCCGGGTGATGTTCGAGATCGACGGCGTGTCGGTCGGGATCGCCAAGGAAGCCCTGGCGCTGGCCGCGGCCAAGCTGCCGATCAAGACGCGCTTCGTCGAGCGCATCGCGGAGTAATGGACATGGCCCAGATGAAAGTCGAAGACATCCGCGCGATGAGCCCCGACCAGATGGAGGACGCCGTCCTCAATCTGAAGAAGGAGCGCTTCAACCTGCGCTTCCAGCGCGCTACCGGGCAGCTCGAGAACACTTCGCGGCTGAAGGAAGCCCGCCGCGACATCGCGCGCATCAAGACCGTCGCCGCGCAACAGCGCGCGAAGAAGAAGTAAGGGACCGCTACATGCCGAAACGTATGCTTCAGGGCGTGGTCGTCAGCGACAAGCAAGCCAAGACCGTGGTGGTGCGCGTCGATCGCCGCTTCACCCATCCGATCTACAAGAAGACGATCCGCCGTTCGAAGAACTACCACGCCCATGACGAGAACAATCAGTTCAAGCCGGGCGATACCGTTTGGATCGAGGAATCGAAGCCGATCTCGAAGTTGAAGCGCTGGACCGTGGTCCGGGGCGAGCAGAAGAAAACCGCCTGACACCGCCCGGCCCAGAGGCCGGTGAAGTCAGGGAAATTTTGGGCGCAGTTGAAGCGCAGAAAGAGGACGAGGTGCATCAATGATTCAGATGCAGACCAACCTCGACGTGGCCGATAATTCCGGCGCACGCCGTGTCATGTGTATCAAGGTGCTGGGCGGCTCCAAGCGCCGCTACGCCACGATCGGCGATGTCATCGTGGTGTCGATCAAGGAAGCCATTCCGCGCGGCAAGGTGAAGAAGGGCGACGTCATGAAGGCGGTCGTCGTTCGCGTGCGCAAGGACATCCGCCGCCCGGACGGCTCGGTGATCCGCTTCGACCGCAATGCCGCCGTCCTGATTAACAACCAGGCCGAGCCGGTCGGCACCCGTATCTTCGGGCCCGTGCCGCGCGAGCTGCGCGCCAAGAACCATATGAAGATCATTTCGCTCGCGCCGGAGGTGTTGTGATGGCTGCGAAGATCAGGAAGGGCGACAAGGTCGTCGTGCTGACCGGCCGCGACAAGGGCCGCAGCGGCGAGGTGTTCGAGGTGCATCCCGACGCCGGCACCGCGCTAGTGCGCGGTATCAACATGGTGAAGCGCCACCAGAAGCAGACCCAGTCCCAGGAGGGCGGCATCATCTCGAAGGAGGCGCCGGTCCACCTGTCGAACATTGCCTATGTCGGCAAGGACGGCAAGCCGACGCGCATCGGATTCAAGATTCTGGCGGGCGGCAAGAAAGTGCGCATCGCCAAGAGCTCGGGAGCAGAGATCGATGGCTGAGACCGCTTACGTGCCGCGCTTGCGCGCCGATTTCGACCGGCGCATCCGCGGCCAGCTCACGGAAAAGTTCGGTTATTCGAACGTCATGCAGGTGCCGCGGCTGGAAAAGGTCGTGCTCAACATGGGCGTGGGCGACGCCGTCAACGACCGCAAAAAGGCCGAGACCGCTGCAGGCGAGCTCAGCCTGATCGCCGGCCAGAAGGCGATCGTGACCTATTCGCGGATCGCGATCGCAACCTTCAAGCTGCGCGAGAACCAGCCGATCGGCTGCAAGGTCACGCTGCGCAAGGCGCGGATGTACGAGTTCATCGACCGGCTGGTGAACGTCGCGCTGCCGCGCGTACGCGACTTCCGCGGGTTGAACCCGAAGAGCTTCGACGGCCGGGGCAATTATTCGCTCGGCATCAAGGAGCACATCATTTTCCCCGAGATCGATTTCGACAAGGTCTCGGAGGCCCGTGGCATGGACATCACGGTGTGCACCACGGCGAGGACCGACGACGAGGCGCGGGCCTTGTTGACCGCTTTCAATTTCCCGTTCCGGCAGTGAGACGCTGAAACAAGCCTCTCAAACGCGGATACGCAAGGAGCCAAGCATGGCAAAGAAGAGTTCAGTCGAGAAGAACAATCGGCGCAAGCGGATGGCCAAGAACGCCGCGCCCAAGCGCGAGCGCTTGAAGGCGATCATCGCCGACAAGACCAAGCCGATGGAGGAGCGTTTCGCCGCGACCCTGAAGCTCGCCGAGATGCCGCGCAACTCGTCGGCAACCCGCATCCGCAACCGCTGCGAGCTGACGGGCCGCCCGCGCTCGAACTACCGCAAGAACAAGCTGTCCCGCATCGCGCTGCGTGAATTGGGCTCCAAGGGCCTGGTTCCCGGGCTCGTGAAGTCGAGCTGGTAAGGAGGGGCGTCACGATGTCAACGCACGATCCGATCAGCGATCTGATCACCCGCATTCGCAACGCGCAGATGCGCTCGAAGTCGAAGGTGTCTTCGCCGGGCTCGAAGATGCGCCAGAATGTGCTCGAGGTGCTGAAGACCGAGGGTTATATCCGCGGCTACGCCACCGTCGAGCACCCCTCGGGCCGCAACGAGCTCGAGATCGAGCTGAAGTATTTCGACGGCGAGCCGGTCATCCGCGAGATCGAGCGCGTCTCCAAGCCCGGCCGGCGGGTCTACACCTCGGTGAGGAACCTGCCGCGGGTCAACAATGGCCTGGGCATTTCGGTGTTGTCGACGCCGAAGGGAATCATGGCCGACCACGACGCGCGCGACGCGAATGTGGGCGGCGAGATTCTCTTCACGGTGTTCTGAGAGGGAATAGAGCCATGTCACGCATTGGCAAGAGGCCTGTGACGATCCCGTCCGGTGTGACGGCAACCGTCGAAGGCCAGACCGTCAAGATGAAGGGGCCGAAAGGCCAGCTTCAATTCGTGGTCCATGACGACGTCGAGGTGAAGCTCGACAAGAACGTCGTCAAGGTGAATCCGCGATTCGACACCAACCGCGCGGTCGCGCTGTACGGCACCGCGCGCGCCCAGATCGCGAACCTCGTCGCCGGCGTCACCAAAGGCTTCGAGAAGAAGCTCGAGATCACCGGCGTCGGCTACCGCGCCGCGATGCAGGGCAAGAACCTGCAGCTTGCGCTCGGCTACAGCCACGACGTGGTCTACCCGATCCCGGAAGGCATCCAGATCGCGGTGCCGAAGCCGACCGAGATCACGATTACCGGCAGCGATATCCAGCGCGTCGGCCAGGTTGCCGCCGAAATCCGCGCCTATCGTCCGCCGGAGCCCTACAAGGGCAAGGGCGTGAAATATGTCGACGAATTCATCTTCCGCAAGGAAGGCAAGAAGAAGTAACGGAGCCGGCGATGTCGAGAAACAAGGTTACGAATGCCCGGCGCAAGCATCGCGTGAGGCTGTCGTTGCGCCGTTCCGCGAACGGCCGGCCGCGGCTGTCCGTGTTCCGATCGTCGAAGCACATCTATGCGCAGGTGATCGACGACCTGAAGGGCGAGACGCTCGCTTCCGCCTCGTCGATGGAAAAGGAAATGCGCGAGAAGACCGGCGCCAACATCGACGCCGCCAAGGCCGTGGGCAAGCTGCTCGCGGAACGCGCGGTGAAGAACGGCGTCAAGGAAGTGGTGTTCGACCGCGGCGGCTATCTCTATCACGGCCGCGTCAAGGCGCTCGCGGATGCCGCGCGCGAAAGCGGGCTGAGCTTCTAACCAAACCAGATTTGAGGACAGAGGCGGCAAGCCTCCGAAAGATTGGAAAACACCATGGCAGGTGAACGCGAACGCGGCGGACGCGAACGGAGCAGGGAGCGCGAGGAGCGCGACAGCGAGTTCGTCGACAAGCTGGTCCACATCAATCGCGTGGCGAAGGTCGTCAAGGGCGGCAAGCGCTTCGGCTTTGCGGCGCTGGTCGTGATCGGCGACCAGAAGGGCCGGGCCGGGTTCGGCCATGGCAAGGCGCGCGAAGTGCCCGAGGCGATCCGCAAGGCGACTGAGTCGGCCAAGCGCAACCTGACACGGGTGGCGCTGCGCGAAGGCCGCACGCTGCATCACGACATCGCCGGCCGTCACGGCGCGGGTCGCGTCTACCTGCGCGCCGCTCCTCCCGGCACCGGGATCATCGCCGGCGGCCCGATGCGCGCGGTGTTCGAGACGCTCGGCGTCGCCGACGTGGTGGCGAAGTCGATCGGCTCGTCCAACCCGTACAACATGGTGCGCGCGACCTTCAACGCGCTGAAGAACCAGGATAGCCCGCGCTCGGTTGCGGCGCGCCGCAACATCAAGGTGTCCGCGCTGCAGGCGCGCCGCGTCGGCGGCGATGCCGAAGCGGCGGCCGACTAACGCTTTCGGAGTTCAAACGCCATGGCCGCAAAGACGATCAAGGTCGAGCAGATCGGCAGTCCGATCCGCCGTCATCATTCGCAGCGCGCGACGCTGATCGGGCTGAAGCTCAACAAGATCGGTCGCGTCACCGAGCTGCCGGACACCCCGGCGGTGCGCGGCATGATCGAAAAGGTCCACCATCTCGTCCGCATCGTAGACGGGAAGTAATAGACGACAAGGAGCCGGCGCATGATCCCGAAAAGTGGAAGCCGGTTTTCGGTCAAGATCATGCGCCAAAATAAAGGAATCTGACCATGAAGCTCAGCGATATCGCCGACAATGCCGGCTCGCGCAAGAAGCGCATGCGCGTCGGCCGCGGCATCGGTTCGGGCAAGGGCAAGACATCGGGCCGCGGCGGCAAGGGCCAGACCGCGCGCTCGGGCGTTCGCATCAAGGGTTTTGAAGGTGGCCAGATGCCGCTGCATCGCCGCCTGCCCAAGCGCGGCTTCAACAACGTGTTCCGCGTCGAGTACGCCGAGATCAATCTCGACCGTATCCAGGCGGCGATTGACGCCAAGGCGATCGATGCGGGAAGCCCCATCAACGCCGAATCGCTGGTGAAGGCCGGCGTTCTGCGTCGGGCCAAGGCCGGCGTGCGGCTGCTCGGCCGCGGCGAGATCAAGGCCAAGGTCACGATCGAGGTGCACGGCGCCTCGAAATCCGCAGTCGAAGCGGTCGAGAAGGCCGGCGGCTCGGTGAAGATCCTGGCCCCGGCCAAGACGGAAGGCGAGGCGGCGTAACATCTGCGTCATCGCCCGCTCTCGCAGACTGTCGCGAGGCGCTTGACGATGGACTTATCGGCGCCGAGGCCCAAATAATGAGCGCCTCGGCCGGAAAGTTCGCCAAACGGCGGATGGGATGGCGCGAGGGGACGGCGGGAGAAAGCCAAACATGGTCTCAGCAGCGGAACAACTGGCGGCAAATCTCAACTTCGGAGCGCTTGCCAAGGCCGACGAACTGAAAAAGCGCATCTGGTTCACCCTGGGCGCGCTGCTGGTCTACCGCCTCGGGACCTACATTCCGCTGCCCGGCATCGACCCCAATATCTGGGAGCAGGTGTTCAAGACCCAGTCCGGCGGCATTCTCGGGATGTTCAACATGTTCGCCGGCGGCGGCATTCACCGCATGGCGATCTTCGCGCTGAACATCATGCCGTACATCTCGGCATCAATCATCATTCAGCTCCTGACCACGGTTTCGCCGCAGCTCGAAGCGTTGAAGAAGGAAGGCGAGGCCGGCCGCAAGACGCTCAACCAGTACACCCGCTATCTCACCGTCGTGCTCGCTCTCTTCCAGTCCTACGGCATCGCCGTGGGTTTGGAGGGTGCCGGCAACGTCGTCACCGATCCCGGCCTGTTCTTCCGCCTGTCCACTGCGATCACGCTGACCGGCGGCACCATGTTCCTGATGTGGCTCGGCGAGCAGATCACCTCGCGCGGCATCGGCAACGGCGTGTCCTTGATCATCATGTCCGGCATCGTCGCGCAGCTACCGACTGCGCTCGCCAATATGCTGGAATTGGGCCGCCAGGGCGCGATGTCGACCGGGCTGATCCTGATCGTGATCATCATGGCGGTCGCCGTGATCGCCTTTATCGTGTTCATGGAGCGCGCGCAGCGCCGGCTTCTGATCCAGTATCCGAAGCGCCAGGTCGGCAACAAGATGTTCGAGGGCCAGTCCTCGCATCTGCCGCTGAAGCTCAACACCTCCGGCGTGATCCCGCCGATCTTCGCGTCCTCATTGCTGTTGTTGCCGACCACGGTCGCCAACTTCAATGCCGGCAAGGGCCCGGAATGGTTCCAGTGGATCACGACCCAGCTCGCCCACGGCCGCCCGCTGTTCCTCACGCTCTATCTGGCGCTGATCGTGTTCTTCGCCTTCTTCTATACGGCGATCGTGTTCAACCCGACCGAGACTGCCGACAATCTGAAGAAGCATGGCGGCTTTATTCCCGGCATCCGGCCGGGCGAGCGCACCGCCGAATATATCGACTATGTGCTGTCGCGAATCACGGTGATCGGCGCGATCTATCTCGCCATCGTCTGCCTGATCCCCGAAATTCTGATTTCCTACGCCTCCGTCCCGTTCTACTTTGGCGGAACGTCGCTGTTGATCGTGGTCAGCGTGACCATGGATACGGTGGCGCAGGTTCAGGGCTACCTGCTCGCCCATCAATACGAGGGGCTGATCAGGCGGTCCAAATTGCGCGGCCGCCGCCGCTGATCGCGGGCAGGCGGGTAAGTACAACTCTTCAAGGTGTGCGGAATTACGCCCACCGAGCGTCGGGGGGCGAACGTCTATGAGAATCATCCTTCTGGGACCGCCCGGGTCGGGCAAGGGGACCCAGGCGCAGCGCCTGGTGCAGCGCAACGGCGTCGTGCAGCTTTCCACGGGCGAGATGCTGCGTGCGGCGGTTGCCGCCGAAACGCCGATCGGGCTCAAGGCCAAGGACATCATGGCGAGCGGCGGCCTTGTCCCCGACGACGTCGTGGTCGGTATCATCTCCGACCGCATCGAGCAGCCCGACGCGAGGCGCGGATTCATCCTCGACGGCTTCCCGCGCACCGTGCCGCAGGCGGAAGCGCTCGACGATCTCCTGAAGCACAAGCATATGAAGCTCGATGCGGTGATTGAGCTGCGCGTCAACGAGAGCGCGCTGTTGCAGCGGGTCGAGACACGGGCTGCGGAAACGCGGGCGCGCGGCGAGGACGTGCGCATCGATGACACGCCGGAAGTGCTGATCAAGCGGCTGGCCGCCTACCGCGCGCAGACCGAGCCGCTGATTCATTACTACTCGGAGCGGCGCAAGCTTGTGACCGTCGACGGTATGATGACCATCGAGGAGGTCACCCGCGAGATCGGCCGGATCCTGCATGCCCTCGGGGCTGTGGACAGCAAGGCCTCCAAAAAGGCGCATTCGGCCAAGCGAGCCGTCAAGAAGGCTGCCCAAAGCGCGCCCAAATCGGCCAGCCGCGGACGCCCGGCGGCCAAAAAGGCTGCCAAGGGGGCCCGAAAGGCGGTCAAAGCGGCCTCAAAGGCGGCCCGGAAGGGGGCGAGGAAGGCGGTCCCCGGAGCGGCAAAAAAGGTCACGAAAAAGCGAGCTAAGGCCTAGAATCGGTTGACGAAAGGCCCTTTCGTCCATTAATAAGCCCGCGCATCCAAGTCGGATAGTTTTATGACGATGCCGGGCCCCAATGATCATGGGGGGCGGGCGTCGTGTTCGTGTTTGCGGACACCTGCCCGAGATAGCAAGAACTTAAGGTCCGATTCGAGCGCGGATCGGCGACAGGAGAGACGTACGTGGCCCGTATTGCCGGCGTGAATATCCCCACCAACAAGCGCGTGCTGATCGCGCTGCAGTACATCCATGGCATCGGCCCGAAGAGCGCGGCCGACATCATGGAGAAGGTGAAGCTCCCGCTGGAGCGTCGCGTCAGCCAGTTGAGCGACGCGGAAGTGCTGCAGATCCGCGAAGTGATCGACCGCGACTACGTCGTCGAGGGCGACCTTCGTCGCGAGACCGGCATCAACATCAAGCGGCTGATGGACCTCGGCTGCTATCGCGGGTTGCGCCATCGTCGTGGCCTGCCGGTGCGCGGTCAGCGCACCCACACCAATGCGCGCACGCGCAAGGGGCCGGCCAAGGCCATCGCCGGCAAGAAGAAGTAGTTTGGCGAATAGCGAATGGCGAATGGCGAGTAGGGCAGACCCTATTCGCTATTCGCCACTCACCATTCGCCCATTCAAGGTGTAGCCGCTGGCATTACGGCGGCGTTGAGATCGTAGGAAAGGTTTGAAATGGGCAAGGAAGCCACCCGCGTCCGCCGGCGCGAACGCAAGAACATCGCCTCCGGCGTGGCGCACGTGAATTCGTCGTTCAACAACACCACCATCACCATCACCGACGCGCAGGGCAACACGATCGCCTGGTCGTCGGCGGGAACGATGGGGTTCAAGGGGTCGCGCAAATCGACCCCGTATGCCGCGCAGGTCGCGGCGGAGGATGTTTCCAAGAAGGCGCAGGAACACGGCATGCGCACGCTGGAAGTCGAGGTCGCCGGTCCCGGTTCGGGCCGCGAGTCGGCGCTGCGCGCGCTGCAGGCCGCGGGCTTCACCGTCACCTCGATCCGCGACGTGACGACGATCCCGCACAATGGTTGCCGTCCGCGCAAGCGGCGGCGCGTGTGACGCTTTCTTTGCGGGCGGCCTGGCTGCCCGCAAAGCGTTTTTGAAATTTTGCAAGCCGCGGACTGATCCGCGGCCTCCAACGCCAGATGGCAATTGAGCTGGCCAGAGGTGAGACAGTGACGATCCAGAAGAATTGGCAAGAACTGATCCGGCCGAACAAGCTGCAGGTTGCGCCCGGCACCGACGCGTCGCACTATGCGACGCTGGTTGCCGAGCCACTCGAGCGCGGCTTCGGCCAGACGCTCGGCAATGCGCTCCGCCGCATCCTGTTGTCCTCGCTACAGGGCGCTGCGGTGCAGTCGGTGCACATCGACGGCGTGCTGCACGAGTTCTCCTCGATCGCGGGCGTCCGTGAGGACGTCACCGACATCGTGCTGAACATCAAGGACATCTCGATCAAGATGCAGGGCGAGGGCCCCAAGCGCATGGTCGTGAAGAAGCAGGGTCCGGGCGTCGTGACCGCCGGCGACATCCAGACCGTCGGCGACATCGTCGTGCTCAATCCCGAGCTCGTGCTCTGCACGCTGGACGATGGCGCCGAGATCCGCATGGAGTTCACGGTGACGACCGGCAAGGGCTATGTCGCCGCCGAGCGCAACCGGCCGGAGGACGCGCCGATCGGCCTGATCCCGGTCGACAGCCTGTTCTCGCCGGTCAAGAAGGTCTCCTACAAGGTCGAGAACACCCGCGAGGGCCAGATCCTCGACTACGACAAGCTGACCATGACGATCGAGACCAACGGTGCGGTGACGCCGGACGACGCCGTGGCTTTCGCCGCGCGCATCCTGCAGGACCAGCTCAACGTGTTCGTCAACTTCGAGGAGCCGCGCAAGGAAGTCACGCAAGAGATCATCCCCGATCTCGCCTTCAACCCTGCGTTCCTCAAGAAGGTCGACGAGCTCGAGCTGTCGGTGCGTTCGGCCAACTGCCTGAAGAACGACAACATCGTCTATATCGGCGACCTCGTGCAGAAGTCGGAAGCGGAGATGCTGCGCACCCCGAACTTCGGCCGCAAGTCGCTGAACGAGATCAAGGAAGTGCTGGCCCAGATGGGTCTGCACCTCGGCATGGAAGTGCCGGGCTGGCCGCCGGAGAACATCGACGAGCTCGCCAAGCGCTTCGAGGATCATTACTGATTTCGTCATTCCGGGTTCGCGCTCACGCGCGCCCCGGAATGCCAGGGCGAACGCAGGCAGCCCACCTGAGCAACATGTCCGACGAACCGTCGTGGCACATCGAAAGTAAGGAATAGACCCATGCGTCACGGACGTGTTCACCGCAAGCTCAACCGCACTCACGAGCACCGCCGCGCGATGTTCGCCAATATGTGCGCCGCGCTGATCAAGCATGAGCAGATCGTCACCACGCTGCCGAAGGCCAAGGAGCTGCGCCCGATCGTCGAGAAGCTGGTCACCCTCGGCAAGAAAGGCGGGCTTGCCAATCGTCGCCAGGCGATCTCCGAGATGCGCGACGCCGACATGGTCAAGAAGCTGTTCGAGACGCTCGCGCCCCGCTACAAGGACCGCCAGGGCGGCTATACCCGCATCATCAAGGCCGGCTTCCGCTACGGCGACAACGCTGCGATGGCGGTGATCGAGTTCGTCGACCGCGACGTCGACGCCAAGGGCCAGGATTCCGGTCCGGTCGAGGAGAAGAAAGCCGAGGCGGCGTAAGCGCCGGCCCGATATCGAGTTCAAGGCGGCGCTTCGGCGCCGCCTTTTTTATATGCTTGTTCGCGCATTTCGTGGCTGGCTTGCGCCGCCTTCCTTGCGCCACGAACCCTGCACTATCTTTGCGTGTCGAAAAATAGGGGGAAAACGCAATGTTCAAGCTTCGCGATTTGATTGTTTGTTTTGTTTTGGCCCTTTCGGTCCTGTCGCCGCAGCCATCCCGCGCCGAACAGGCGTTTCAGCGCTTCCTGCCGCTCCTGGTCGATCTCGACGGCTGGCAGGGCAAGAAGCCCGATGGCATGTCGATGGAAGTGTCCAACATGAGCATGACCACGGCCAACCGCGACTACCAGAAAGGGTCGGCGCAGGCGCATGCGTCCGTCGTGGTCGGCCAAAGTGCGGCGGGCGCGCTGGCGCCGCTGCAGAGCGCGATGAACGTGCAGACCAGCGAGGGCCACATGATCACGGCGACCATGCACGGCATGCCGGTCATGAAGGCCTTCACCGTCAAGGACAAGTCCGGCTCGCTGATCGTGGCGCTCGGCAAGGAGGCGATGTTCAGCTTCTCCTATAACGGCGTTAGCGAGGAAGAAGCGCTGGCGCTCGCCGAAAAATTCGACTGGAAGGCGATGCAGGCGGCCGCGCAGGCGAAGTAGGGGCGCGTTGCTGCGAGCGAAGCGACGACGTGGGGGGTGGGTTAGCCGAAAGGTGTAATCCACCATGTTGGATCGCGCGAAACGGTGGATTGCGCGGAGCCTGTTACCGGGTACGCGAGTCGTAATCCCGTCATTGCAGGGAGCGTGAGCTCCGACCTGTCCGCTGTGCTCAACGAGCGAAGGCGGAAGTAATCCAGAATCTTACGCGCGGTGCTGGATTGCTCCGCCCACGCCGGCGATCACGCTCCGGGTCGCCCGTGACCATCCGATCGCGTGTCTTTTGTGCAACGCACGGCCAAAAACCCGCATCAAGCGATTGCTGTCATGGTTATGCAACGCCATCTGGGAATTATGATGGTGCGATCGAAGGGGGGCATCCCGGAGTCGTCCTGTCCATTGGGTGGTTCGCTTTAGTCCGTCGCCTTTCGCGGGGAGAGTATGCGAAGGCGGAGCGGGCAAGGGGCGGGCTAAAGGATCAGGTAAACGACCTTAGGGTGTTTTCACTCAGTGAAAACTTCCGGGCAAAGAACAACTTGGAGAATTGCCGTGAAGATGATCAAGGGCCTTGTTCTCGGCTCCGTGGCGGGTCTGCTCGCTGTGGGCGGGGCACAGGCTGCTGATCTTCCGTTGAAGGCCAAAGCGGTCGAATACGTGAAGGTTTGTTCGCTTTATGGTGCCGGATTCTGGTACATCCCGGGCACCGATACCTGCATCAAGCTGGGCGGCTATTTACGCGTCGACGTCCTGGCGAATACGAACTCGGTCGACACGGGCAACGTCAATGGCCCGGCCGGCGCGAAGAACCGCTTCACCAACGCCTACACATGGCGCTCCCGTGAAGACCTGAACATCGATACGCGCACCGCGACCGAGTACGGCGTTCTCCGTACCTATGCGGATCTGAGGTTCAACTGGACGGACGACAGCTTCACACAGAACGCGCCCGGCGCGACCGTTTACTCGGCGATCGGACCTGCCCCGTTCGGCTCCGCTCCGAACAACGCGAATGCCGGCGCGGTGGCCGCCGGTACGGTCGGCACGTACTATGCCTTCATCCAGTTCGCAGGCTTCACGATCGGCAAGACGGTTTCCGCCTTCAGCACCCCCTGGCACAACTATCCGGGCAACAACTTCGATGGCCTCGTCGGCGGCGGCGGCACGGATACGGGTGTGAACCAGTTCACCTACACCGCCGAATTCGGTCAGGGCATCAGTGCGTCGATCTCAGCTCAGGATCCGACTCAATCTTATCAGGCTGGCGTCAACAACCTCGGCGTGCCCGGTGGCTTTGGCTATGGCACCAGCGACTACGGTGGAACGGTTGCTCCCGACATCGTCGGTCAGGTTCGTGTCGACCAGGCTTGGGGGCTGTTCCAGGCGTCGGTCGCCGCGCACGACAACCACGCGGCGTACTACGGCGCGACTGAGCCGAGCGGGCATCCCGACGACCGGTGGGGTTGGGCCGGCCAGTTGGGCCTGTCGATCAAAAATATCCCGACGGGACCTGGTGACGTAATCAACCTGCAGGGTGTGTATACGGATGGTGCAACCCGCTACAACATCCAGGACCTGGCCGCCCAGTACGGTGCGGTCTTGCTCTTCGGCAGCTCGAACGTAGCCTACCAGAGCCTTGGGTTCGGGTTTGCGCCTGATACGGTGTTCGCATCGGGCGGCTCGCAGCAGTTGATCCAGACCTGGGGTTTCAACGGTGGTTACACCCACAACTGGAATCCCTACTGGAACAGCAGCATCTACGGCGGCTATGCCGCGGTCAGGTACAACGGCACGGCCAAGGCCTTGATGTGCGGCCCGGGCGGTACGGTTGCGGTCCTGCTCACTCCGGGCGACACCTGCAATCCGGACTACAACATCGCGCAGGTTGGTTTCGTCACGCGGTGGACTCCGGTCAAGAACCTGACCTTCTCGGGTGATGTGACCTGGAGCCAGCTGGATCAGAAGTACGCCGGCACGGTTACGTTCGGCAGCCTTGGCATCGCCAAGCCGACAACCGCTTACGAGCTCAAGAACGAGAACAACGTCGTTCTTCTGCTCCGCGCGCAGCGCATCTGGTAATCCAGTTTGTCTGATCGTTGTCTAACAGAACCCCCGGCGGGACCCCGCCGGGGGTTCTGCTTGGTATGAAGAGGCCGCCTGGTCGCAACTGTCGCTTCGACCGGCTTTCATCACGGCGCACGATCGATTAAAGCTCGTCCATGACGCTTGCTCTCTCGATCCGCAACAGGCGGTGGATCCGGATCACATCCGGACGATGGCAGCGGCGCGGCATCTTCCTGCTCGGCGGCATCGCCGTTGGGGCCGCGGCCGTCGCGCTGGCGCAACTTGCCGATCTCGCCCAGATTGCCTTTGCGCTTGTGCTATCGAAGTCGCGCTATGCCTCGCTGGTTGTTACGCCGTTCGGCTTCGCGCTTTCGGTGTTCCTGACCAAGCGGTTTTTCCCGAATACGCAAGGCAGCGGGATTCCACAGGCCATTGCCGCGCGGCACCTGACCGACCAGAAGGCGCGCGGGCAGCTCGTTTCGCTGCGCATCGCGATCGGCAAGATCATCCTGACCCTGTTCGGCCTGTTATGCGGCGCCTCCGTTGGACGTGAAGGCCCGACGGTGCAGGTCGGAGCTTCGATCATGTTCGCGCTGGGCCGCTTCTCGCCACGGCGTCAGCCGGGCTTGATCCTTGCCGGCGCTGCGGCGGGCGTCGCTGCCGCGTTCAACACGCCACTCGCCGGGATCGTGTTCGGGATCGAGGAGATGAGCCGCGCCTTCGAAACCCGCACCTCAAGCCTCATCATCTCGGCCGTGATTGCCGCCGGCCTGACCTCGCTCGCCTTGATGGGCAACTACGCATATTTCGGCAGCAGCGCGATGGGGCTGCGCAACGGAACCGACTGGCTCGCTATTCCCGCGTGCGGCGTCGTCGGCGGATTGGCGGGCGGCCTGTTCAGCCGTATCGTCATCACCATGGCGCGCGGATTTGCAAACCCCGTTGGACGCGCGATCAAGCGATATTCCTTGGGGTTTGCCCTCATCTGCGGGCTGGCGGTCGCGATTTGCGGACTTGTCTCGGGCGATACGATCTACGGCACGGGCTATTCGCAGGTGAAATCGGCGCTCGAGAATGGTGCGCCGTTGCCCGCGGATTTTGGTATCCTGAAATTCCTGGCGACGACGTTCGCTTCGATCAGCGGGATTCCGGGTGGCATCTTTTCGCCGTCGCTTGCGGTCGGCGCCGGAATCGGCAGCAACATGGCTTCGCTGTTCCATGGCGCGCCGCTCGCGGCGATCATGCTGCTCGGAATGGTATCGTATTTCGCCGGCGTCGTGCAGGCGCCCATCACCGCCTTTGTCATCGTGACCGAGATGACCGACAACCACACCATGGTGGTGCCGCTGATGGCGGCCGCGATGATCGCCTATGCCACCTCGCGCCTGGTCTGCGAGGAGGGGATTTATCACGCGCTCGCGCAAGGATTTATCGCGCGCGCGACTCTAAACCCAAATGACGAGGGTGCGTAGGGTGGGCAAAGCGACCGCGTCCGCCGTAGCTCAACGAGCGAAGGCGGAAGCGTGCCCACCATTCTGCATGACGCTTGGCGAGAAACGGTGGGCACGGCGCAAGCGCGCCTTTACCCACCCTACGAATTCTAAGCCGGCCGGGCGCGTGCGGCGCGCCTACCACCCCTCCAGCACGATCTTGCCGCGCGACTTGCCGCTTTCCAGGAGCGCATGTGCGCGCCTGAGGTTCGCGGCATTGATGGTGCCGAACGTCTGGTCCATCGTGGTGCGCAGCACGCCCTTGTCGATGAGATCGGAGATGTCGTTGAGCAGGTTGTGCTGCGCGATCATGTCCGGCGTCTGGAACGAGGAGCGCGTGAACATCGATTCCCAGTGCACCGAGATCGCCTTGCCCTTGAAGACGGCGACGTTGAATTCGGCGGGGTCGTCGATCAGGCCATATTTGCCCTGCGGCGCCATGAACTCGGCAATGGCCTTGTAGTGCTGATCGGTGAAGGTGAGGCTCGCCACTAGCGCGACGGGCGGCAGCTTCAATGTCTCGATCTGCTCCTTCATCGGTTTGCCGTGATCGATCACCGCGTGCGCGCCAAGATCCAGACACCATTTCTGCGATTCCGGCCGTGTCGCGGTCGCGATCACCGTCAGCCCAGTCAGCCGGCGCGCGAGCTGGATCAGGATCGAGCCGACGCCGCCGGCGCCGCCGACAATCAGAACCGTGCGCGGATCGACGCTCTTGCCGGGCACCGCGCCAAGCCGATCAAACAGCAGTTCCCACGCCGTGATCGAGGTCAGCGGCAGCGCCGCGGCCTGCGCGAATGACAGCGATTTCGGCTTGCGGCCTGCGATGCGCTCATCGACCAGATGAAATTCCGAATTGGTGCCCTGGCGCAGGATCGAGCCCGCGTAAAACACCTCGTCGCCTGCCTTGAACAGCGAGACTTCGGGCCCGACCGCGTCGACGACACCGGCCGCGTCGAAGCCCAGGATCTTGTATTCGCCCGCAGGCGGGGCAGCGCGCTTGCGCACCTTGTAGTCCACGGGGTTGGCGGAAATCGCCTTCACCGTGACACGAATGTCGCGTCCCTTCGGCTCGGGCTTACTGGCTTCAAAATCGACCAGCGCGTCCCTGTCCTCGATCGGCAATGATTTCTGGTATCCGACAGCCTTCATTGTTCATCTCCCTTGGCATGCGGCCGGGATTAATTGTCACTTGGCACCAAGTTGGCAAGTACTGTAATTTCAGGGATATAGTCCCTGTTTGGATACTATCGGAAGACTCCGCATGAAACGGCGAAATTTCGCGCATCGACCAGGCTGCGCTGTCGAAGCGACGCTGGACCTCATCGACGGCAAGTGGAAGGGCGTGATCCTGTTCCACCTGCAATCGGGCACGCAGCGTTTTGGCGAACTGCGCCGGCGGATGCCCGGCATCACCCAGCGGATGCTGACCAAGCAATTGCGCGCGCTTGAGGACGACCGGCTCATCATCCGAAAGGTCTATGCCGAGGTACCGCCGCGGGTGGAATATTGTCTCTCCGAGATCGGTGAGTCCTTGCGTCCGGTGATCGATACGCTCAAAGCCTGGGGCGAGAGCCATCAGGAGCGGCTATCCTGCGCCGCCGAGTCCTCTTCGCCGCCGCGCGCGGCCTGATCAGCTTCCAACGTCACACGCGCGCGCCTATCTAAGGCCCACGCATCTCTTTAGGATTCTCCGCATGATCTCGATCCGCTCCCTGGCTGTGTTGCTCATCTCGGTCGTTGTCGCGCTGCCGTCGCTGGCGCAGGACCGCAGGGTGCCATCCTCGGCCGCGGAGCTCCGGCTCTCCTACGCCCCGATCGTGCAGCGGGTGCAGCCCGCGGTCGTCAACGTCTATGCCGCCAAGATCGTGCAAAACCACAACCCGCTCCTGGACGATCCGATTTTCCGCCGGTTTTTCGGATTGCAGGGCGGCCCGCGGGAGCAGATGCAGCGTTCGCTCGGCTCGGGCGTGATGGTCGATCCGTCCGGCCTCGTCGTCACCAACGTTCACGTCATCGAGGGCGCCGATCAGGTGAAGGTGTCACTATCGGACAAGCGCGAGTTCGAGGCCGAGATTGTGCTCAAGGATCCGCGCTCCGACCTCGCGGTGCTGAAGCTGAAGAACGTCCATGAGAGGTTTCCGACGCTGGACTTCGCCAATTCGGACGAGCTGATGGTCGGCGACGTCGTGCTCGCGATCGGCAATCCCTTCGGTGTCGGCCAGACCGTGACCCACGGCATCATCTCGGCGCTCGCGCGCACCCAGGTCGGCATCACCGATTACCAGTTCTTCATCCAGACCGATGCCGCGATCAATCCCGGCAATTCCGGCGGCGCACTCGTCGACATGACCGGCCGGCTCGCCGGCATCAACACTGCGATCTATTCGCGCTCCGGCGGCTCGCAGGGCATCGGCTTTGCGATCCCCTCCAACATGGTTCGCATCGTCGTGGCTTCGGCCAAGAGCGGCAGCAAGGTGGTGAAGCGGCCATGGCTCGGCGCGAAGCTGCAGGCGGTGACGCCGGAGATCGCCGAAAGCCTGGGGTTGCGCTCGCCGACCGGGGCTCTGGTCGCAAGCGTCGTCGCCAACAGTCCGGCCGCGCGGGCCGGGCTGAAATCCTCCGACCTGATCACGGCAGTCGATGGCCAGACCATCGAAGACCCCAACGCGTTCGACTATCGCTTCGCGACGCAGCCGCTCGGCGGCACCGCGGAGCTTGACGTAACCCGCGGCGGCAGGCCGATCAGGCTCGCGGTGGCGCTCGAGAGTGCGCCGGATTCCGGCCGTAGCGAGATCGTATTGACCTCGCGCTCGCCGTTCCAGGGCGCGAAGGTCTCCAACATCTCGCCGGCGGTGGCTGACGAGCTGCACCTTGACGCCGACACCCAGGGCGTCGTCGTCACCGGCGTTGCCGATGATTCCACGGCTGCCAATCTCGGCTTCCAGAAGGGCGACATCATCGTCGCCGTGAACAATACCAAGATCGGCAAGACGATCGATCTTGAACGGGCGACGAGCCAATCGTCGCGGCTCTGGCGCATCACGCTGGTGCGCGGCGGCCAGCAGATCAACGTGACGCTGGGCGGATGAGCGCCAAGCGACCAAACCAGCAACAACGCGAGGGCACGACCCTGTTCGCGGCCGCTGGCCTCGAGCAGGACGCGCCGCGGCCGCTGGCCGACCGGCTGCGCCCGCAGAAATTGTCCGAGGTCGTTGGACAGGACCACATCCTGGGTCCTGACGGCGCGCTGACGCGGATGCTTGAGACGCGCACGCTCGGCTCTCTGATCTTCTGGGGGCCGCCGGGCACCGGCAAGACCACGGTGGCGCGGCTCCTGGCGGATACGACGGACCTGCATTTCGAGCAGCTATCTGCGGTGTTCTCCGGCGTCGCCGACCTGAAAAAGGCCTTCGACGCGGCACGCGCGCGGCGCGAGACGGGCGGGGGCACGCTGCTCTTTGTCGACGAGGTGCACCGCTTCAACCGCGCGCAGCAGGATTCGTTTCTGCCGGTCATGGAAGACGGCACCGTGGTGCTGGTCGGCGCCACCACCGAGAATCCATCCTTCGAGCTCAACGCGGCGTTGCTCTCGCGGGCGCGCGTGCTGGTGTTTCACTCGCTTGACGCGGCTGCGATCGAAAAGCTTTATGCCCATGCCGAAGCGGTCGAGGGCAGAAAGCTGCCGCTCGATGCCGAAGCCCGTGCCGCACTGGTGCGCATGGCCGATGGCGATGGCCGCGCGGCGCTGACGCTTGCCGAAGAGGTCTGGCGTTCGGCGCGCGGCAGCGAGATCTTCAATGCCGCGCAATTGCAGGACATCCTGCAGCGGCGCGCGCCGATCTACGACAAGTCCGCCGACGGCCACTATAACCTCATCTCGGCACTGCACAAATCCGTGCGCGGCTCCGATCCCGATGCCGCGCTGTATTATCTCGCGCGCATGCTCGATGCCGGCGAGGATCCGCTGTTTCTGGCGCGGCGCATCGTGCGCATGGCGGTCGAGGATATCGGGCTTGCCGATCCGCAGGCACTGGTGATCGCCAACGCCGCCAAGGATGCTTACGACTTCCTCGGCTCGCCCGAAGGCGAGCTCGCCATCGCCGAGGCGGTCATCTATATCGCGACCGCGCCGAAGTCGAACGCGGCCTACACGGCATTTGGCGCCGCGATACGTACCGCGAAAGAGGCGGGCTCGCTGCTGCCGCCCAAGCATATCCTCAATTCGCCGACCAGGTTGATGAAGCAGGAAGGCTACGGCGCCGGCTACGAATATGACCACGACACGCCGGACGCGTTTTCCGGCCAGGACTATTTTCCGGAGGCGCTGGGACGCCAGACCTTCTACGACCCACCTGAGCGCGGCTTCGAGCGCGAGATCAGGAAGCGACTCGAGTACTGGGCCAAGCTCAGGCGGGAGAAGGCTGGCGAATAGGCGTGCGTCACGCCGCCTGCTGTGACACCCGCATGAGGTCTCGCAACATTTCGAGACGACGCACCACATCAGCCGTTTCGAGGAGGTGTGCCATCTTGTCGATCCGGACCGACAGCACTTGCAGCAAAACGGCAATGCTGTCGGCCAGCATGCCGGGCTCGACGGGATGGCTATGGGACCGCGACGGCGGCGTCCTGGCAAAGGCCTGGTATGCGTCCAGGACTTCGCGCGTCAACGCCAGCGTCTCGGGGGTCGGCTCGCCGCGAACGTCCTCGACCACTGCGACCTCGGCACTCAAATAGTCGCCTTCGATCGGTCTGACGATGGTTACGCGCTGCAGACCGGCGACGATGAGCTTGAACGTTCCATCGCTCAGCGGGATGACCTTGACCACGCTCGCCGTCACACCGACTGGATAGAGATCACCGAGCCTCGGATCATCATCGCCGGATCGCCGTTGCGTGATGGCAAGGATCACGCCGTCTCCACCGAGCGCACTGTTCACCGCGCGCTTGGTCTTGTCGCGCCCTACGAAGAGCGGCGTAACCATCTGCGGAAACAGCACGATGTCGCGCAGCGGCACGATCGGGATGACAGCTCTGGCGGAATTGGAAGCGACTGCACGGGCCGCCTCGGTCGGCTCGTCATCAACCGCCTGGCTTGCCTCGATCCGGGCCGCCAGCACATTCCAGTCGTGGAAGCCGAAGCTCTTGGCAATGAGCTCGAGGCTCTCGCTGTGGGTGAGAGAGATCGATTTGGCCTTCAGGGAGTCGCGCAGCGTCTGCGCCATAGCCTTGGCTTCGCGGAAATCGCGCATGAGTTGGTCCTCTGCTTTGGCGAACGAGAGGCGTCAGATGCTTGCGTTACTGAGTCGTTCGCTAAGGGCAAAGGGGGCCGGAAGCGGCTTGATACGTTCACCATGCCCGTGAGAGCGCAAGCAGCGGGTCGTATCCACCCGACCAAGAGAATGCATTGCGACATGGGAGCTGTCAATCATTCTCGATCGAGCGTCATGTTCGCCAACGGCTCCGGAAAAATTTCGCGATACGTGGCGCCGTTCACACATGCTTCGCCGCGCCCTCGCTATGTCACGGATGGCTCGCGTGAATTGGTCAGCGAGGCTTTCGCTTCGGCCTTGCTAGAGACAAATCGTGACGCCCTAAGGTAGCATCATTGTTATTTGGCGACCCGACCAGAATTTGATTGTTTTGCATTGTCGTGATCGTACGCCCCGTCACCGCGATCACCGTAATGCCTCCTCAGATTTAAAAGCGCATTGGGTCAACCGATTTCTTCACCAAGCGAGGCTAACGGCCATGGCCTTCACCCGTCAAAATGTCTGGGAATTGGGCGGCGATTGGGCTGATCCAATTCTGTGGTACGCGCGCGGCGTCAAGGCGATGCAGGCGCGTCCGCTGAACGATCCCACGAGCTGGCGCTTCTTTGGCGCGATCCACGGCTTCGATCAGAATCTGTGGTCTTCGCTAGGCCTTCTCACCGAAGGTGACCAGCCGCCGAGCGACGGCGACATGAAGACCTACTGGATGCAGTGCCAGCACGGGAGCTGGTATTTCCTGCCCTGGCATCGCGGCTACCTCCTGGCGCTCGAGGCCGTGGTGCGCGACGCGATCACCCAACTGGGTGGGCCCGGCGCAACCTGGGCGCTGCCCTACTGGAATTACCTCAGGCCCAACCAGAACCAGTTGCCGCCGGCTTTCGCATCGCCGGATTGGCCCAATGGAACCGGCGATAATCCGCTCTATGTCGTGCAGCGCTACGGCGTCGATGGCAGCGGCAACGTCGTCATCCCGACGGATCAGATCGAGCAGAATGCGCTCGGCGATGCAAAATTCGTCGGCCCTGGACAGGGCGGAAGCCAAGGCTTTGGCGGGGTCAGAACCGGTTTCGCGCATAGTGGCACGAGCCATGGCGGAGTGGAGATGCAGCCGCACGATATGGTGCATGTCCTGGTGGGTGGCGGCGACGACCAGAATCCGGGCCTGATGTCGGTACCCGATCTGGCGGGCAACGATCCGATCTTTTATCTGCATCACGCCAATATCGACCGGCTCTGGGAGGTCTGGAACAAGAGCCGCCCCTCGCATACCGACCCGACCGAGGCCAGATGGGTGAAGGGGCCGGCAAGCACCGGCGATCAGGCATTCGCGATGCCGATGCCGGGAGGCACGAGCTGGACCTATACGCCGGGTGACACCATCAGTCTCGCGACGCTCGGCTATAATTATGATGATGTATCCGCGCCGGCGGTCCAGCCGCAGATTGCGGCGCGCCGCCAACGGCTGGGAATGGCCCCGGCCGAACCGAGCGGGAGGGCCGCAGCGATGGCCGAGCACGTCGAAAAACTTGGAGGCAGTCGGGGTGCGTTGAGCCTGACGGGGTCAGGAGCGAGCGCCTCCGTGCACCTCGACCATGCCGTGCGCAGCAGGGTGACCTCGAGCCTGCAAGGTATGGCCGGCGGGCCGCCGGAGCCGGACCGTATTTTCCTCAACCTGGAGAATGTGCGCGGCGCCAACGACGCCACCGTGTTCAGCGTCTATATCAACGTGCCGGAGGGCGATGATCCGGCGATGCATCCGGAGTTGAAGGCCGGC
The DNA here is from genome assembly GCF_035309285.1 of Bradyrhizobium sp. Taxonomy (GTDB): domain Bacteria; phylum Pseudomonadota; class Alphaproteobacteria; order Rhizobiales; family Xanthobacteraceae; genus Bradyrhizobium. Next base: position 12,839 of record NZ_DATGFH010000005.1, on the reverse strand, counting down.
AGCGTCGGCCTGTTTGGCCTCAGCAAGGCTAGCGCGATGGACGGCCCACATGCCGGTAATGGTCTCAACTTCACGATCGAAATCACCCACGTCGTCGACACCTTGCATTTGCGAGGCGCGTTGAACGTGGACCAGCTTCACGTCCGCCTCGTGCCGCTCAAGCCGGTGCCAGACAGAACTCCGGTCAGCATCGGCCACATCAGCATCTTCCGGCAATCGGGTTAGGAACCGCGAGATGGAGCGTGCCGCGCATCGGCCGGATGCCTGGCTTGTGCCGTTCGGGACGGTCATTCTGATCGCCTGGGTGATGCTGGCGGTTGGCGGCAGCGTTTTCCCGTTGCCGGCAATCTGCTCGGCTGAAAGTGAGGCCGCGCTGCCGCTGTCGGTATCGTTCGATCTTGCGCGCATCTCCGATTCGTTTGCGCAACTGGCACTCAGCTGGGCGCTGATGGTCGTCGCCATGATGCTGCCGCTTGCGCTTCTGCCGCTCCGGCACGTCCGCGAGCGCAGTTTTGCAAGACGGCGGGCGCGGTCGATGCTGCTGTTTGTCTTGGGCTTCGTCGCGGTGTGGATGATGGTAGGTGTGGCCCTGCAGATGACCGCGTGGCTGTTGCGGAGGGGCGTGCCGCCGCTCGCCGGTGTTGGGCTTGCCGTCGCCCTCGCGCTCGTCTGGCAGGTCTCGCCCGCCAAGCAGTGGTGTCTCAACCGCTGTCACCGGCGGCCGCCGCTGGCTGCCTTTGGGCTTGCCGCAGACCTCGATGCCCTTCGCTTCGGCGTGAAGAACGGCGCGGCCTGTGCCGGCGCGTGCTGGGCGCTGATGCTGCCGATGCTGCTGATCGGGCCGGGGCAGTTGGTCGCGATGGTCGTGGTCGCCCTGTTTGGTTTCGCCGAAAGCCTGGAAAATCCGGCACGGCTCGCGTGGCGCTGGCGCGGCGGCGGCAAGGCGCTGCGCATCCTCGCCGCCTGGTCGCCGATGATACGCCCCTTTTCGATGCGCTATTTGCCGCTTCTGACAAAGTCCAGGATCTGATTGGTCAGGCGGTCATCGGCGGTGTTGATCGAATAGACCTCCGACATATGGCTGTGCTGCGGCAGCACCACCGCACGCGGGCAGCCGCTTGCGCCCTTGCAGGCGGCGGCCTTCAGGAGGTTGAACTGCGCGCCGAAGACCGATGGGTCCAGCTCGGCGGTGACGATCATGAACGGCGTCTTGGTTGCGACCAGTCCCTGCACCGACGACTGCTCCGCGTAGCGGGAGGCATCCGTTCCAAAATACGATTTCTCGGCGCTGCCAAGTTTATTGCCTGTGAGATCATAGATGCCCGACAGCATGATCGCGCCCTTGAGGCCGCCGTCTTTCACCTTGAAGAACTGGGGATGCGACACGTAGTCCGCGACATGGACCGCGCCGGCGGAGTGGCCCATCAGGTAGATGCGGGAAACGTCGCCGCCGCGCGCGGCGATGTTTTGCACCACCCACGCGACCGCGGCGCCGACGTCCTCCGCGCCTGCAGGCCAAGGGTTTTGCGGCGCGAGGCGATAGGTCATGTTGACGCCGACGAAGCCGTTCTTCACCGCCCACAGCATGATGTTGTCGTAGAACGGGCTGCCATCGGGCCCGCGCTTGTTGCCGCCGATGAAGGCGCCGCCGTGGACGAAGATCAGCACCGGCCGTGCCGCTGATGCCGCCTCCGGCAAGAAGATGTCGAGCAGGTTGCGATCGGCCGGGCCATAGTTGACATCGCGCTCGACCTTGACGCCGTGATAGGGCTCCTTCCCCTGCAGCGGCGCGTAGAGGGCCGCGGTCTTAGGCGAATCCACGGTGTGGCCGATCTCGATCAGCGTCCAGGCTATGTCCTCAGGCATCGGGCTTTGCTGGGCGTAGAGGGCGGAGGAGGTGAGGATCAGCGCCGCCGCCAATGCCCAAGTGGGTTTCGTCTTTGTCACGCGGGTTTCCTCTCTTGCTTTGCTGGTGTCTGCCCAGGATGGCTGGTGTTCCGGCAGATTTGAACGAAAGCTGGCCGTTGATCGATTTACTATTTACGTAAGTCGTAATCCTTGCTAATCAAATCTCCCGTGATCGTCAGCTATCGGGACAAGGCGACCGAACGGTTTGCCTCCGGACGGCACGTCAAGGAATTTTCGGGCTTTGCTCGGCAAGCCGAGTTGCGGCTTGATCGCCTTGACGCGGCCACCAGCCTCGCCGATTTGGCCGCACTGCCGGGAAATCGACTTGAAGCACTCAAAGGCGATCGTGCCGGGCAGTTCTCGATTCGAATAAACGATCAATGGCGGATCTGCTTCTCGTGGCCCGATGGATCGCCTGGCCCGGTCGATGTGGAGATCGTCGACTATCACTGAAGGGATGACTAACTTGGCACGAACCCCCATCCACCCCGGTGAACATCTTGCTGAAGAATTGCGAGAGCTCGGCATCACAGCGGCGGAGCTTTCGCGCCAGATCGATGTACCTGTGAACCGCATTACCGGCATTATTCACGGTCAGCGCGGCATCACGGCCGATACCGCACTGCGGCTGGGGCACTGGTTCGGTACGACACCACAGTTCTGGATGAATTTGCAGCAGCTCTACGAGTTGCGGCTTGCGGAAAACGAGATCGGGACCGAGATCGCCGCGCTGCCACGTCGGGCAAATCGATCAACCTCGCGCAAGGCTGGACGACCCGCATGAGCCGCCGTATCAAGCGAACCACCGCGCCGGGCGCGCGCCCGCATCGCGATTTCCTCAAGGCCGAGCGCGCGGCGGCGCATCGGCCGGGCGACAAGGCTGCGCGCTTCTCCGGGAAGCGCGGCGAGCCGCGGCACGAAAAGCCGCGCAAATTCACCGATGAGCCCGCAAAGGCGAAGGCCGAGCTGCCGCTGCCGACCAAGGTCCGGACCATGGTGGTGACGCCGGACGAGGACAATATGCGCGTCGACCGCTTCCTCGAGGCGCGTTTTCCCGGGCTGTCATTCTCCCACATCCAGCGCATCGTGCGCAAAGGCGAGTTGCGCGTGAATGGCAAGCGCGCCGACAGCAAGGACCGGCTTGAGGCGGGACAGAGCGTGCGCATCCCGCCGCTGCGGCTCGATGCGCCGAGAGCGACCGCGGCGTTGAGCGAAGCCGAGAACCGCACCCTGCAGCAACTCAAGGAAATAACGCTCTACGAGGATGACGACGTGCTGGTCCTGAACAAGCCCGCGGGCCTCGCCGTGCAGGGCGGCTCCGGCACCACGCGGCATGTCGATCAGATGCTGGAGGTGATGCGCGACGCCAAGGGCCAGAAGCCGCGGCTGGTGCATCGGCTCGACAAGGAAACCGCGGGCTGCTTGCTGGTGGCCAAGACGCGCTTTGCCGCGACGCATTTGACCGGCGCGTTCCGTCATCGCTCGGCACGCAAGATCTATTGGGCGCTGGTTGCCGGCGTGCCGAAGCCGAAGCAGGGCCGTATCTCAACTTACCTCGCCAAGGAAGAGAGCGAGGAGGACTCCATCATGCGCATCGCCGCCCACGGCGATGAAGGCGCGAGCCATGCGGTCACGTATTACGCGGTGGTGGAAACCTCGGCCAACAAGCTCGCCTGGGTGTCGTTGAAGCCCGTGACCGGCCGCACCCATCAATTGCGTGCGCATATGGCCCATATCGATCACGCCATCGTCGGCGATCCCAAATATTTCAACAAGGAGAACTGGGAATTGCCGGGCGGTTTGCAGAACCGGCTGCATCTTCTGGCGCGCCGCATCGTGATCCCGCATCCGCGTGGCGGCGTGATCGACGCGACCGCGCCGCTGCCGCCGCACATGCTGCAATCCTGGAACCTGCTCGGACTGGAAGCCGATCGCTTCGATCCGATCGAGCACGCGCCCGAGGAATAGCGGCTTGCGATCCGCTTGGCTGATCACGACATAGGGCAGATGAAACGGCTGTCGTTAGTGGTGCTAGCAGGTGTGACGGTGCTCGCGGGCGACGTGGCCTTCGCGCAGTCGCCGAACGGTCTTGTCGGCGGCTCGCAGTTCAATCCGCCCCTGCCGCCTCCGCCGCCGCCACCCAGGATAGAGGTCCCCGTGGTGCCCAAGTTAGACGAGCCGTCGCGTCCCGTTCAACAAGTTGCGCCTCGCGAATCCTTTTCTGATCGGATCATTCGCTGCCTCGATGAGGCCGCAGCCGCCGGCCTCGGCCCCGCCGATCGCGCCGCCTATTCGCGCGCCTGCGCCAATCGCTGAGGCTTATATTTTGCGCATGATCTCCGCGCAAACGCTTCGCGTTTGTCGCGAGGAAAACCGGTGCCCACTTTTCCGGATCATGCGCTACTTGACCTGTTCGATAAACATCCGCAAGGAATCATACGGGCTCTCGATATCGGTGATCAGCCAGCCCTCGGGGCCGTTCACCAGGATGAAGGTCAGCGTGACAGCGCGGCCCTGATTGTCGAAGCTCGCTGCAACATAGGTCTTGTCGAATTGGCGGCGCGAGACCGCGATCGTGACCGGGCCGAGCTTCCAGGTCGGGCTCTGCACCAGGAAGTCATACGGCTCGTCGCGGAGCGCGCGCCAGGCGTTGCGCAGGCCGGGATCGAAGAACCGTTCGGTGGCCGCCTCGTCGTGCGGCAGGCCGTGAGAGAGCTCGGGTGCGCCGTTGCCATAGTAGGCATAGACGTTGCGAACCAACGATTCCGGTGTGCGGAACCCGGCGCTCGCGCCCGTGAAGGCGCAAGTCAAGGCCAGGATCGCTGCAAAGATCCGTCTCACGCGTGGCTCGCTTTATTCGGCCGCGTACTTATCATAGTTTGCAGGGCGAAGTGATGCGACCGAGGGAAGCAAGGTTTCATGCGTGAATTGTTCGACGAGGTGGCCGGCAAGTCGCCGCTCGATCCGCAGGAAGCGGTGCGGCGCGCTACGCGCGCGCCCCAGCGCAAGCGGTTCTATGCGACCACAGCAATGATCGAGACCGACGGTGGCTTCGCCGTGGCGCTCGACGGCAAGCCGATCAAGACCCCGTCGGGCAAGATCGTCGCCGTGCCGAAACGGGCGATGGCCGAAGCGATGATGGCTGAATGGGACGCGCAGAAAGAAACCATCGATCCCCTGACCATGCCGATGACGCGGTTTGCCAACAGCGTCGTCGACGCCGTGGTCGAACGCGTTGGGGTCGTGCGAGACGACATCGCCAAATATTTCCATTCCGATCTCCTGTTTTATCGCGCTGGCCATCCCGAGGCGCTGGTCGCGCGCGAGGCGCAGCATTGGGATCCCGTGCTGTTCTGGGCGGCGGACGCGCTCGGCGCGCATTTCATCCTGGCGCAGGGCATCATGCATGTGCACCAGCCCGAGCAGGCGGTCGCCGCAGCGCGCAACGCACTGCCGGGCGATCCCTGGTCGGTGGCGGCGCTGCATGTGGTGACGACGCTGACGGGGTCTGCGCTGCTCGCGCTCGCGCTGCATGAGGGCGCGCGCGATCCCGCTGAAATCTGGGCGGCCGCCCACGTGGACGAGGATTTCAACGCCGAGCAATGGGGTGAGGACGAGGAAGTGTCCGCGCGCCGCGCGATGCGGAAGCTCGATTTCGAGGCTGCGGTGGCGATTTTGCAGGCGCTGAAGAGCGCCGGTTAACGAGAGGTTTACGCCGTCCGCGTTAGCCTTGCGGGCCATGGCGATAACACCTGTCAATCCGACCGTTCCGGTGATCGCTGCCCCAAACGTGGGCGGCGCGAGCGATGGCGTCGTGCTGCAGCCGGGCACGGTCGTGCCCGCGCAGGTCGAGAGCGTGCTCGCCGACAATCTCGTGCGGATCGCAATTGCCAATCTCTCGATCGACGTGCTCACCGAGGTTGCGCTGACGCCGGGGCAGAATCTGCAGCTCGCGGTATCGCAGCCGCAGGATGGCGTCGTGCGGCTGCAGATCGTGGGGCAGGGAACTGCCGCCGCTGGCGCCAGCACCGGTACGACGACGAATGACGCTGCGAGCGTTGCGCCGAATGCTCCCGTCAGCCCCGCGGCGACTATCGCCGCCGCGAATGATCCGCTGACGCCGCTCGAACGCATCGCGGTTTCCGTGGCGTCCGAAAACGCCGCGACTGCGCAGCAGAGCCTGGCGCCGTTGTTCGCCAACCTCAATGCAGCGGCCTCGTCGAACGGTTTGCCGCCGGCGCTGCAACAGGCGATCGCCAGTGTGCTCGTGCAACAGACGCCCCTCGACGAGACTCTTTCCGGCGGCGATATCCAGAGCGCGTTCCAGAAGTCCGGCCTGTTCCTCGAGGCATCGCTTGCCTCCGGCGCCATTGCCTCGAACGGTACCGTTCCCGACCTGAAGGCCGCGCTGATCGTGCTGCGCCAGACGCTCGCAAGCGCCGTGGAGGGTCAGAATGCGGTGACATCGCCGTCGGCGAGCGCTCCAGCAAACGTCACCAAGCCAAACGTCGCCTCCCCGCCACTCGCGCCGTCGCTGCCGGCTGAGATGGACCGGCATGAGACTGTTTCCCAGCTCCGGTTGCCGCTCCCGAATGTTGCCGCCGCGGCCGATCCGGACAAGCTCCTGCTGGCACAGGCGCTGTTGAGCTCGCCCGTGCGCTCGGTCACGTCGGGCGCCGCGCTCAATCTGCTGCAGGAGGTGTTGCAGGAAATGCCGCCGACGGCGGCTAGCCCGGCCGCGATCATCACCTCGCCGAACGGACAAATCGGGCAGAACGGGCAGGGAGCCGCGAGCCCCAATGCGCCGACGGCGTCAACGCCGCCACCGCCGTTCCGCGGGGCATTGCCCTCGGCGCAGCCGGTTGCGACCTCATCGATCGCGCCGAACGCGCCGCTGTCGACCACCGTGCATCATCTGCTCGACGACACCGATGCCGCGCTCGCGCGCCAGACCTTGCTGCAGGTGGCGTCCTTGCCTGATCGCGTCGACGCGTCCGGCAACCGTATCGATCCCTCGATTCCGCGCTGGAATTTCGAAATTCCCTTTGCCACGCCGCAGGGCACTGCAATGGCGCAGTTCGAGATTTCGCGCGACGGCGGCGGCGAGGCCGTTGAGCCGGCGAAACGGACCTGGCAGGCGCGCTTCTCGCTCAACGTCGAGCCGGCCGGTCCCGTGCATGCGCTCATCTCGCTCACCGGCGATCGCACCTCGGTGCGGATGTGGGCGGAGCGGCCGCAGACTGCGGCACGGCTTCGCGCCGGCGCCTCCGAGCTCAGTCAGGCACTGAGCAAGGCCGAGCTTTCGCCCGGCGACATCGTGATCCGCGACGGCGCGCCGCCGCAAGTCGTGCCTGCCAGGGCAGGCCATTTCCTGGATCGCGCGCTGTGAGCACCGAAGCCAGAAACACGCTCGCGGTCGCGCTGCACTATGACCGCACCGGCGCTCCGCGCGTCGTGGCCAAGGGCAAGGGCACCATCGGTGCCAAGATCATCGAGATTGCCAAAGAGCACGACATCCCGATCGAAGAGAACGAGGTGCTCGCCGGCGCGCTCTCCAATGTCGAGCTCGGCGATGAAATCCCCTCCGAGCTCTACAAGGCCGTCGCGGAAGTCCTGGTGTTCGTGCTGCGGCTGACCAAGCAGCAGCCGCGCTAAACGCCGGCAATCAAGCTAGCGCCGGTCGAGCACGAGCGTGACGTCCCTGACCTCGCCGCCACCCAGCGGATGGATCGATACCGTCTGCCGGCCGCCGCGTGTCGTTAATGACAGGTTGGCCGAGAAGTTCTGGCCGCGCGCCGCCGCGTCGATATGATCGCCGACCGCACGGCCTTCGATGATGCCGGACGCATTGCGGGTGGCTTCGGTCCATTGCCCTGAGATTGCGCCGCCGCGATAGGCGACATTGCTCGCCAGGTTGAAATTGTAGGCTTCGCTGGCGCAGCGCAGGTTGAGGCTGAGCTCATCGCCGCGTCCGGCGACGTTATAGGATGCGCGGCAGCGCAGCCGTTGCCGCTGTCCGTCGGCGGTGCTGAGCGTGCCGCCGCCAGACCAGGTGCCCGCCATGGCAAGGAAGGGAGAGCGAACGGCTGATAGTGCGGGAGCGCCCGAAAAGCTCAGCGCAATGAGCAGGCATCCCGCTGTTGCGACATTGGATCGGGTCATCGGAAACCTCCTTGTTCCCTGTGCGGTGATGCGCAGTCCAACGCCGCATCGGCGAAGGAGTTCAAAAGGTTCCTGAGGGTGCTGGTTCAATTTGCCGCGCGCAATTAAGCTGAGACGCAATCAAAATGGGAGAAACCATGCAGTCGACCTCAGGCAAGCTGCCGCGATTTCCGCAACTCACCCTGGAGCAGCTCAACGCGGCGCAGAAGCCGCTCGGCGACCAGGTCATGAAGGTCTCCAGCGTCGGTATCGGCGGGCCCTATAATTTGCTTCTGCGCAGCCCGGTGCTGGGCCAGCGGCTGTTCGACCTGTTCGACTATCTGCGCTGGAAGACCTCGGTGCCGACGAGGCTCAACGAGTTCGCGATCCTGATCATCGGCCGGCAGTGGCGTTCGCAGGTGGAATGGTTCGCACATGTGCCGATTGCGACGAAGGCCGGGCTGTCGGCCGACATCATCGCGGAGTTGAAGGCGAACAAGCGGCCCTCGAAAATGGCCGAGGACGAGGCGCTAGTCTATGATTTCGTGACCGAGCTGACCAACACGTACAAAGTCTCCGATGAAACCTTTGCGCGGGCGCGGGCAATTTTCAACGATCAACAGATCGTCGATCTCGCCGCGGTTGCCGGCAACTACGTGATGGTCGCGATGATCCTCGCCATGGCCGAGCAGACCGTGCCGCCGGACAAGGAGGAGCCGTTCAAGGCCGGAGAGGCGTGACGGCGGCTACTTGGGAGCCAGGCCGGCCTCGCCGCCGGCCAGCGCCTTGTCGAGGGCGCGGGCGCCGATCTCGCAGATGGTCATCGATACCACGTCGCCGCTGCTGGCAAAAGTCTTCGCCAGATAGTCGAACTGGGTGCGCGCGAGCTTGAGCTGCTCGACCGGCACCACCGCGATGGATTCGTCGATCGCCTCCGGCGGAGGCGGCTTGCGCAGCTCGTCGACCTCGGCGTGGAGTGCGGAAAGCTTCTCTTCGGCCTGTTCGGCCTGGGCCTGCGCGCGCAGCGTCTCCTCGGCGAACCAGTTGCGGTCGATCTCGGCCTGGCGGTTGCGCTCATCGAGCTGTCGGCCGTGTTCTTCAAGCTGCCCGCTGCGCTCTTCAAGCTGCGCCTTCAACACATCGATTTCGGCCTTCAGCGAATCGACCTCGGCGAGCAGGTTGTCGCTCGCAAGCTCGGCCACTTCGCGGAGCTCGAGGTTACGCGCGTGGTCCTCCTGCTGCTCCTGGTAAAGCTGCTCGGCGGTCGTGGCGCGCCGGCCCAGCGTCTCGATCATGTCGGCCGCCGCCATCAGCATCTCCGCATTGCGGCCGCCCGTGAGCATGCTGGAAAGCCGGCGCAGGAAATCGACGGTTTCCTGCTGGGCGCCGGAGGGTAGGGAAATGACAGGTGCAGGCATCGCCATCATGATTCGGATCGCAGGGATTCAGTATCCGCAGGGGAAGTACGCGAATTTGACCAAATAGGGGCCAAGGATGTCGGGGGACGACGGGTGCGCGAAGCTACGCGTACTTTGCCCACCATTGCGGCTTGGCGGCCACTATTCAAGCCGTCACGAGGGGGCTGGACCGGCGCATCAACACTGTTCACACGCCTGCCTGTTTGCGGCCGATCCGGCCTAAATGGGTGAAGCCGAATCCGGCCTCATATTTCAGCCCGTAGCCCAGCGCGCGGTCGATGCCGATATGGGCGAGCCAGATCATCGCAATCGAGAGCGTCAGCGGCTCGGCCAAGGCAAAGCCTGCCGTCATCAGCGCGACCGGCGCGAGGTAGCTGTGAGCAGCGTTGTAGATGAACGCGCCCGCTTCAGGGCCCGCCAGATAAGCCGCAAAGCTGAGGTCGGGGACGAGGAAAAGGACGGCGAAAACCCACCAGGACCCGCCCCAGATCGCGTAAAGCCCGACCATGCTCGCAAACAGCGTCAGCCCCTCGAGCCGGAGCAGGATCTTGACGCCGCCCGTGACTTCGCCGGCGACCTGACCGGTTGCCGCGCCTTGCGCAATGGTTTCGCTCATCCGCATAACTCCTTCACTCTCAAGTCGATTTCGCTGTCCCGGGGCGCGGCCCGAAGCGCCCCCAAGCGGCTTTTGGTTTGCGAGGCGGCCTGTTAGAAACCTGAAAATTGCCACTGATATAAGGACGGGCGGACGCCGATGAAGGATATCCTGGACACCCTTGAGGAACGGCGCGCGGGCGCAAAGCTCGGCGGCGGCAAAAAGCGCATCGAGGCGCAGCACGCCCGCGGCAAACTGACCGCGCGCGAGCGCATCGAGCTTTTGCTCGACAAGGGCTCGTTCGAGGAGTTCGACATGTTCGTCGAGCATCGCTCGATCGAATTCGGCATGGAGAAAACCAGGATCCCGGGCGATGGCGTCGTCACCGGCTGGGGCACGGTCAACGGCCGCAAGACGTTTGTCTTTGCCAAAGACTTCACGGTGTTCGGTGGTTCGCTGTCGGAAACGCATGCGCTGAAGATCACCAAGCTGCAGGACATGGCAATGAAGGCGCGGGCGCCGATCATCGGCCTCTATGACGCCGGTGGCGCGCGCATCCAGGAGGGCGTCGCCGCGCTTGCGGGCTATTCCTACGTGTTCCGCCGCAATGTGGTGGCGTCCGGCGTGATCCCGCAGATCTCGGTCATCATGGGCCCCTGCGCCGGCGGCGATGTCTATTCGCCGGCCATGACCGACTTTATCTTCATGGTGAAGAACACGAGCTACATGTTCGTCACCGGCCCCGACGTGGTGAAGACCGTCACCAACGAGGTCGTGACCGCCGAGGAGCTCGGCGGCGCCTCGGTGCATGCGACGCGCTCCTCGATCGCCGACGGCGCTTTCGAGAACGACGTCGAGGCGCTGTTGCAGATGCGCCGCCTGATCGACTTTCTGCCCGCCAACAACACCGACGGCGTGCCGGAATGGCCGAGCTTCGACTCGATCGAGCGCGTCGACATGTCCCTGGACACGCTGATTCCCGACAATCCGAACAAGCCCTACGACATGAAGGAACTGATCCTGAAGGTCGTGGACGAGGGCGACTTCTTCGAGATTTCGGAGATGTTTGCCAGGAACATCGTCACCGGCTTCGGCCGGATCGCCGGCCGCACGGTCGGCTTCGTCGCCAACCAGCCGATGGTGCTGGCGGGCGTGCTCGACTCGGATGCCTCACGCAAGGCCGCGCGCTTCGTGCGCTTCTGTGATGCCTTCAACATCCCGATCGTGACCTTCGTCGACGTGCCCGGATTTTTGCCGGGCACGGCGCAGGAATATGGCGGGCTGATCAAGCACGGCGCGAAACTGCTGTTCGCCTATTCGCAATGCACGGTGCCTCTGGTGACGATCATCACGCGCAAGGCCTATGGCGGCGCCTTCGACGTCATGGCGTCCAAGGAGATCGGCGCCGACATGAACTACGCATGGCCGACCGCGCAGATCGCGGTCATGGGCGCCAAGGGCGCGGTCGAGATCATCTTCCGCTCTGACATCGGCGACCCCGACAAGATCGCAGCCCGCACCAGTGAATACGAGGACCGCTTCCTCTCCCCCTTCATCGCCGCCGAGCGCGGCTATATCGACGACGTCATCATGCCGCATTCGACAAGGCGCCGGATCGCGCGGGCGCTCGCGATGCTCAGGGACAAGCATGTCGAGATACCAGCGAAGAAGCACGATAATTTGCCGTTGTGAGGAAGGCCGTCTATTGTGTTCGATACTCGAACTCGAGAGGTGATCTCGCATGCCAGAACATGTGACTGAACAGAGCTCTAAAGATATCGTGGAGCAAGGATCAGCGATTTACAACAGGCTGTATCGCACCGACTTCGAGTCCAAATGGTTGGGGCGTTACGCTGCCGTCGATGTAAAGTCAGAGCAAGCTGTTGTTGAAGACTTTCCAGAGACAGCTTTGGCCCGTGCGCGCGCGCAATTTCCGGACGGAATATTCTACCTCGTCAGAATCGGCTCTCCGGGTGCGTTCAAGCTCAGTCGACGAGTAGCAGACGCTCATCCCGGGCGGATTTGACTCAACGGGAAGCCCAACTATCGAAATCCGGGTTGCAGGGGCGTCGGGATCGAAGGCATATCAAGCAGTCATTGACACGGGATTTACCGGGTTCGTCGAACTCCCGCTTTTCGAAATGGTTGAGCTTGGGCTCAAGACCGAGGGAGCTGCCAACGTAATGTTAGGTGACGGCAGCATCGTAACCAACCATCTCGCGACGGCAGACGTTCACCTGGCCGGCCAAGTCGAGAATGGAACGATCCTCCTAGCCGAAGATTCGTCTGGTGTGTTGATTGGAATGGCCTTTCTCCGGAAATTCAAGAAGTCGCTAATACTCACAAACAGTGCGATCGTCCTCTATGACGAGCATGAGACTTTAGAGACGATCGTTGAACTGATGAAAGACCTGCCTCAGGGACAACCTGATACAAATCCAACGGCCGGCAGCGATGTCTAATCAAATCCTGTGCATCAATAAATCGGACCGAATGAATCCACACGAGCGGATTACTCACATCGGTGGACTAAGCAACAACGGACAAAGATGGCGAGTCACACAGGAAGAGGCAGTTCGGGGGATAGAGAGCAATAAATGGCAGTTCCACGTCCGAGTCGGCTCGCGCGATGTCAGGGTAATTGTTGCGTTGAGCCAATACGGCAACAAATATATCAAGACAGAAGCTGACGGGTACATGCCAGACAATCTGCTGAGCTTGCCAGAATGTCCAAAGTGAATTCGGAGCAGCAAGCGTAGGGCAGGTTAGGCGCGGCC
>NZ_DATGFH010000004.1:0-99303 GCF_035309285.1 Bradyrhizobium sp. | reverse complement strand
ACATACGCCTCAAACCGCCTTTCGCTATCCCCACCTTCCCTGAGATCCATCCGGCCCTCCGCCTGCCAAATTATGAATCTCTTCAATTACTTGATTCCTTGGCACCCGTGGACGCGACCGAATGACTCAGTAGGACTAACCCGCCCTACGAGCTCTCCCACACGACGCATGCCAAGAAAAAGCAAAAGCCTCCTCCCGCGCCTGCGCCGCTGGCGGCGGGGCGCACGGTGGGCGTGGCGCAAGCTCGCGCGAGCGCCGCGGATGGTTCGGATCGTTGCCACCGTGGTGATCCTGCTCGCGGTCTTCTCGCTCACGAACCTCGTCTATCAGGTGATCCGCAAGCCGACTGAGCTGTTTGTCTTTGTCGACCACGCGCTCGACAAGGAGCCGGCCGAGACGTGGCGGCAATACGGGCCGCTGTTCCGCACCTATTCCACTGATACGATCACGCCCGAATTGCTGGCCGCGCTGGCGCAGGTCGAGAGCTCTGGCAATCCGGTGGCGCGCACCTACTGGCGCTGGCGATGGAGCCTCAATCCGTTCGCGATCTACCGGCCCGCCTCCAGCGCCGTCGGCCTCTATCAGATGACGGACGCGGCCTACGCCGAGGCCGCGCGATTCTGTATCCGCGACAACGCGGTCACCGATACCGGCTGCGGGTCTTCCCTCCTCACCCTCCGCGTGATCCCGAGCCATGCCATCGAGCTCACGTCGGTGTACCTGGACCGCAATGTGGCTGATGTTCTCGCCCGCGCCGGCGATGTGACGCCAAGCCCGAGCGAGAGGCAGGATCTCGCCGCCTTCATCCACCTCTGTGGCGCGGGTCCCGCCACCGCTTTCGCGCGCCGCAACTTCCAGATGATATCAGGCGAGCGTTGCGGCGATCACCTCGTCGCAGCCTATGTCGCCAAGGTCAATGCGATGAAACGGCAGTTCCTGCGCCTTGCGGCGAATGGCGGGAATTAGCCCTCAAGGCTCTCTCGCCGTCATTGCGAGGAGCGCAGCGACGAAGCAATCCATTCTTTCTTCGGAGAGACATGGATTGCTTCGCTTCGCTCGCAATGACCCCCTTTCCAGGTGCGACGATTGGCTGACGCCAACTATGCGGGGCTGTGAAAATGGCGCGGCGGCCTTTGCAGTCGCGCCAGGTTTTTGAGAGACAGCCTTTCAGTCCCCCTGCACCGAGTGCGTCGTCGGCATCCATCACTCAGCCGGCACGGGATTGGCTTCCCGGCGCTTCTGCAGCGTGAGTTGCGCCGCTTTTTGCTCCTTGCGCAATTGCTCGAGGCGGGCGTTGAACTGTGCGACGTTTTCGTCTGTCCTCGGGAATGGAAGCTCACCAAGTTCAAAGGCCTCCGTCAAATGCTCGATCTCGGCCTCGAGCGAGCTCACCCGCTCGTCCTCCCACTGCCACCGGTCCACGATCCGCACCCATGATTGCCAGGGTTGTTGTCCGTTGACGGTCTCCGACCACGCCATCACGGAGATTCCGAACTCCGGGAGGCTATCGCAATCGAAATAGTCTCCGAAACCAATCCGGAAGTTCGGGGATGGTCCTGCCGCCGACCATGGACCGTTATCCGCCTCCAGGGTCTTCCACTCATCCTCATCTTCAGCCTTGAGGTGCAGAAGAATCGAGTACTTGCCGAGCGTCTGATCGTAGACCACGCTGCCGCCCTGGAGATCGCCGTGCCTGGTGCAGGAGAGACAGGGCCACATGTGGATATCGCCGGCTCGCTTCGGATTCACATTGACCGGATTGCTCCATGTCGCGCCGTGATCATGGCTCGACGTATACATGGGCACCCGCTTGGTGCTGTCGATGTACAGGACATGAAGGCGGCCGTGTCTGTCGATGGCCACGTTCGTGCCAGGGCTGGTGAGCGCCCCGCCTTCATACGAGAGCGGGCCGGCGATCGCGCTCTCAGGCGCGTTCCCGGCAACGATCGTAGTCGGGCCGGTCCACGTCTGGCCCTGATCGTGGCTCGCGTAGATCTTGAGATTGTTATCCAATGCGGCATAGATGATGTAGAAGTGCTTGTGGTCATAACTGACCAACGGCGCCGTTCCGATGCCACGATCGGTGAAGTCGTGCACGGTCCAGTTCAAGCCACCGTCCAATGTGAATGCGCAGGCTTCGGTGTTGATGCGATCGAAGCCGCAGAGCGCGATCTTGCCGCGCGCCGCGACAGCCGTCTTGTCGCCGAAACCGAAAGCCGCCGGCTGACTCCAGGTCAAGCCGCCGTCTTGACTGACGACGCACACCGGAAAGAAGCCGCCCTGCATCGTTGCATAGTAACAGTTGTGTGAATCGTCGAAAGCGATTCCCGCCCCCTCGTCCGTATTGGTGAGGACGGTCACCGTCTTCCACGTCAGGCCGCGGTCCTTGGTGACGTAAGCGGTGTTGGTGAATTGTGTTCCATTGAAACTGGCCGCCCCCGCAACGATGTTGCGCGGATTTTTTGGATTGATGGCAACCGCGGTTTCGTCGCTTCTGTCCAATGACGGATCGCTGACTTCGATCGCGTGCGTGTGCGGAGGGTGGTGTGGATGATGCTCGTGAGCGACCTTCGGTCGCGCGAAAGGAACCCCGACGCCAAAGCCCTCGCGTTGCCTTGCCTGGTGGATACTCAGGGCGGTATTGCTGACGCGCCCTGCGAGCAACCTGCTCGATATCTCCTTGTCCGTCGGACGCACGGCGGAATCCGGATTTTTGAAATGCACGTTCGGTGTCCAACTCATGCTACTCTCCAATGATTTGAGCCAATATGTTGTCGCGTCACGCGAAACCGGCCGTTTGTCCGTCAATCAAGACAATGATGCCGGCCACACGTGTGACATCGGAAGTTCCTTACGCCTGCGACTCCTGCCGGTCGCATATGGCGCAAAACGGGAACTTTCATTCCGCAACAATTTCAGGTTACGCGTGCCCCAACATGAAGAGTATGATTTGGCTCACAGTGTCGATCTGACCTGGCCTCACATACGCGGGCGATGTGACAGCAAGCCCGAGCGAAAGGCAGGATCTCGCCGCCTTCATCCACCTCTGCGGTGCGGGTCCCGCCACGGCTTTCGCGCGCCGTAATTTCCAGATGATCGCCGGCGAGCACTGCGGGGATCACCTCGTCGCAGCCTATGTCGCCAAGGTCAATGCGATGAAACGGCATTTCCTGCGCGTTGCGGGAGATGACAGAAATTAGGTCCCTGGTCTCTCGCTGTCATTGCGAGGAGCGCAGCGACGAAGCAATCCATTCTTTCTTCGGGGAGACATGGATTGCTTCGCTTCGCTCGCAATGACGGCGGGGTGTGGACTACCGCGATTGCCCGACCGGGCAAATCGGTCGACCACCAGCCTCGCCTAATCAGAACGATGTCAAGGCCTCGCGCGAAAAATATTTCGCTTCCGTTTTTCGGAAAGCAATGGTTATCTCCGCGCGTCCCGCTCCACACGAGGGGCGTTTCGCGATCGTCACGGACGTTGGCGGCGGGATGCGGTGGACGTGAAGGTGTTCAGCGCGCTTTACGCGCGTCGACGAAAACATCCTTTGCGGACGGCCAAGCCGTGTGGTCCTGATCCCCCGACGCTGGGATCAAGTTGGCGGATGATGATCCGCCGATGACGGGGACTATCAAGCCCGGCACCCCGGGGAGAGCACGGAGCAGCCGTTAAAACCATTGCGCAGGGAAGGCCGGATGCTCCCGTCGTACCTGTGTAACTTGCGTGCGTGCTTTCTTCAGTTTGCACGCAAGGCTCGCGGGTGCGGCGCGCACCCGGTCTTCCCTGCGCCCTCCTGATTTCGAGGGACGCGGAACGACGCATCACCCGGGCATGTCATGCCGCGGGAATGCGAAAGCCTGCCCTCTTTCGCTCTTTGACAGGTTGAATCCCTTTTTACGACGGCGCGACCCAACCCCCGCGAGTGCTCCGCAGCAAGCACAGACTGCAGGGCGGATTGGCCGACTGCGTCCACCGTAGCTCAACGAGCGAAGGCGGAAGGCGGAATCCGCCATTTGTTTGCTGAGAGTCGGCGGGTTACGCTGGCGCTAACCGCCCTACGGACTGAACGCGTCGTCATCTCCCACCATCCCTGACTTCATGCCCGGAGGAGAACCTTGACCACCGAACTTCGCATGTTGATTTGCAGCGTGGTGCTCGGATTTGTCCACATCATCGCCGCCTCGCATGCCGCCAGCCTGCAGCGCGGCTATCGATGGACGGCGAGCGCTCGCGATGACGCGGTGGCGCCGCTCATCGGCGTTGCCGGCCGACTCGGGCGGGCCCTGCGCAATTTCTCCGAGACGTTTCCCCTGTTCGCGGCGCTGGTCTTTGCCGCGCAGACGATAGGCCGCCACACCGCACTCACGGAATACGGCACGGTTCTCTATTTCGTGGCGCGGCTGATCTACCTGCCGCTCTACGCCTTTGGCGTGCCGCTCATCCGCTCCCTAGTCTGGAACGTCGCAGCGCTCGGCATGGGGCTGATGCTGGTGGCGCTGGTGTGGGCATAGACGCAGACCGTGAAGCTTCGCTTCACAGGCCATCTCCATTAGTGAGGATAGTGCCGCACCGAAAGCAAGCCTAGGTTCGTCCTCATCAGAAGGAGTGACGGCCATGGCTACGAACACCCTTGCTTTATCCAGGTCCGGATCAGAGTCCGGATCAACCACTGACCGCAGCGCATCGCGGGATGTCGGAGGCGCGACGCGTCCGATCGCGCGCGACGACGTCTCGGCCTGGTATGACGGCGGCGAGCGGATTCCCTATGACCCGACGCGCCGCGCCATCGGCGGCCGCGAGGGCGCGCTCCGCGTGTTCGTGCGGACCGAGGGCGACACCTCGCACGCGGTGAGCTTCCTGCCGGGATACCCGGATGGTTCGATCGGCTGGGCGAAGGTGCTGCCCCATTTGCCCGCCGCGTCCGTCATGCCGAAACTCTTCCTCGACTATGTCGGCATGGGCGACAGCGACAAGCCCTGGGATTACGCCTATTCCACGGCCGAGCGCACCGACCTCATCGAGGCGATCTGGCGTGATCTCAACGTCAGGTCCACGACGCTGGTCGCCTTCGACTTCTCCTCGCTTGTCGTTCTCGAGCATTTGCGTCGCCGGCTCGAGCGGGCCGCGCGCGGCGAGAGCGAGGGCGGACCGGAGATCCGCGGCGTCTTCATCTTCAATGGCGGGCTCTTCACCGACGGGCACTCTCACCCGTGGTTCACCACGCCGGTCCTGCGCCGCCTGCCCGAGCGGGCACGCAAGCGTCTGGGACGCTCGTTCACCCTGTTCAAGCTGACGACGAGGGTGATGTGGTCCAAACGCTATGCTCTCACGGACGCCGAGGTTCGCACGGTCCTCGACGCTCTCAACCGCCACGATGGCGCCTTCTACCTCGGCGCGGCGGCGGGCTTCGCGGCCGATCACAGGGCGCAAGGCGAGCGGCTGGACTTCGGTCGCCTCTTCATGGCCTGGCGCGAGCACTTTCCCTTCCTGGTCGGCGGCAGCGACGACGACGCGTTCGAGCATCGCCAGGTCGACCTCGCGGAGCAACGTCTTACGCGCTTCGGCCTTGCGATCGCGCGCCTTCCCGGCGGCCACTTGACAACGTGCGAAGAGCCGCGTGCGCTCGCCGAGCTCATCGCCCGCTTCGAGCGGGACAACGCGAGGTGACGATCGTAGCTACGCAGGGTGGGTTAGCGACTTGCAAGCATTCACGCCGGACGCAATTCGTAGATCACCAGCGTTTCAAGCAAGACGCGCTGTTGCCTGATGATCCGCGCCACAAATTCAGCTTGCTGCATGGCGGACTCGATGAATTTGAGATCGGCATGGGACGACAGAATAAGATACATGACACCGTCGGCGGCGAGCCGCCCGCGGGCCTGCTCGAACAGCGGCATGATATCCTTGTACCCTGGTCCGGCGCGCCAGGCCCGATCAGCGACATCCCAGGCCTTTCCGTCACACCAGGGCGGATTTGTCAGGATCGTATCGAACCGAGACGTCGGACTGATCGCCGAAAAAAAATTCGAAGCGAGGGGAAAGACGCGATGCTCGAATCCGTTGGCCCGCGCATTGGCCGCCACTGAGGCAACGGCATTGGGATTGATATCGACAGCTACGACCGTCGATGCACCGGCCCGCGCAGCCGCCAGCGCCTGCAGACCCGAGCCTGTGCACACGTCGGCGACGGTCTTGCCGGCAAGATCAAGCCCGCCAATGAACTCGGCAAAAAACGCCGGCGCGCGGTAGTAACGCGGATCGTAAACCGTTGGACGGATGGTGAGCTGAAATCCCGCGACAAGCGCCTGCCGCGTGCCCGGTCGCTTCAGCAGGACATAGTAACCTATGACGTGAAGAAGGCTGAGGACCAATCGTTTTGCGGACTCTCTTGGTGGGCCGTAAGATGGCATCGTGACGATCGCGCCTGTCGCTCAGCGAGTGAGCCATGACTATGGCCTGACAACGACCGACACTAGGCCGAGTTCCCAACAATCAGTCAAGGCGTAGGGTGGGTCCGCCAACGGGTCCGCGCTAGGCGCGGCCCGATGATAAACTCCGCTTAGCCCACCGTGATCAGCGCGATCCCACCCTACGACTCCCTCACGCTGCCTTCGCGACTTTCTCCGGCTCCGCCTGCTCCATCGCGCGCATGTAGAGATCGAGCAGGCTTTCGCGCTCGTCGCGCTCGTCCTTGTCCTGCTTTCTGAGCTTGATGATCTCCTTGAGGATCTTCACATCGAACCCTTCGGCCTTGGCTTCCGAAAACACTTCCTTCTTCTGCTCGTTGAGCTCGGCCAATTCCGAGTCCAGATTTTCGATCCGCTCGACGAACGAACGAATCTTGCCGCCGGGAATGGTGACGTCAGACATGGTGCCTCCCTCGTGAATGAGGCCGTGAAAATGACCGCAAAGAAATCACCAATGTGTTAAGCCTGCCGCTCGGGAACCCGGAGTCTTTTTTTGCGCGCATGATGAACGTCATTTCCATCCAGTCCCAGGTTGCCTACGGCCATGTCGGCAACAGCGCCGCCGTTTTTCCCTTGCAGATGCACGGCATCGATGTGATCGCGGTGCCAACGACGCTGCTCAGCAACCGGCCGGGCTATCCGACGCTGCGCGGCCGGGTGCTTGACGCAAAGTTTGTCGGCGAACTTCTGCAGGGCATCGAGGAGCGCGGCGCCGTCGATAGCGCAAGCATGATCCTGTCGGGCTATCTCGGCTCGGCGGAGATTGCGGGCGTGGTCGCGGACTTCGTCGAACGCGCCAAGGTGCGCAACCCCGCTTTGCGCTATGCTCTCGATCCCGTGCTCGGCGATCGCGACCGCGGCCTGTTCGTGCAGGCCGACATTCCGCCGCTGGTGCGCGACCGGCTGTGCGCGCTCGCCGACATCATCACACCCAATCATTTCGAATTCGAGTGGTTGTGTGGGGCAAAGGCGAGCACCATCGATCAAGTGATCGCGCAGGCGCGCGCGCTGATGGCGCGCGCTCCATCAACGATCGTGATCACGTCAGCTGAGCTTGCCGACACGAGGGATGGCGAGATCGACAGCCTTGCCGTCGAGCGGGCCCGCGCGTGGCGCGTGCGCACGCCAAAGCTGCCGATCAGCCCGAACGGCACGGGGGATCTCTTCGCCGCGCTCACCGTCTCGGCTCGCGTTCTGGGCAAGGACACGCCGGCGGCACTGAGCCACGCCGCCTCCGCGATCTTCGCCGTGCTGGAGCGCACCGCGGCGCGCGCCACGGAAGAAATGCGCATCGTCGAGAGCGCCGAACAGCTCGTGCATCCGAAGCGCCGGTTCGAGGCGGTCCCTTACCTCGCAAAAAGTTGATTTTCTTCCCCTATTCGCGACTTGATTTTCCGTTTCTCTCGAAACGCGCGGTACTTGATTGATGTTTTGGATAGGTAAGAAGCAATGACTGATCAGTCGTCGGCTCTTGGAGCCGCAGGCCGCGCGCCATGCCGGCTTCCAATCACGACGCCGATCCCATCGATCGCACTCGCCGCTTGCGTGGTTGCCCTTTCGCTCATCGCGATACCACCTGCGCAGGCCAAGCAGGCATGCAGTGCCGCAGCCGGCTCGAGCGGCTATTGGTCCTGGCGCATGATCGACGGGCGCAAATGCTGGTACCAGGGCAAGCCGATGCTGGCGAAGTCGTCGCTGGAATGGCCTGCCGAGACGCCGGCACATGCGGAATCCGCCGCGCACGCTGCAAGCGTTGCGCCGGAGCAGCGTGGCGATCCCATGGATGCGGAGGCGTCGCTGCCGGATGGCTCCTCAACGTTCGACGCGCTCTGGCGGTCCAGGATCGAGAACCGCTAGGCGTGTGTTAGCCGCAAGGCATGGCGTTGGAAGGCGATACCTGAAAATTTGTCCTACCGCGGTGAACGCGCCGCCTGCGGGACGCGACTGTTGGCCGAGCGGCGCACGACACATCTCTGGAAATTGATTCGAATCGTCTGGATTCCCCGTAACTTCCCGATGGGGGATCATCCGGATTCTCAAGCACCCATCGGCGCTGCTATCCCTGTGCTGCGAAGCTGATTTGCCACAGGAGGCGGACGATGACTGAGGTCTATTTCCATTGCTCCGACGCCCAACATGTCTTCCTCGATCGGCGCGGTGCCGCCATGGATATCATCGAGGCACGTGAGCACGCAGAGCGAATGGTGCGCACGATGCTGATGACGCCGAGCACCGAGGATTGGCGGGAGTGGGTCCTGCACGTCACCGACGATCTCGGCGCGGAAATCTTCGCGGTGCCGTTCGCCTCCGTCCTCGGTCGACTGCACTAGGGGAGGACGCCATGCCGCTGCATCGACGTCTCACCGTGGCCATCTCGAAATGGCAAACGCTGATCGGAGTCGTGTTCAATCCCTACCGGCCCGAGCTGCACTATATGCGCGGGCCCGGCCCGAAATGGCACGCCAAGCACCGGGCCACGCAAGCCGGCCGGCTGGCTCGGCGCGCGTGACCATTTCCGTTATTTCCGGGCGCGCGGGCCGGCGCGCTCGACACACGATCCGAAGGGCTATTGCGGATCGCCATTCCCCGCCAGGATTTGCGCCGCGCCGCCGATACCGCGCCGAAAAGTCTCATCAAAGCTGAGGCCGCGAGACTGCCAGCGGTGCGGCCGCCCCTGCCAGTCCATCTGCCATTCCGTGATCCATCCAAGATCGTCGTCGCTCCAGACAAGGCGGCCGAGGAGAGCGATGTCGCCGCCTTGCTCGGCCACGACGGCGGCGAGTTTCGACGATGGCGTGCCCGTCAAGTCGGCCGCGTTGACGTTCGATCGCGCCAACGCCGCAACCGTTGGCAGCGCGATGACCATGCCGCGCAGGTCCGAGGCTGCAAGCAGCGAATCGCGCTGCAGATCTGTCGACTTGCCGTCCGACGACGTGACGATCCTCGCGTGTCCGCCCTGCTCCATCACGACAAAGACACCGAGACTCGGCCGGGGCGAAGGCCAGGGTTTGCGGCCGAGCTCTCCCAGAATCGCGTCGATCTTCGTTTCATCGAAATAGGCGATGAGATCGTAGGGCCGGTCGCGGCTGCCCTGCTCGTCGCGCTTGGGAGTGCCGGCCATCTGATCGCGATACTCATGGTCGTGAACAAACTGTCCTGCCTTCGCCTTGTAGGGCTCCAGTCGCGGATCGCCCACGAGGCTTGGGTCGGCTGACACCTTGACCAGCACCTCCTCGAGGCACGCCGCAAAGCCGGTCGTGCGGTTCTCTACCCCCTGTCCCGTCACAGCGGTCTGCGCGCGATAGAGATAATCGGCCGTGTTGGGCGAGCCGAGGCCATAAGCCTGGTGCAGCTCTGCGACAAAGATACGGTCGACAAATCGGACCAGCGCGTCGACGACCCTGTCATCGGAGATCGCATCCTGCTCCAATAGCACCACCGGTTGGATTTGACGGTCAGGAAGAAAGCCGCTCGGGGATGAGCCGCCCGCGATCACCAGATTCAAATCGCTGCCCTGCTGCGTGATATGCTGCCGCTTGATCGACAATTCCAGCATCAACTGGCGATCGAACCCCGGCAGATCCGGCTTGATGCAGCGTGGCTCCCACCACACCTTCCTTCCCCGCCGCTCAATAGCTTCGATCCTGACGTGAACGGCGCCGGCGACCCGCTCGGCGAGGTCGTTGCGTGTCTTCGGGCTCGCATCTCCCGTCAGCTCGGAGACATGGATGCAGATTGGCTCGAACAGCGAGTACCAGCGCGGCGATGCGTGGGCCGCAGGGATTGCAGCGAAATGCACCAACAGGAGGGCCGGCACGAGCGGCCGGATCATCGTTTGCCAAGTCAGGCAAAAGGACCGTTTGGGCTTCATCCGGATCCGGTACGCGCCATCGTGTGCCCCGGCCCCTTCTACCGCACTTCCGCGAGAATCTGGAGTGCGTGCGACGGATTTGCGCGCGGCGCGCGGCGCGCGGCGCTGCAAGAAAGGGCGCCCGGCATTCCCTGCGCCCTCGTTTTGAGGGTGATGCTGACGCAAAACTCGGGCAGATCGTGACGCGGGAATGCCGGGGTATGGCTAGTGACGGCGCCACAGCGCCGTTGCCCGGATCAGCGACGTGTCCGGGACGATCCCGCATATCGTAGAGTTTACCGTCGGGCGCGCATTCGCGCGACCCGATGGCTCATGCGGGCTAGAAGCACCAAGTGCCGTTGAAAATCGAGTCCGTTACGCAGCCTCGGCGGCCGCTTCCGGCGCGGGTTCGGGCGTTGGCCGCGAGCCTAGCACCGGCAGGCTCCACTCAGGCAGCAGCTTGTCGAACTCCTCCGGTTGATAGGCCTTCCCCTCGCCATCGGTGACCACGACCTTCCACCCCTCGCTCGAAAAGATCTTTGCCTTGGCGACGATGAGCAGGCGGCTCTCCCGCTCGTAATTGACTTTCTCGTTCTCGCGTTCTGCGATCATCTTGTAGGCCACGCTTGTTCCCCGTCTTCTTCGTGCCTGTTCCCACCCGCGGTGGAGCCTGCCGGCCGGCTTTGGCCGCAATTCGCCGCTCGCGTGGCGATTTGGTGAAGTGCACAGGCGCGTTCGCCACAAATGGGCGCAGGGGTTGCCCACATTTCTCGCAGCCGCTCGAAACCTGGAACTAACGATCAGGCGCTATCATCGCTCTCCGTTCGGCGCTTAACGCGCGATTAACCCTGTGTTTTGCACCTTCCTTGGGGGCACTTATGTTCAGGACGTTGATGGTTGGGGCAGTGCTTTGGCTTACGGCGAGCGCGGCTGTCGCGCATGAAGGCGAATCGGCTCCGCCGGCGCGCAAGGGCCCGCAAATGTCGCCGGCTCAGGTGGTCACGACCGAACGCGGCGCCATGTTCGTCGATCCCAAGGGCATGACGCTGTATTATTTCGACAAGGACGACAGCGGCAACAAGTCGAATTGCAACGGTAAATGCAAAGAACGCTGGATTCCGTTCACGGCGCCGGGCGACGCAGAGGCGACCGGCGACTTCACCCTGGTCAACCGCAACGACGGCAGCAAGATGTGGGCCTATCGCTTTCGCCCGCTCTACACCTCGCAGGCCGACAAGGCCCCGGGCGACGCCAACGGCGCCGTTGCGACCACCGACTGGCACATCGCCCGCCCGGCGTATTGATGGCGAAAGCCTGCGTCAGTGCAGCGCAGCAAGGGACGAAGTACCCACGACGTTCTTGAAACGCGGCGTCGAACGCAACATGATGTTGGCTGCTCGATGTCGTGAGGCGCGCGACGGTTCAAGGGAGAACAGCAGACGTGACCGACTTCAGCTCGTTGTCCAATCCGGAGCTCGACCGCCGTATCGCGATTTTGCGCGACAATATCCGCCAGCTCATGGAGCAGGCAGCCGCGCAATCAGGCGCTGCCAACGAGGAGCGCACCGCCGAGCGCATCGCAGTCCAGAACGACGAGCTGGAGGCCTTGTTGAAGGAGCAGGAGCGTCGCACGGAACAGAAATAGCGCCCTCGCCTTTGCGCGTGCACCTTGCGTCCTGCGCGCGAGGCGCGTTAGCCTCTCGAAAAA
Source organism: Bradyrhizobium sp. (assembly GCF_035309285.1). GTDB lineage: Bacteria > Pseudomonadota > Alphaproteobacteria > Rhizobiales > Xanthobacteraceae > Bradyrhizobium. The sequence continues at coordinate 87,280 of NZ_DATGFH010000004.1, read as the reverse complement.
CAGGGAGGCCAACCGATGCGGCACCGCGCATTCATCACGTTGACGATCGGCATGATCGCTCTTGCGGCACCCGCTCGCGCGGAACCTCGCAGCGCCTACGTAACGATGATGTTGCAAGCCTTCGCTGCCAAGGTGAAATGCCACAACACCGATGTCGTCTATCAGGATCTGGTGCAGAAGGCCCACGACATGCAGCAGCCGGACGGCACCACCGAATCCGTGCGCAAGGCCATCGCCTGGCTCCTCACCGGCGGCAAGATGGGCGAGCGCGGCGATGACGAGCTGATGCGTGAGGTCGCTATTGCGACGCAGACAACCGACTTCGACCAGAGGCGCCTGGGGATGGAAGCGTGGTGCGACACCCAGAAGACGAAGCTGGCGGGCTTCATCCGCACCACGAATTAGCGCGCGCAATTCATCCAAAGACCGCACACAGGACAAAGGCCCCGCTCGGACTCGAGCAGCGCCTTTGGGATGCGCAATGGCGCGTCAGTGGCGGTCGGTAACGAGCACGACACCCGCCGCCGGCGCGACGGGCTTGCTGGCGTCAGCGGCGACCGACGGTGCCTGGGTCGCGGTCGAGCCGGCAGGTTGGGGCTGGGCGGCAGCTGTGGCGGCCTGCTGCTCGGTGCTGGCTTGGCGGTTCCAGTCGCAGGCGACGGCCGACTGTGCGGCCAGAGCGACGGCGGCAAACATGGTAGCGGCGACAAGCGTCTTCATGGCCGGCTCCTCGGATCGAATGGAGCCTTATACCACGAACCCAGCCGCTTTCGAATGTCGTGACCCCATCACGAACGCGTAAGCCGTACAGGCGCGACCGCCGATTACTGTGCGGAACCGGCCGCAATGTCATCCAACTTTCCGAATATTCGGCCGACACGTTAAACTTACATCCGATTCGGCGGGTGATCTCCTTTGAAGCGAGGTTTTGCTGATGGCATTCTTCAGGCGTGAGCTTGGTCCGGTCGAGCGGTTCGAGAATGTCTTGCAGATCAAGCAGGCGGAGCGCGACAAGCTCGCCGGCCGGCTCGGCAGCGCCGAATCGGCGCTGATCGAGCAGCGCGCCGCCGCCGAGCGCCTTGCAGTCGCCGGCGCGAGCAACGCCAGGCTGGAAAAGGCCGAGACGAAAATGCGCGCCGATGAGGAGCGCGCCCGGACGCTGCGCACGGAACTCGCCGACCTCGACGAGCAGATCGCCTCGACCGATCGCGCCTTGAGTGACGCGAGGGCGCAACGCGACCGCGAACAGCTCGCCAACAAGATCGAGACGCTGGCTGCCGCGATCGAAGGCGCCGTCCCGGGCTTCAGCGCCGGCGCCACCGCGCTGGTCGATGCCGTCGCCAAGGGAGCGGTACAAGTCGCCGAGGCCGCGCGATTTTCGGCCAGCGTGGACGCGGTGCGGCGAGAAGTGCTCTCCGCCGCCGACCTCGTCTGCTGGGAGCTTCGCACCATTGCGGTGCGCACGCGCGCCGGCAATGCCAACGTCACCTCGGCCGCCCCCGCCGAGGCCGAGCAGGTGCCCCAGATCCAGATCGAGCGACAGATGATCTACACGCTCAATCCGCTGTTGTGGCGCGAGGGTAGCGAGGTCAAGACGGCGCCCGCGTTCGCGATGGTGCGGCTGCCGAAGGGGCTGTTGCCGCTCGCGCTGCGACATCAACATGTCGACTATCTCAACGCGCGGCGCGTTCAGACCTTGATGCACGTCCACGGCAGCGGCGAGACCAAGGCCGAGCCTTCGTCAGACGATCCGCAGCTCGTCGATCTCGACGCGCTCGCCGCTTCCGAGCAACAGAGTCCCGAGGCCGATGTGGCCTGAGGAGCCGCGATGGGCGCCGTTAACGGTTTCGGCAAAATGGGTTCGAAGCCGCAACCTCTCCACGCTCTCGCCTTGCTTTGGTCAAACCCGGCTGGCGCTGTGGCCGCCGGCAGGGATGGGTGACATTGGGCTTGCAAGGGGACGCCAATGGTTTCCACGCTGGATACCGGCGAACACGATCCGCACGACGTGCTGGAGATTTCGCCCGACGTGGTTTTGGTCGCGCGCGCCGCGGCCGATTTTCCGTCGCTCGCGCCGGAGGTGAAGGGCCATCACGACCGTGAGCCCTCCATGGGCTCCGCTGACGCGGCGGTGCCAAAGGTCGATGCGACCTTCCGCGCCTCTGATACATCCGGCGAGCGGTCTGTGCACGGCAAATGGCTGCGGAGTGCCGCGATGGCCTTCGTGTTTGCGCTTTGCAGCGCGCTCGCGGCCGCCGGTTGGGAGCGCTACGGCGACGAAGCGAGGGCGACGCTTGCAAATTACACGCCGCAGGTGGCGCTGAGCTCGTTGCTGCCAACGTCGCTGATCACCGGCAGAGCCGCGGTTGCCACGCCGGCGGATGCGCCTGCTGCGCCCGCCGCCGCGACGGACCAGGTTTCGCAACCCCCGCCCGCGCCCCAGCAGGCCGCAGACAGCAGCGCCGCGCCGGCGGCGGCCGCTGCGCCGGCTGCGCTGCCACCCGAGACGGTTCAAATGCTGCAGTCGATGGCGCGCGACGTCGCGAGCCTGAACCAGCAGCTCAGCGAGCTCAAGGCAAGCATCGCGGAGCTCAAGGCCGGCCAGGATCAGCTCAGCCATGAAATGGTGGCCAGAGAGCCGAAAGTTTCCGCGGCGAGGCCGGTCGAGCCGCGCCCGACCAAATTGGGCGCGCCGCCACGGCCGCTCGGAACGCTGGTCACGCATCGCCCGAAGCCGCCGAGCTACTACCCGCCGGCGCAGGCCGCCTATGCGCCGCCTCCGCCGTCGATGGCTGCCCCGGTGCAGATCGCACCGGCGCCACGGCCCGATCCCGATACCGTGGTGGTGCGGCCGCCCATGCCGGTGCAATGAGTTGACATCCTAGCGCAGCGGGATCGACGCGGGAGGCCGCGGCGGCGCGCTGGGTTGGGATGCGTGCGCAGGGGCGCGTTTCGCCGAAGCGGGATGTGATCGACCGCGCGGCGTCTCATCGAGCGTTTCCAGATACGACGCGAGCGCCCAGGCGGAGCCCGAATTGCTCACATAGTGCTGTTGCAGAAAGAGATAGAGCGACAGGCTGAAGCGGCCCTTGCTCAATCCGCGCGCACTGTGATGACAGGTCGCGCAACTGTCGGCAAACAGCTTCGCTCCCGATTTACCCTGGTCGAGATTTTGCGCATGCGCCGCTGCAATCATCGACAGCGCAACCGCGCCCGGCGCGAGCAAGCCACGCGCCCACAACATCACCCTCATTCTGTCCCGCAAATTGCATCCACCGTGGACGAAATATGGCGGCCAACATTGTCAAAGTGACGGCGGCTCACCGAGCAGACCGGCTCTTCCTTCCATAACTTGGCGGCGCAATTGTCGCATGCTCACGAAATCATCTTCGCGACGACCGATATCTTGCGCAACGCCGCCGCGGCGGCCCAGCTTGTCGACAACGTCACCACGAACACGATCGCGAATTTCACAAAGGCCGGCAGCGGCGGATATGAGAGGAGATATTGCAGCCAGAGCAGCGGAATGAAATGCAGGAGGTAGATGCCATAGGCCTGCCTCTGCATGGCATCGAGCGGCCAGAGCCGCGATCGCACAAAATGCAGGAAGATCGCCGGCACCGAAAACGTCATCGACGCGCAGAATGCTGCAAACGCGACTCCGTAAGCGGTGTGCCACCACAGCGGCGGCGATCTCAACGCGATCAGACCGGAATGGTGCACATAGACGAGGACAACGATCGCGCCATAGAAGGCCAGCGCGAAGCCAAGCCACACGCGCCAACGTTTTGCCGAACTTCCGCCTTCCGCCAGAAACGCCTCACGCAAGCCCGCCGCACCGGCGGCGAGGCCGCACAGAAAATAGCCGGCATAGAGCAGGATGCGGCTGGTCTGGATCACGATCGGATAGCGGCCTGCCGTGAACCAGGCAGAATCGCCGAAGGTGAGACGAAGCGGCAGGTAGATGATGATCGAGAAGGCGACGAAGAGCGCGAAGGCTGACATCGGCCGCCTATGCAACCGATCGGCGCCGCGCCCGAGCGACTCGATGATCTGCGGTGCTGTCGCCCACACGAGCGCCGCGGCCGCATCAAGGGCCAGCAGCACAAGCAGGAACCACGCCGATCCCACCGGCCAGGTGCCAACGCGAATCAGATGCCAATAGAACTCTGCGAAATCGAATTGCCCGAGATAATAGCGATAATAGGCGAGCGGCATGATCACGAGGATCGAGACGAGATAGGGCACGCCGATTCGCCAGAGGCGGCTTGCGAGATAGTTGCCGGCTCCCCTTCGTGCCAGGCTGCCATGGACGAACAGGCCCGAGATCAGGAACATGCAGGGCATGAAAAAGCTGTCACAGAACAGCACGACGCCGTCGAAACCGATCCAGCGCATGCGGTCGCCGCCGATGCCGTAATAGGTGTAGTTGATGACCGAGTGGTAAAACACCACGAGCAGCGTAATGAAGGTGCGCGCACGGTCGAGCGGAACGACGCGATCCGCCACCTTCGCACCCTGCCCGTCGCTGTCCCGCCGCATCGCCATCTGCTCTCGCGTGAGGATCGCCTGCGCGAAAATTCTAGCATGTGGTTGCAACAAAAAGAGCGGCCTTGCGGCCGCCCTCGCTTGGTCGCCACCGTCCTCGCCGGCGCATCAGGCGCGGTGAAATACCAGGGCGCGGATCTCGATGCTCTCGCGCGGCGGCGTATTTGGCGGCGTGGTCGGGTCGACGAAGGCCGTATGCGGCCCGAAGCGCGTGCGGCCATCGGTCGCGGAGTCGTAGCATTTGAGCAGCAATGCCTCGTCGGCAGTCATCTCCGGGAAATAGAACCAGCGATGGCTCGGATTGTATTTCACTGAATAGGTCTCGCCGCTGCGATTCGGATAGATCAGGTCGGAAGCGACCAGATCGTCCGGCGCGACGGTGGTGCCGTCGGCCATGGCGAGCGGCGCATCGCGCACGGGACCACGGATCGGACGCCACAGATTGATCACTTGCACGCGGCCCTTGAGCAATTCGTCCGCCTCGCCGGGCAGATGCTCGCGCACCCGGTTCGGCCCCGAAGTCAGCGTCTGGTCGACATGAACACGCGTCGCCGGCTGCCGCGCGCCGGCGCCGCGGATATCGGGAGCGCCCTCGACGCGCTTGCGCACGGTGTGATCGAAGATGAGGACGCGGTCGGCCTTCAGCGTCGCGCGCATAAAACTCTCGACCGCGGGATAATAGACGCGCTTGATCTCGGCCTCGTCGTAAAAATCCTTCACCGCGGTCGGATGGCGCACCAGCTCAAAGCCTTCACGGTCGAGCGAGAAGCTTTTGGCATGCGCGCGCCCATCGAAGATCGGGACTTGATGCGGCTCCGGCAGATTGGTCGATTTCGGCTCGCCCGGCGGCGGGTCGTAGGCATAGGTGCGCGGTTTGCCTTCCGTTGGCGCCAGGTAGTTCAGTTCGGCGGTGACGAAGGGAAGCGATTCTATTCTTGTTTCTTGCAGGCCCATTTGCCTTGTCTCCGACTGATGACGGTTCAAGGCCAAATGTTTGCCCGGTCGCTGTCAGCGGCAAGCGGCAGCGCGAAATAGCAACGTTGCTGTCGTTGCATGCCTGGCAGAAGAAAAAACCTTCCGCCGGCCAAGGGCCAGGCGGAGGGTTGTTCTCGCGAGAGATGGATCGTTCACGAGGGCGAGAGCGCTCGCGCCTTCACTGTGCGCCGACCACGACTTCGCTGATCTGGATCACCGGGGCGATGTCCGTATAGTTCGGTATATCGCCCATGATCTCCTTGCCGTGCTTGCCCATCCCGGCCTGGAAGGCCTCGAGCGAGTCGACATAGATGTGGCACATGCCGACATAGGTCGCCGGTGCCCCCGGTGCGCCGCCGGCAAGACCCTTGTCCACCGTATAGAACTTGCAGCCGTCGCCCAGGCGCTCCTTCACCAGCGGCATGTGCTTGTCGCGGTAATAGGTGTGATCGAAGCGCGCGCCTTCCTTGTTGGGATACATGACGCTGACCTTGAACATGGCGTGCTCCCTCCTGCGACGTCTTCCTCTCGTGACGCCTTCATGACCTCGCCGGTTGTGCTCCGGCCCTTGCACGGACTTTGCGTCAGCTTCGCCCGTTCCGCAACTGCGAACACGCCGCTGCCGACGACAAGGTCGTCAGCTTTGGTGCGGTCCCCGCATCATCTTCATGGCGTCCTCGATATGGCGCCACTCGCGGGCCTCGTCGCTTTCGCCCCGGCTTTCGCATAGCTGGGCTTGTTCGGCAGCCTTCGCGATCGCCTCGGCGCCATGCTTCTCAAACATTTGGCGCGCAATGGTGTGAACCTGGATTTCGGGGATCATGTCGCTCTCCCGTCGGTGTGTTGCTCGAAGCCGCGGCAATTGGCTCTGATGGCCGCTGCCCCAAGAAAACCGTCCAGGCCCGGGGTCGTTCCCGGCAATCCCGGTCCGATCGGCGCCTTTGGCGGTCGGCCGATGCGATCGATGGCTTCAGAGTTCGAGCGCGGGCGGATCGAACCAGTTGGTGAGCGACAGGCCGCCGTCCACGACGATCGACGCGCCGGTGACATAGGCCGAGATGCGGTTCGACAGCACGGCGAGCGCCATTGCCGCAAGGTCCTCCGCCTGGCCGATGCGGCCGAGCGGAATGTGCCTGGCAAGCGCGGGATCGGCGACAAAGCCGCCGGCCGCGATCGCGCCCGGCACCAGCGCGTTGACGCGGATGTTGTAGCGGCCGAGCGTCTTGGCCAATTCCTTGACCAGCATCGCCATCGCGGCCTTGGCGCTCGAATAATGCGGCAAATTGCGCGGCGTGGCGGCATGGAGGGAGGTGAGAAACAGAAACGAGCCGGGCGCCCTGGCGGCGATCAGCTTTCGGGACAGCTCGCGGCCCAAGTGAAAGCCCGCGTCTATGTTGACCGCGTGCATCTGCCGCCACGCCGCCTCGCTGACGCCAAAGGCGTGGTCGGCCTCGCGCCTGGGCGGTGAAGCCGAGTGCACGAAATGCGTGACGTGGCCAAGCGTTTTCTCCGCCTGTGCCAGCAAGGCGTCGCAGGTCGCTCGCGAGGCGAGATCGCCGACAAATGGCACCGCCAGCTCCGGCTTGCCCAAAGCCTTGATCGCGGCCGCGATGCGCTCCTCACTGATGTCGGCAAAGATCGTCCGCACGCCCTCACCCACCAGCGCCTGCGCAATGGCGCGGCCAATGCCGTTGCCGGCGCCAGTGACCAGCGCCGCCTCGCGTTCGGGATCGAATGGAGAGTCAAGCAAGCCCATCGCGTGTTCGCTCCTATGGTGCGGCGCTCAAGCTCGCGCGCTTTTGGTGCCAAAGCCTAGCCCAAGCGGTTCCCTGCGCGAAGCCATGATGGAACCCGTGGCTAAGGTCTCTTCTTCCAGCAGGACGCCGCAATTTAGACTCTGTTCTCACCGCATTGTGTGGCCACGCATCGCGTCAAATGGAGCGGAATCCGATGAGAGAGAAGATCGCGATCGCAGCTCTGGCGCTGTCACTGGTTTCGTCGCAAGCCGTTGCCGGCGAACATCGTGGCGGTGATGCCGCGCTTGGAGCCTTGTCGGGCGCCGTCGTACTCGGTCCGATCGGCGCCGTAGCAGGGGCGGTTGTTGGCTACACGGCCGGCCCAGCGATCGCGCATTCCTGGGGCTTTCGGGGCTCGCGACCGGCGCCGCGACGGGTGAGAGCGTCACGCGAGATGTCGCAAAGCCCCGACATGCGGCCTGCTGTGCAGGCGGGCCCGTCTGCGGCTGCCCCCTCGCCTGCAGCCGCGCCCGCGCCTCAAGCCGTCTCGACCGTCCGGCCCTCCCAGGGCCTGCCGCCGGTGCAGACGCTCGAGTAGAATCGAAGATCCGAAGCAAGACGAGCGGGACCCCTCAGTCAACGCTGCGGGCGAGATCGCGAAGCGTGACAGCGGAGTCAGCTCCGGCGTCGAGCCCTCACAGGAGCTTGGCGCTGACGAACAGTGCGCGCACCGCGTTGGTCGCCTGCACCGTCAGCATGGCGTTGGCGGCGGCGCGCTCCAGGAGATCGACAGCCTCATTGTGGAGAGAGCGATACTCCATCCATTCGACCGAGCTCAGAGTTGTGAGGAACTGGTAGGCCTGGCCGACGGTTGCGATCGGAACGGTCTTGCCGTTCAGGCGAATATTGAACGTTGTCCGCAACGGCGTTTCGGAGTTCGACGTCGCGCTCATATCCGGCGCAAAGAACGTCACGATTGCGAGGTCGCCCGTTGTTGGGCCTGAACGGTCGCGAGGCTAGGCACCACGACGAGACGCGAAATTTCGCCGTTGTCGTAGGCTTTCCGGAAGCGGTCATAGTCCCGGATCGAGACGCAGCCGTTGGAATCGCCCTCGGGGCCGAGCATGTAGCTGTGCGCGAGCAGCCCGGCGCGACCGAGCGTCGAGCTGCCATCGACCGGTAGCATCCGCAGCGCGCGAACGCCGTGGAACAATTGTTCGCGCGGCTTCAGTTCATAGGTTGCCGGCGGCGTCGCGCCGACCATGCGCTGATCGACGTGGTCAGGGTCGTCCCTGAGACGGCCGAGCCCCGAATGCGCTTCCAGGGTGGTTCCGTTCGGCAGGTACACGGCGTGCGCCGAGATGTCATAGACGGCGGTCTGGCCGTCATAGCCGAGCGCGGCGAGGTCCGGCCCGTGCTGGAATAGACCGCTGTTCGGCGTAAGCGAGGCAAGCGTCAGCTTGTCGGGCAGCAGATCCGACAGCCGTTGCAGCATGCTCCGGCTCTCCGGCCGCGGGGGCGGCGGCGGAGTGTCGAGCGCGACCTGCACGTCGGCTGCGGCCGGGCGCGAGCGCGGCAGCGGAATGTCGGAGGCGCCTGCCGGCTTTTCCTCCTCGGTCTCGGCGGCGACGCGCCAGTCGGAGAACAGCAATTGCTGGGCGAGCAGGCCCTTGGCGTCCCGCAGCTTGGAGTCGAACTCCGCCAACGCTGAGCGATCCAGCGGCTGCAAGGCCGGACTCGGACGGAACGATTGGGGCTGCGCCAGCGGGACGAAACGATCCTCGAACGAGGCGGCGACCGCCGTCGTGCCCATCGTGGAAGAGCTGGCTTCAGTCAGCCATGCCGCGGCGCCCAACGCCCAAGCGAGCACGGCCGCGACCAGCGCGGTCAGTTCCGATCGGCCAATGCGGCGACGCGGCAGCAGGCTGTCGACCGTCGCACCCCTATAAGCCATGACGACCCCAACTCCACCCTCGAAGGTACCCAGCCTTCGAAGAGGGATTCTTCTTACCAGCCGAACGTATTATGAGAAACCAAACTACGGCAAGATCGAGACCGAGCGGGCATAAGTCGAAAGTCTATTGTTTGCGGAGCCTTAAGCAAGCCCCGGCACGGGGTCGCGCCATGGCCAAAAATTACCACAATCGGCCGCAGAATTTGCTCCCGTTCGATCGGGAGAACTCAAGATGCGAATCGCCAAGGCGATCTTCGTGGGTTCTGTCTTCGCGGTCGCCCTGACCATGCCGGCGTTTGCGAAGCACACCGAAGCCCAGAAGACCGACGACGACCGATCATCGACCACGGCGTCCTGCCACGCCTATCAGCAGGCCGAGAACGGCTCGTGGACCCAGCTTCCCTGCCAGGAAGCCGGCGGCACGCAGACCCAGCACAGGCCGGCCGCCAAGGGCGCCGAGGAAGAGCCCCGCTGAAGCTCGCTTGCCTGCTTTTTCAGGCTGCGTCAGAGGGTTGGCGGCGCCCGCTCGGGCGTTGCCATGGCCGCATTCGCCGGCCGACGTGATCGGCGATCACGACCGGCGTGACCGTGCCAGTGTTTCCGAGGGAGGTTCGCCAAACTGCAGGCGATAGCTCGCCGAGAAATCGCCGAGATGCCAAAAGCCGAACGCAAGCGCGCAAGCCTTGATGCTGTCGGCGCCGCCCTCCAGCAGATGCTTGCGGACAAGCCAAAGCCTTCGCAGCCGCAGATAGCGGTGCAGGCTCATCCCGGTGTGGCGCTGGATCGCATCGTGAAGCGAGCGAACGGATACGCCGACCTGTCGTGCGAGCTCTTCGCTGTAGATCGGCCTTCCCAGACCTCCCGCCAATACGGCCCGCACGTCCTGGAAAATCTTGAATGTCCGCGTCGCATTGGCGCGCGCAGCCCACTTCGTTGGAGCGACATCGGCAAAGACAGCATCCGCGGCGGCGAGCAGCGATTCCCTGATCGCCGATGACACGTCTCTCGCGCTGATCGAATTGTCGAATCGCTCTGCCGCCGACAGGATATGGACCACAAGCTCGCACAGCCGCTGCAGGGCAACCCGGCTCGTTTCGAAAATGAGGAAGTTGGCGTTCGCCTGCGGCCAGCCCCGATCTGCTATCATCGGCCTGAACATGATCGCCCCGAAGCGCCTCTCGACGTGTTCAACCGCGCTGTAGGTGGCCCCGTCAGTTCCGATGAAAACGACCGATCGGTCTATCTCGATACCGTTGAAACGGATCGGGATGCCATCGTCCATCGCGAATCCAACTGCCGTGCAATCGGGCATGAGCTGCGCGTCGACGATACGCGGAAAGGCTTTCGTGAAAGTAACGTCGCACCCTTCGAGGTTCAGGATGATCTGCGCGGCGGAAATGTGCCGGACAAGCGGCGTAAAGTCGACGCTCAGGCTTCGGATCGAACTTCGAAATTGATCGATATCGCTGAAGCGAAATACCTTGGGTTTGAGGCTTGGTTTGTGGGCCTCGTTGCTCATTCCAGTATCTGCCCCGCAGCGTTGAGATATCAGAATTTGCTTATCGGCGATTTCCCTGTGGGTGATGGCTCGACATCCATACTGCCGAATTTCGATATCAATTCAGTATCTTGGGCGAGGTAACGAGCTACCTCGCGCGATCATCAATATGCAAAATTTTAACAACCGTGACGTGAACTTCCAAGACGAGAACAGAACGTTTTCTACATGGAATTGCGCCGGCTATGACTGGCACCGCCCTCGCCGATTTGAGCAGCGAAATTGATGTCTCCATTCGGGACTGCTCGCCCGCGCGCCGCGCGCGAATGTTGGCGCAGATAGCCGCTTGCTTTCTTTCCCATTCCGACCGGCTGAGCCTGGAGCAACTTGGCGTCTTCGACGATGTGATGCTTCGCCTGGCTTCGCGCGTGGATCTCGGCGCGCTGTCCGAGCTCTCCACCGTGCTCGCCGACGTTATCCCTGTACCGCACAAAACGATCCGCCGCCTGGCTTACCACGAAAACCCGGCGGTAGCGGGGCCCGTCCTGATGAGGTCAACCGCCCTGTCCGATGCCGACCTCATCGAGATCACGAACAACCGCGGCCAGCAACACCTGATCGCGATCTCGAAGCGCGCACAGCTCGGTGAAGCCGTCACCGAAGCCATCCTCCGACATGCCGGCAAGGATGCCAAGCGCCTGTTGGCCAAAAACCCGGGCGCGCGCTTCAATGGGCAGGGTTACGCGTGCCTGCTCGCGGCGACAGAGCGTGATGAGGTCATTGCGGAGTCCCTGGGATTGCGTCCGGACGTCCCGGCCGACGCACTCCAAAGCCTGCTGGCGCGGACGACAGAAGCCGTTCGCGCGCGGCTCCTGAAAGGCAGTCCTCCCGCGGCGCGCGAGAGGGTTCGTGCGGCGCTTGATGCCGTCCCCATATCGGCCGGCGCGAAGACGCCAGCTCAAAACCATGCTGAAGCCCACGCCGCGGTGGTCGCCCTCAACAAGACCGGCAAGCTGAACGACTCCACCGTCAACCGCTTTGCGATCCGGCGCGAATATCCGAACGTGATTGCCGCGCTGGTGCTGCTTTCCGGTGCCACGATCGACATCATCGCGCCGCTCATGGACGAAGAGAGCGGCGGCGGATTGATCATCGCATGCCGCGCGTCGCGCCTGAACTGGCAGACAACTCTTGCGGTTCTCAACAACCGGCGTGTGGCGCCGCTTTCAAAGGAACAGCTCGATCAGGCGCGGGAAGTATTCGAGATGCTCCTCGTCTCATCGGCCCAATACACCATCCGCTTCGAGCCGCCGAGCCTTCCCGGCGACAAATCGGCATCAAACGGTCAGGTGGCCGCTGCTGCAGGGAGGCGCTGATGAGAGGAGAGAGCCGGCGTGCGATGCGCGTCCGATTTGAGCACGCCCATCCCGTCAATCTCATGGGCGTCGACGGCACGTGGCGACGAAGCTGCGTTCTGCTCGACGTTTCCGAGAGCGGCGCCAAGCTCGAAATAGAAGGCTCACCCGAGGTCTTGCGGGCACGCGAGTTCTTCCTGCTGTTGTCGTCGACTGGCCTTGCATTCCGGCGCTGCGAACTGGTGTGGGTCGACGGGACTCAGGTCGGCGTCAAGTTCACCAGCCATGACAAGAAGCGCTCGCCACAATCAAAATGAGCGAAGACAATATTTTGATGTCCAACGGAAGCTGATTTTCAGATGCACTTGATGTCCTCGACTCCCGGATCTTCGCCGGAACAGGGTTCAAATCGATGCCGGTCCATCTGATAGCCGACACATCTGCAAGGCTTGCGAGTGTCCGGGCCGTGCTCGAGCGCAAGCACGCCGTGACGTCGGAGTTGCTGCGCGGGTTGAGCGTCCAGCGCTGCAATACGGACGTGCTCGTCGTCAAGGCAGACCTGCGCACGATCGATAATATCTGCGCGCTCAAGAAGGCTCTCGCGAGCCTGAAGACCGTCGACAAGCGCATTTTCCTGGTCGAGGACTCCGCTCACCTGTCAATTTCACAGGCCTATGCGCTGGGCGCGACGTCCGTCCTGACCGGCCCGCTCGATCCGGCGAGACTGTTGAAGGAAGTGGGTGACCTCCTGGACGGCGACACGCGGTTGATGGAGGAGAGCGGCAGCGCCGCGGCGGCCTCGTCCGGCGAGGTCGCGCTGGCTTCGATGTTCACGGCGGTCGCCAGCGGCACGCCGATCGATATCGCGGGCGCCAAGAAGGCCGGCGCAGCCATCGCGGCAGCGGTCGAGGAAAACGGGTTGGATGACTGGCTCAAGACCGTTCGGCGACATCACGAGGGCACGTATCAGCACTGCTTGCTGGTGACCGGAGTGGCCGTCGACTTCGGATTGAGCCTCGGTTGCCCGAATTGCGAGATCGAGCGGCTCTATACGTCCGCGATGTTTCACGACATCGGCAAGGCGATGATCCCGCTTGCCGTTCTCGACAAGCCGGCCCGCCTCGAGCCCGAGGAACGGGCCCTCATCGAAACGCATCCCGTCGCCGGTTTCGATGCTCTCAAGAACAACGTGAGCATTTCCGCGGAGATCCTTGATGCGGTACGCCATCACCATGAGTATCTCGACGGCAGCGGCTATCCCGACGGTTTGTGCGCCGAAAACATCCGCGACCTGGTTCGCGTCCTGACCATTGCGGACATCTTCTCCGCACTGATCGAAGCCCGACCTTACAGGGCAACCATGTCCCGCGCGGATGCTTACGACATCGTCTGCGGAATGACCGGCAAGCTGGAAAAGCCGCTCGTGGTAGCGTTCAAGCGAGTCGCGCTATCAAGATAGGGCCACGCGGGCTACGATGCTGCTCTACCCAGAGCGCTGATCTGGGCCAACGAGGTGATCGTGAATTGGTCGGTGTCGCTTATCTTGCCCGGATCGACCAAGTCTGACGCCGGATTCCGTGTCGGCTGTCAGGGTTAGACCGAAAACCGGCAAGGCGCGGCTGAATCGACGCGAATGACCCATTAGAGACATTTCGCGCGGAGTGGCCGGTCCTGCCGTCGAAGCTCTGGCGGTTAACGCCGCTGGACGTGGCCGATCTTCGACGGGGGCTCGGGTGGGACCTTGATCTGGCGCTTCTGGCTGGCGCGATCTTCGGTCACACGGCGGGGTGATCCTCCGCCGCGCCCTTACTAGGGTCAGGGGGAAATGACCGGCCCCCGCAATATCGGCTCTACAAGACCGACTGCTGGCTTCCGCTACCCAAGGCGAGTAAAATGCCTCGCACCCCATCCCGGAGATAGGCATGGCCACGGAGCGCCTGGAGCGACGGCTCACGGCCATTCTCGCCGCCGATGTCGCTGGCTACAGCAGGCTGACCAGCATGGACGAGGAGGGCACGCACGTTCAGTTGAAGGAACATCTGCGTATCCTCATCGATCCCAAGATCAGCGAACACCGCGGACACGTTGTCAAGAACACCGGCGATGGATTGTTGGCTGAGTTCAGCAGCGCCGTGGACGCCGTGCGATGCGCCCTCGACGTGCAGGGCGGCATGGCTCAACGCAACCACGCCCTGCCGCCGGAGAGGAGGATGGAATTCCGTATTGGCATCAATGTTGGTGATGTCATCATCGATCGTGGTGATATTTTCGGTGATGGAGTCAACGTAGCCGTACGTCTCGAAGGGATAGCGGAGCCCGGCGGCATCTGCATTTCGGCTCGTGTTCACGACTACGTACGAGACCAGCTCGAGATTCCCTTCGAGGACGCCGGCGAGCAACGGCTTAAGAACATTGCTAGGCCAGTGCATGCCTATGCGATCAGGACTGGGGGGCAGCCCTCGGTTGCACTAAGCAGCGCCATGTCGGCGGTACCAAGCGTGCCGCGCCTTTCGATCGTCGTACTGCCGTTTGCCAATCTCAGCAGCGATCCAGGGCAGGACTACTTCGTCGATGGCGTCACCGAAGACCTTACCACAGAGCTGTCACGACTCGCTGGTTCGTTCGTGATCGCCCACAACACTGCCTTTACCTTCAAGGGTAAGTCGGTAGACGTAAAGCAGGTCGCGCGCGAACTCGGCGTTCGCTACGTCGTTGAAGGTAACGTCCGAAAGGCGGGTCAGCACGTGCGGGTCGGTGCCCAGCTCATTGACGCCGAAACTGGTGCTCATCTCTGGGCCGATCGGTTCGATCGAGAAATCGCTGAGCTGTTTGAGCTGCAGGATGCAATCACCATCGAGCTCGCGCACGCGCTCGACGTGCAGCTTGTCGAAGCTGAGAGCCGTCGCAGCGAGCGTTCGACAAACCCGGATGCGGTAGACCTGATAATGCGCGCTCGTGCACGGCTTTACCATGGCGTGTCTCGTGCAAACACTGTCGCGGCGATTCAGCAATATAGAGCAGCGTTGCAACTCGCCCCCGACGACGTTCGGGCTCTCGCAGAGCTGGCGGACGTGCTCGCGGGTAACATCGCGAGCTTGTGGAGTGAAGCGCGCGACGAAGACTTGTGTCAGGCTAAGGCCCTTTCGGCACGTGCTCTGGCACTGGATCCGTCAGACGCATACTGCCACCATGTCGTGGGGGTCGTGCTTTCTCTACAAGGGCGCTTCCGGGAAGCTATAAACGAGTTTGAAGCAGCAATCCGGCTCAACTCGAATTTGCACTTCGCGCACAGTGGCCTTGGATCTGCGAAAGCCTCTTCGGGTCTGGGTAAGGAAGCCCTGGTGCATTTCACCGACTTCATCCGCCTCAGTCCGCGCGACCCGTTTCTGTTCCGAGGGTACAGCGGCATTGGCTGGGTTCAATTTCTGCTCGGCGATGATGTCCGAGCAATTGAGATGCTGCGCAAGGCGATTGGCTTGAGCCCTAACTATTCGCTGGCTCACCTATGTCTCGCTGCGGCTCACGGCATGCAGGGTCGCGCCGACGAGGCATGCGCTGCACTTGCCAACTATCTCGGGACCGGCCCGTCCGCTCGAACGATTTCCGAACTACAATTGCTTCGCACATCAAAAAATCCAGCTTACCTGGCGCAGTGCGAAAGAATGTACGAAGGGCTGCGTAAGGCGGGGATGCCGGAGGCATGAACGCGTCGCTCGGGAACGCGCCGCTCGGGAACCCGCCGTTGTGGCATGGAATCTGCCAAGATTAAGGCGTACCGCGTTAGCAGGCAGGAAACGCCCGCTCGTGGCCCTTCGCCGAACAAGTCCGACGATCGATGTGCGTCCCCAATCGGCAGTACGCCGGACGGACGTCGGTCTGGGGCTTCACTAAGAAGCCCGCCATTGGCGGCGGGCAAGTCTCCAGGGAGCCGCCCATGCAGCGGCAAGAGCGAGGTTAAGATGATTCGCGGAGCGCCCATGTTGCGCGGTTCACACAGTCAGCGGCCGAAGTGAGGGCGCGTGATATTCAGTCACGTGGCGCGATCTCGTAACCTATTGAATTGGATTCGCAATCGCCTGAATGCACGAAACCGGCGGCTGCCCGACGGGCAAATCGCTTTCGCAGCGCCTTCCGTTTATCAGAAGCAATGTCAAGTACCTTGGCGAAAAATAATCTTCTTCCGCTTTTCTGAAAATCATGATTATCTCCCCGCATCCCGCCTCCACAGGAGGGGCGTATCGCGATCGTCACGGACGTTGGGAGCGGGATGCGGTGGACGTGAGGTGCTCAGCGCGCATGTCGCGCGGACGAAAGCATCGCTCGCGGACGAGCGAAATCGTGCGGTCCCGACGCCCCGACGCTGGCGTCAACCCCCGGTCAAGCGATGTCGGCCTTCGGCCGACACGCCGAGAGCCCGGGGGGACGGAGGCTAACAAGCCCGGCACTCCGAGGAGAACACGTATAAGCCGTAAACCATCGCGCAGGGAATGCCGGTTGTTCCGGCTGCCCTGTTGTTGCTTGCGTGCGTAAGTGCACTCTTTCTTTGCACGCAAGGCTCGCGGGTGCGGCCTGCACCCGGCATTCCCTGTGCCCTCCTGATTTTGAGGGCGACGAACGATGCATCACTCGGGCATTTTGTGCCGCGAGAATGCGAACGTGTGTCCCCTCTGTCATTGCGGGCGCAGCGAAGCAATCCAGACCACCTCCGCGGAAATAGTCTGGATTGCTTCGTCGCGGAGCCTGTCAACGGGCCGCGCGTTCGCGCGGACCCGTTGGCTCCTCGCAATGACGAAACTTTTGATGATTGAATCCGATGAAGTGCCTTCCCTGCTTCCTCAACCGCGATTGTCGCCGACGCGAGCCTTATTTATGCTGAGAGTCCAACAACAAAGAAAACTCCAAGGGAACCTGCAAATGCCCGCTCCGCTCGATCCCGTCATTGCCGACATCATTCCGCTCTTGCCGCTCCGCGATCCCACGATCATGACGCCGCAAAGCGCGCGCGATGCCTTGCGCGCGCTCGCCGCCTCGCGCGCGGCGGTCCCGCCGCCGCCGGTCGAGAGCGTGAGCGACATCAAGCTCAAGGGTGTGGCCGGTCCGCTGAATGCGCGCCTCTACCGCAGCGGAGGAGGCAAATCGCCGACAGTGCTGTTCTTCCATGGCGGCGGCTGGGTGGCGGGCGATCTCGAAACCCATGACCGGCAGGCGCGCTGGCTTGCGATCGAGACCGGCGCGGTCGTGATCTCCGTCGATTACCGGCGTCCGCCGGAGACGCGCTTTCCCGGCGCGTTCGAGGACGCCTTCGCCGCCACGCGCGATGTTTCCGCACGCATCGCCGAATTCGGCGGCGACGCCACGCGCCTGGGCGTAGCCGGCGACAGCGCCGGCGGCAATCTCGCGGCGACATCGGCACTGGCCTGCCGCGACGCCGGCATCAAGCTCGCCGCGCAGCTTCTCGTCTATCCCGTCACCGATGCGTACGGAAACTACGCCGACGTGGCCGAGAACGCGCGCTTTCCCTCGCGCACCGACAACGCCGACGGCTACTTTTTGTCCCGCGCGGTGATGGAATGGTTTTGCGGCCATTATCTCGCTCACCGGGCCGAGGGCGCCGACTGGCGCGTGTCACCGCTCCGCGCGAAAGATCATGCCGGGCTCGCGCCAGCAATCGTCTGCACCGCCTGGTTCGATCCCTTGCGCGACGAGGGCGTGGCCTATGCCGCAGCGCTCGAAGGCGCCGACGTGGCGGTGAAGCATCATGCGGGTGAAGGCCTGATCCACGGCTATTTCGGCCTTGGCGATGCATCCGCAGTCGCCAAGGCCGAGGCACAGCGCGCGCGGGCCGATTTCAAGGCGCTGCTCGATCGAGGTGCGCGATCCTGACCGGAAGATGAACGGGTGGGCCTGTTGGCGGGAATTTATTTGCGCGACATTTGGCTGCGGGGTGCTTGATCGTAGGCGGATTCCAAGTTCCAATCCCTTGCTTATTCTTTTAGGGAGACACCCCAATGAAGCGGATCATTCTGGCTGCCATCATCGCCACCTTCGCCGCCGGCTCGGCTTTCGCGCAGGACGCCTCCTGCGACGCGAAAGCGGTCGGCAAGGACGGCAAGCCGCTTGCCGGCGCGGCAAAGACTGCGTTCATGAAGAAGTGCAACCACGACGCTTGCGAGACCAAGGCGGTCGGATCCGACGGCAAGAAGCTCGCCGGCGCCGCCAAGACCAGCTTCATGAAGAAGTGCGAAGCCGGCGGCTAGTCGCTCCGCTCCGGCCAACCAAGAAAGGCGGCCGACCGGCCGCCTTTTGTTCAGGTCCCTACCCGCAAGGGCGCCCGCAGCTTGCGCAGGCAGGCGATCACCGACAGCGCGGTGATCTTTCCGGTCCGGGGGTTTTCCGACGGGATGTTCTCGATTCCCATCGAAAAGCGCGCGGAGTCCGAATCCACCTCGATGCGATGCGTGTTGCGGGTCACCGTGGGATCGGCCCAGATCTGCACGCGCGTGCGGTCCGCGCCGATGCCGGCCAGCGACAACGCGACGGCGACATTGAGGTTCGCGGGAAAACCCTTCGCTGCTTCACGCGCCGTGCCGTCGAAAATCTTGAGCGGCTCCTTGATGTCGTCGATGTCGATGTTGTTCTCGACGAGATAGGGCGCGCCCGCCAGCCCCTGGAGGGGCTTTCGCGTGATCATCTGCACGGAATGGATGGTCCCGACCGCGGCCGCGGTCATGGCGTCGAGTCCGATCAGGGCGCCGGTCGGCACCACGATCTGGCCGCCATGCTGCCGGGCAAGCGCGACAAGGTCCTCGTTCTCGAGCAGCGCGCCGACGCTGAGCACGATCACGGTTTTGCCGCGCGACACCACCGGCGCAACGATCGAACGGACCAGCCTGCTCGGCGCGCATTCGATGACGATATCGGCGGCATCCGCAAGCCGCTCGATCGGCAAGGCTGCCGGCATCTTGCCGAGCTTGCCAAGCCATTCGCTATGCTTGTCGATGTTGGCGGCGGATACGGCCGCAAGCTCCAGCCCGTCGATGCCCTTGTCGAGCGCCGCTGCGACTTCACGGCCGATCGCGCCGAGGCCGGCAATGGCGACCCTGGCCTTCGTGTTCGAGCCGCTCCTCATCCGAGCCTAATCCCGCTTGAAGCGATAATCGAAGCGGTCGCCGTCGGCCTTGAGCAGGCCGACCGTCGGACGCGGGAAATGGATCGGCAGGATCAGCGTGTCGGTGTCGGCGACGGAGGCAAAGAATTTCCGCCGCGACACCGCCGACTGCTTCGGGTCCCAGTCCGGCCGCGCCGACCAATCGGGCTCGCGGCACTGGATCGCGTGATGCATGAGGTCGCCGGCGACCACGGCGCGCTTGCCCTTCGAGAAGATGTTGACGCAGCAATGGCAGGGCGAATGCCCCGGCGTCGGCGTCAGCGTGATCGTGTCATCGAGTGCGTAGTCGTCGTCGACGAGCAGCGCCTGCCCCGCTTCCACGATCGGCAGGCAGTTGTCGCGGAACACCGTACCGGGCGGATTGGCGCCCTTCCTGTGCTGCTCCTCCCACGCCGCGTACTCGCGCTTGTGGAAGACGTATTTGGCGTTCGGAAAGGTCGGCACCCAGCGGCCGTCGCGCAAGGTCGTATTCCAGCCGGTGTGATCGATGTGCAGATGGGTGCAGAAGACGTAATCGATCTGCTCATAGGAGACGCCGAGCGCAAACAGCTCCTTGCGCCAGCGCTCCTTGCCGGGAAAATCGAACGGCGGCGGATGTCCCTTGTCCTCGCCGGTGCAGGTATCGACAAGGATGGTGTAGCGCGGCGTGCGCACCACAAAGGTCTGGTAGGGCATGACCATCATGCCGGAGGCGACGTCGAAGAACTCCGGCTCCATGCCCTTCAGATGATGTTTGAAGATGGCATCGTCATAGGCGGGAAAGAAGTCCTGCGGCCGGCGCCACGGCCCCTCGCGTTCGATCACCGCGTCGATGGTGATGTCGCCGATCCGAAGCTGCTTCATGGTTTTCTCCCCGCTTTTTCCGGGACCCTAGCGGGCGGGCCACGCGCATTCAAGCGAGAGACTTGCAGGTCAGCTCCGCAAGCCCGGCGCCTCATGGCCGGAGCGCTCGACATATTCGGTGTAGCCGCCGCCATATTGTTGGATGCCCTCCGGCGTCAGCTCCAGCACGCGATTGGACAGGGCCGCCAGGAAATGCCGGTCATGCGACACGAACAGCATGGTGCCTTCGAACTCCGAGAGTGCGGAGATCAGCATCTCCTTGGTCGCGAGATCGAGATGGTTGGTCGGCTCGTCCAGCACCAGAAAATTCGGAGGATCGTAGAGCATCTTCGCCATGACGAGTCGCGCCTTCTCGCCGCCCGACAGCACGCGACACCTCTTCTCGACGTCGTCGCCGGAGAAGCCGAAGCAGCCGGCGAGCGCCCTGAGCGAGCCCTGGCCGGCTTGCGGAAACCCATCTTCCAGCGACTGGAACACCGTGCGCTCGCCGTCGAGCAGGTCCATGGCGTGCTGGGCGAAATAACCTATTCTGACGCTTCCGCCGATAGTCACCGTGCCGTCATCGGGCTTGGCCGCGCCTGCGACCAGTTTCAGCAGCGTCGACTTGCCGGCACCGTTGACGCCCATTACGCACCAGCGCTCGCGCCTGCGGATCATGAAATCGAAGCCGTCATAGATGGTGCGGCTGCCATAGCGCTTTTGGATGCTCTTCAGGCTCGCGACATCCTCCCCCGAGCGCGGCGCCGGCAGGAAATCGAACGCCACCGTCTGGCGCCGCCGCGGCGGCTCGACGCGCTCGATTTTCTCCAGCTTCTTGACCCGGCTCTGCACCTGCGCCGCGTGCGAGGCGCGCGCCTTGAAGCGCTCGATGAACTTGATCTCCTTGGCGAGCATCGCCTGCTGGCGCTCGAACTGCGCCTGCTGCTGCTTTTCGGCGAGCGCGCGCTGCTGCTCGTAGAATTCGTAGTTGCCCGAATAGGTGGTGAGCGAGCCACCGTCGATCTCCACCACCTTGGTGATGATGCGGTTGATGAACTCGCGGTCATGCGAGGTCAGCATCAGCGCACCGTCGTAGCTTTGCAGGAACTGCTCGAGCCAGATCAGGCTTTCAAGGTCGAGATGGTTGCTCGGCTCGTCGAGCAGCATCACGTCCGGGCGCATCAGGAGAATGCGCGCAAGCGCCACCCGCATCTTCCAGCCGCCCGAGAGCTCGCCGACATCGCCGTCCATCATCTCCTGACTGAAGCTCAAGCCCGCCAGTACCTCGCGTGCACGGGTCTCCAGCGCGTAGCCGTCGAGCTCCTCGAAGCGCGCCTGCACCTCGCCATAGCGCGCGATGATCTCGTCCATATCATCCGCGCGGTCCGGATCGGCCATCGCGGCCTCCAGCTCCTTCAGCTCGACCGCGACCTCACTGACCGCGCCTGCGCCAGCCATCACCTCGGCGACGGCGCTCCGGCCCGACATCTCGCCAACATCCTGGCTGAAATAGCCAATGGTCACGCCGCGATCGACGGCGACCTGGCCTTCGTCCGGCTGCTCCTGGCCGGTGATCATGCGGAACAGCGTGGTCTTGCCGGCCCCGTTCGGACCGACGAGACCCGCCTTCTCGCCCTTCTGGAGCGCGGCGGAGGCTTCGATGAACAGAATCTGATGGCCTTGCTGTTTGGAGATGTTGTCGAGGCGGATCATTGGCACGCGGGTGAGAGAAATCGTCGCGGCCGCTCTTAGGCGATCTGGCACCCGAGTGGAAGAGTATTTGCTTGTTCTCAGTGCCGCTTGAAAAACTGCACGGCGCGCTCGTGCTTCTCCGCCGCCGCGCGCGATTTGAAGGTACCGAGATTGCGACGCTTGCCGGTTCTGGGATCGACCTTGCGCGAATAGAGCCGGTACTGGCCCGATTGCAATTTGCGGATCATGGCAGGCCTCCTGGCGAACTTTCCTTGGCAACGATGGTGGCGCCTTGCTGTTCCCTCAAGGTCGACCGGCTTCGAATCCGAAGGCGCGAACGCGCGGACCTACCAGCACAGATCCGTCACAAAATTCCCGCGCTTGTCCTTGATCGCGATCGGGCAATCGAGCCGCTTGAGCTCCGCCTTGGCCTGCTCGTCGCCGAGATCGGCGGCGCGCTTGAAATAGGCTTTCGCGGCCTCCTTGTCCTTTGGCCCACCGCGGCCTTCTTCCGAGAACGCGCCCATCCGCTCCAGCGCGCCAGGATGGTTTTGCGCCGCCGCCTTCTCGAACAGCGCCCGGGCGCCGGCATCATCCTTCGGACCGCCGGTGCCGTCGGCGAGCATCAGCCCAAGCTGATATTGCGCCTCCGCGTTGGTCTCGGCCGCCTTGCTCAAGAGCTCGCGGGCGCGCGCGGGATCGGACGGCGCGGCACTGCCGCCAAGCGCCGCGAGATTGGTGACGCCGCGCGGATTGCCGGCCTCGGCCGCGCGCTCGAACAGTTTTCGCGCCGCCTCCTCGTCTTTGGCGACGCCGTTGCCGGTGCCATAGGCCACGCCAAGCTCGACCATGGCCGAGGTCGAGCCCTTGTCGGCCGCCTTTCGCCAGGCGGCTATCGCTTCGCTCACCTGCTGATTGGCCGCATAGGCGCGGCCGAGCTCATACATCGCCCGGCGCGAGCCGATCGCCGCCTTCTTGCAGAATTTGATGGCGGTCGCGATGTCGGATGCGGCGACCACCGGGACGCCCTTCACGTCCGCCGGCTTGTCCGGATCCGAAGCATCAGCGGCCAGGCGATCGCACAGCACGAGCTCGGCCGATTGCGCACGCGCCAGCGACGGCGCGAGCGCCAGGAACAGGGCACATGCAAGCAGATGGAGCCGGTTCACCATAGTGATGCGAGGTTGCGTTGCCGCAGGGGCAAATTCAAGGCTGCAAATTCAAGGCTCAAGCCCGCTATCCCGCAGCACCGGTGCGACGTCCGGCGAGGCAAGAAATTTCAGGAGAGCATCGGCCGGCGCGCCACTTTCTCCGACGATGCCGTCCGCCCTGCGGTGAACACCGCGGGCGTCTGCAGGCCGAGCGGGATCGGGCCGACGATTTCGACGCTCGGAACCTGCTTCAATTCGCTGAGCTGCTGCACGGCGAGGTCGGCGTCGCCGATAATGAGCCGCTCGGCGGTGAAGCCCGCGGTGATCGTAGCGCGCGCGTTGACATCGGCAGCGATGCCGAGCCGTTGGATCAGCTCGGCGAAATAGATTCCGCTGGCGCCGATCCTGGAATAGGCCACCGATCGGGCAGCGAGCAACGCGGCGCGGAGCGCAGCCTCGGTCGATATGTCGGGACGAGGCTGGCCGGCCTTGACCGCGATCCCGACATAGGATCGGGCCAGATCGATCCTGCTTGCGGGCGCAACCAAGCCTTTGGCGACAAGCTCGTCCAACCCCTCGCGGGTGAGAACGAGCACATCGGCCTTCTCGCCTTCCTGCAAGCGTTTCAACAATCCAACGGTCGGCGCGAAGTCGGCATCCAGCCTCGTTCCTGTCGCCGCCTGATAATGCCCGGCAAGCCGCTCCACCGCGCCCTTCAGGGCCAACGTCGACAACAGGCGCAGCACATTGGCCATCCATGACCCCTGTCTTAGGCCCGCCGCATCAGCGTCAATACAGCGAGAAAGGTCATCTAGCGCGCTTCAACCGCCGCGGGAAAGCGATGGAATTGCATGTCACAAAGCAATGGTCCGCCGGAGCAGCAAAGCTCAGGCGGACCATGTTCAGGCTCAGCCCAATCAGGCGGCACCCTTTATCAGGCGGCGGCCTTGGCGCCGGTCGGCACCGTGGCGATCGTCTTCAGGACCTGCGAAGCGATCTGGTAGGGGTCGCCTTGCGAGTTCGGGCGACGGTCTTCCAGATAGCCCTTGTAGCTGTTGTTGACGAAGGAGTGCGGCACGCGGATCGATGCGCCGCGGTCGGCGACTCCCCAGGAGAAGGTGTCGATCGACGCCGTCTCATGCTTGCCGGTCAAGCGCATGTGGTTGTCCGGACCGTACACGGCGATGTGGTCGGCGCGCGCGGTCTTGAAGGCGTCCATCAGCTTCTCGAAGTACTCCTTGCCGCCGACTTCGCGCATGTACTTGGTCGAGAAGTTGCAGTGCATGCCCGACCCGTTCCAGTCGGTGTCGCCGAGCGGCTTGCAGTGAAATTCGATGTCGATGCCGTATTTCTCGGTGAGGCGCAGCATCAGGTAGCGGGCCATCCACATCTGGTCAGCAGCGGTCTTGGAGCCCTTGCCGAAGATCTGGAATTCCCACTGGCCCTTCGCGACTTCCGCGTTGATGCCCTCGTGGTTGATACCTGCCGCGAGGCAGAGGTCGAGATGCTCTTCCACCAGCTTGCGGGCGACGTCGCCGACGTTCTTGTAGCCGACGCCGGTGTAGTACGGACCCTGCGGCGCAGGATAGCCCGAGGTCGGGAAGCCGAGCGGACGGCCGTCCTTGTAGAAGAAATATTCCTGCTCGAAGCCGAACCACGCGTCCGCGTCGTCCAGGATGGTGGCGCGCTTGTTGGAGGGGTGCGGGGTCTTGGCGTCAGGCATCATGACTTCGCACATGACGAGCGCGCCGTTGGTGCGCGCCGCGTCCGGATAGACGGCGACCGGCTTGAGCACGCAATCGGAGCTGTGGCCTTCGGCCTGCAACGTCGAGGAGCCGTCGAAGCCCCACAGCGGAAGCTGGTCAAGCGTCGGGAACGACGCGAATTCCTTGATCTGGGTTTTGCCGCGCAAATTCGGCGTCGGCGTGTATCCGTCGAGCCAGATGTACTCGAGCCTGTACTTCGTCATTGAGCCTCTCTGTTGATCGTCTTTCGAAGGCGGGAAGGGCCGAAAAAGCGGCATTCCCACCGCATACCCGGCTTAGTCAGCCGTTTGTCACAAAGCATGGAACGTGCCAGCCGCGTCGTCGCGCGCGGCGCGGCGGACCGGCTCGTGAGGCCCGGCTCGATTTCGGAATTGGCGGCAAAGAGGCTGCGACAAACCAGCGCGGGCTGTTCCGCAAAATGACAGCAATATTGCCGGATTCCCGCTCGATTCCGCGGCACCGGGCTCGGCGGCCACAGCTCGCGATTAATCCCGCGCCAGTCCGATCGACGCCTTTTCCGGCTGGCCGACGTCTCCAGGCAACCTTCCCTTCAGCTCAAACGTTGGTCAGGTGAAAGCTGCCTTCGGGAAGGCAGCGCCCGCGATGCCCACAAAAGAAGCAGAAAGTGATGTGTCTTTAATCACATTGCGCCGGCGGGAGTTCGAACGATATCGGGATTGGTAACCACAAGAGAACGAGTCGGGCGCACCATCAACCCAAAGCGCACCGGCCGAAGGAGCCAGGTATGAGTGCACCTTTCAACGAGGGATCTGCCAAGATCTATCAATTCCCGCCCGGGGGCCGTGCGGCTCTCGGCGGCCGCAGCTACAGCGAGGCCAAGTCGACCATCGACCGGAATACCCCCCGCATGAACGAGGTGATTTGCAGCGGAAGTTGGTATCACGAGGAAGCCATCCAGGAAGACAATCCTTCCTTCAAGCCATCGTGGGAGCACTGATGTCGCGCCCAAAATGCGCGGCGGCACGTGATTGCTGCGATCCCGCAAGCCGCGAAGATTGAACAAGGGTCGGAACGAAATCGTTTCGGCCCTTTTTCGTTGCCTGCTGTCTGCCCGCACGGATCTTTGTAGAGCAAAGCGGAACCCGCGTGCCAACCGTGCGAATGTCATTTCGCCGCCGCACCAGATGGCTTAAGCTCCGCCAATGACAGACCTCCATGCCCGTCACCTCAACCTCGAAGGCGCGAGTAACTTCCGCGACCTCGGTGGCTATCCTAGCGGCGACGGCCACCGGCTGCGCTGGCGGCAGATCTTCCGCTCCAATCACCTCGGCCATCTCACTGAGGCCGACGTCGGCGTCGTGCGGGCATTGGGGGTGAAGAGCGCGTTCGATTTTCGTGGCGTCGACGAGCGCAAGGCCGCCGAATGCGTGATTCCGGAGATCAAGGTGCATTCGCTGCCGATCGAGCCGACGGTCGTGGCCGCGCTCCGCGCGAAACTGCAGGCGCGGGCGCTGTCATCCGCGGACGCGCTGGAGATCATGCGCGAATCCTACCGCGGCTATGTCCGCACCAACACGCACAGTTTCCGCGAGCTGTTCGCCAATCTGCTCGACGAGAGCGCGCCGCTGGTGGTCCATTGCACGGCCGGCAAGGATCGCACGGGCTTTGCCGTCGCGTTGATCCTGCATGCGCTCGGGGTACCCAGTCAGGTGATCTCGCAGGATTATCTGCTCACCAATCGCTACTACCGCCGCGATCCCAATTCTGCACCCGACCTGCCCGCCGATGTCCGGCAGGCGATCGGCTCGGTGGAGTCCTCGTTCCTGGCGGCCGGTTTTGATGCCGTGAACGCCCAGTACGGCGATCTCGAAAGCTATTTCCGCGATGGGCTCGGCCTCGGCACGGTCGAGCGCACCGAGATCAAGCGGCGCTATTTGCAGGCTTAGCTCATCAACGCGAAGGCTTCGCCTTCAGGCGGCGGCTTCCAGCTCGGCATCGAGGTCGGCGATGACGTCCTCGAACGCCTGGATCGTCTGTTGGATCGCAGCGATCTGCATCAGCTCCCAGCCACTGACCGGGCCATTGCGATTTTGCAAGGCCACAACGAGGTCGCGCCGTTGCTCCTTCAGTTGAACCAGCGGCAAGCCATGGTCAGGCAGATTGCCCATCGTAATACTCCAACCCCTTTTTGGACGTCGAAGCATCACCATAACGGTCTGGTTCTGCCATCCACTTACAGAGAAGCGGAAAATTTTAGCGAAAACCGCGCTACGCCGTCGGTAAGGGCGAACCCGGAACGGGCCCGATGTCGGCGCCGATCGCGGCATCGAGCGCCAGCATTACGCAACTGGTTGCAAATTCCGTCTGATGCAGTCCGTCCGGACCAATCAGCATAGCCTGATCAATCCCGTCGTTCTTGACCCAGTGCTCCATGAGCGCAAAGCGCGGAAAAAGATTGACTCCCGCCTCCGCTGCGACGGCCGTAATCAACTTCACCATCAGCCTGGTGTCGGGCTCTTTGGCTCCGAGCAGCGCGGGAGCGTATTGCAGGTCCATGAGGATGACGTCCAGGGGCAGTCCTTTCAGCCAGCTCAAACAGGTCGCGATCGTGCCGGCGACACGGCCGGGGTCATAAAGGTCGCGGTGATAGATTGCATTGGTCCCAACCTGCCAGATTACCAGCGCCGGCGTTTCAGCAATGACATCGCTTTCGAAGCGGGCTGCCTCTTCCGGAGCCTCCTGCCCACCAATGCCGCGGTCGAGCACATCGATCATGCGGTCGGGATAGCGGCGGCGCAAAGCCAGTTCCAGACGCGGCGGAAAGGGAATGACGTCGCCCTCGCCTGCCGTCGACGACGACCCGATCGCCACGACCTTGATCTTTCGCTGCGAAAGAAGACTTGCCTTGAAGTAGCGGAGCTTGAATTCCAGCTTGGTAAGCTCCGCATGGAGAGGTGCATCAGTCATTCTGATTTTCCATCTGACGTTGCACGATCATTTCATCGCGAAGGGAACGGGCATTGCAAGTCATTTTCTATTGGCGATAGTGTGCGCTTAGCGGCCGGTCGCGGAGAGGCTCAAATGAATGGAAAAGTCATCGTCATCACCGGTGCTTTGGGTGCGCTTGGCAGAGTGGTCGTGGAAAGCGCCGTCAAGCGGGGCGCCCGTGTCGCCGGCATCGACCATGCCCCGGCGCTGACGGCCGCCACCGACGAGCGCATCGAGCTCGGCCACGTCGATCTGACGGACGCCGCGCAGGCCAAGCATGCGATCGACGCGGCAGTAGCGCACTTCGGTAAGCTCGATGCGCTGGTCAACATCGCTGGCGGCTTCATTTTCGAGACCATTGCGGACGGCGATATCAAGAGCTGGGAGCGCATGCATGCGATGAACGTGCTGACCGCGCTGAACGCTTCGCACGCCGCGATCCTGCATCTCCTCGCTTCCCCCGCGGGGCGCATCGTCAATATCGGCGCGATGGGTGCGCTGCAGGCGGGCGCCGGCATGGGCCCCTATGCCGCTTCAAAGGCCGGCGTGCATCGCCTCACCGAAGCGCTCGCGGCCGAGCACAAGGGCAAGATCACGGTCAACGCGGTGCTGCCCTCGACCATCGACACCGCCGCCAACCGCATCAGCATGCCGAAGGCGGACTTCTCGAAATGGGTGACGCCACAGGAGCTCGCCGAGGTGATCCTGTTCCTGGTCAGCGACGCCGCCAGCGCCGTGACCGGCGCACTGATCCCGGTGAGCGGACGAGTATGAAGCCTCTCAGTCCGGGATCAGCAAGCGCAAAGTCCCTTTGAAGCGGATGCTCTGCTTGCCGGCGAGCGCAATTCCCTCGCCATACGCGCTCTTGTCGTTATAGGTTCCGCTAAAGCCGATGGTCACCACCTTGCGACCCCAGACCGGACGCTCGCCAAAACTCTGCGTGTGCTCCTCGTTGGTCAATTCGCCCTTCCACCTGCCATCCGCCGATGTGTAGCTGCCATAGGCGAAAAAGAAGGAATCGCCACCTCGCATGATACCGTCACGCAACACCATGACGCCCTGATTGCCGCCCTGGACGCTGTCGAGAAACTCGATCCTGATGTGGTAGAGGCCGTTCCTGATTGTCACCGTTGTCGCGCCCAACATTGTCCCAAGGTAAGGATACCCGCTTGCCTTTGTCAGGACCATATGTCCTGCGTTTTGCGATGCGCGATCCTGCTAGACTGCCTGTACTGAGTCGCTGCCGATCGTCAGGGCCAATTTGGAAACCGCGCTTTATCTCCCGGTCAAACGCTTCCTCGAAAAGCTCGGCTTTACGGTCAAGGGCGAGATCGGCGGCTGCGACCTTGTCGCGCTGAACGGTGACGATCCGCCGATCGTGGTGATCGGCGAGTTGAAATTGTCATTCAACCTCGAACTGATCCTGCAGGCGGTCGATCGCGCGGCTGCTGCCGACGAGGTCTGGCTCGCCGCCAAGATGTCCATCAACGGCAAGGGCCGCGAAAGCGACGCGCGCTATCGTAATCTCTGCCGGCGGCTCGGCTTCGGCATGCTCGGCGTTACTGGCCGCGGCGATGTCGAGGTCCTGGTGAAGCCGCCAACGACGGCGCCGCGCCGCGATCCCCGGAAGCGCTCGCGGCTGGTCGCCGAGCACCAGCGCCGCATCGGCGATCCCGCGATGGGCGGCTCGACCCGCGCGCCGATCATGACAGCCTATCGGCAGCAGGCGCTCGCGTGCGCCTCGGCGCTGTCGGACGGACCACAGCGCGTCCGGGATTTGCGCAAGGACATTCCCGATGCCGGTAAGATCCTGCTGCACAATGTGTACGGCTGGTTCGATCGCGCCGAGCGCGGCGTCTATGAGCTGACCGACGCCGGCCGCGCCGCGCTGAGGCGCTGGCCGCAACAGCCGATGGAACGGGTAGCGCCGTGAACGAGTTGGAGATCAAGCCGGACACTGCAGCCGCTCGCTGGCAGCGCGCCGGACATCCAACTTCACAACGCGCGATCGGTGGACGGCCTGTGATTTTCGGCAGTGCATAGCTGACCTGCCACATCAAATTCATATTGCAATGCAACAAGCTGCCCACTAGGTATCGCGGACCAACGAGAGACTGTCATGAGCGAAGACTGGAATACCAAGTATGGTCCGCGGCGCGTCCGGCGCGACCCACCGACGCTGGACGAGGCGATTTTCGCGGCTATCGGCATCACCGACGACGTCGATCAACAGGCCGAGATCGCAGCATCGCTCATCGGCATGCCGTACGAGACCGTACTCGCCGAAGTGAAGAAGCAAAGCCGCGTCAACGCGCGCGCCGCCTCTACGCGCGTCATTGCCGGCGAGGCCGGCGCTCAACGTTCCGTGGTGGTCGAGCGCCGCGTCGTGCGCCGCTTTGGCAACGACAAGCGCACGGGCACCTGAAAAGCGCGCGCGCCGATTTACCCTCAGCTAATCTGGACGACAGCGAATTTGACCGGATGCGCTACGCTGCGCGTCCGCCTTCGACCATTTTCGAAAACAGCTTCCAGCAAGCTCGGTTAAAGCTCATCAACGCGCGCGCGGCGTTCAGCGGCGCGTCGATCAGCTTTGCGAATTCGGCCTGCGGCTGCGGCGTCAAATCGATGGTGCCGGTGGATTCGCCATGGCGGAATTCGAGATGCGCGCCGAATTTGTGGGCGAGCGCCCGCATCGCTTCATTGCCGGCGCCGGTGGTGACCCGTAGCCGGCGATGGCCCTTCCAGCTCGCCTCCGAAAGCAGCCGGCGGAACAGAACGCTGCCGACGCCCTGGCCCCGTACGCATTTCTCGACACTGAAGGCGATCTCCGGCAAGCCATCCTCGGATTGCTCAGGCCGATGCAACTCGGCCGCGCCGCGTACGATGCCGTTTTCCATGTAGGCCACGATGATCGTGCCGTCGTCGGTACACTTCTTGGCATAGCGCTCGATGAAGCTTTCATCGATGACGCCGTTGAAGCGGTCGCGACGGCTGTCCGGATCGAGGCGCAGCAGGTGATCGCGCAAGAGCGGCAACTCTTCCTGCTGGCTCAGGGTCCGAACGTAGCCAAAGCCCGGCCTCGGGCGATGGAAGGTGTCGTGTGGCACGTCAAATCTCCTCGTCACGAATCCCTCGAGGAGGCGTCGAATCCCTAGGCCTCAGATATTGTGCGTTGCAGCACAAAATTCAAGGCCGGGACTTTCCCGCTCACAGCCAGTTGGTTAACGGAGCGAGGTTCACAAAACCATCTGCGTCTGGGTCACGATCGCGACAAGCCTGCCGTCCTCGGTCTCAAGCCGTGTTGTCCAGACCTGGGTGCGGCGGCCGCGGTGCACGGGCGTTGCGGTGGCAACAACCGTAGTTCCCTCCTTTGCGCCACCGATGAAGTTTGTCTTGCTTTCGAGCGTGGTGGTGCCCTTGGCGTCTTCAGGGAGATTGATGACGGTCGCCGCCGCTCCGACCGAATCCGCGAAGGCCATGAGGGCACCACCGTGGACGGTCTGAAACAGCGTGCAGAGATCGGGGCGCACCAGCATCCTGGCGACGACGCGGTCCTTGTCGGCTTCGACGAAGGTCACGCCCTGCAGCTCCGCAAAAGGCATCTTCATCGACTGGATTTTCTCAAGCGGCGTCATCGGCCCTCCCTGACCTTATGTCCCCTGTCATGCGCGGGCATGACCCGCGCATCCATCGAACTTTGAGGAGAAAGTTTTGAAAGGATGGATTGCCGGGTCAAGCCCGGCAATGACCTCTCAGGTAATGGCAACCATAACCAGCACTTCTCAAGCCTTCTCCACGCCGCACCATTCCGCGATGAAGAGCGCGGTTGCCTTGGTCGACTTCCGGAGCGAATCCAGCTCGACGTATTCGTTGAAGCCGTGCATCGCCGCTCCGCTGGCGCCGAAGCAGAGGCTTGGGATGTCGTAGTTCAGCCCATAAAAGCGCGTGTCGGTGAGCGCGGTGAAGGCGCGCTCCGGCACCGCGCCGCCATAGACGGCGTCATAGGCTTTGGCGAAGGCGCTTTCCGGCTCGGCGGAATCTTTCAGATCATAGCCCTCCGACAGGAAGCCGGACCATTGAACCTCAGGCGGATTGTTGGAAAGGAAGCGATGGTCGCGCGAGGCTGCCGCGACGCAGGCCAGAATCTCGTTCTGGCAATCGGCGACCGACCAGCCCGGCAAGATCGCGATCCGGCAATCGACGTCGCACCAGGCCGGCACGCTTGAGGCCCAATCGCCGCCCTTGATGATGCCGGGATTGAAGTTGATCGGATGATTCACGTCGTTGAAGTGATGATCCGCTTTGGCGCGCTCGTTCCACTCGATCTCGAGCTTCTCCAGCGCGTGGATCAGATGATAGGCCGCCATGATCGCATTCGAGCCGGCGCCGGCCTCGAACACGTGCACGGGGAAGCCGCGCACCTTCACCCGAAACCAGATCACGCCGACCTGCGAACGGATCATCTGGCCGCCTGTCGGCTCCGGGATGAAGCAGGCATCCGCGCGATAGCCGCGCTGTAACGTCGAGAGCGCGCCGATGCCGGTGCTCTCCTCCTCGATCACGGACTGAAAGTGAATGCGCGCGGTCGGCTTGAGGCCGGCAGCCTTGATGGCATCGAGCGCGTAGAGCGCGCCGATCGTGCCCGATTTCATGTCGCAGGCACCGCGGCCGTACATCCGCTCGTCCTTGATGACAGGCGAGAACGGCGGCGTCTCCCACATGTCGAGCGGCCCGGCCGGAACGACGTCGCAGTGTCCCTGCAAGATCAGCGACTTTCCGGTGCTGGTCGTGGGCCGATAGGTGCCTACCACCGTGCGCGCTCTGGAGAAATCGTGCTCGATCGGGCCATAACCGCGCAGGTTCTTCAGATCCTCAAGATCGATGCGCCAGTCGTCGACTTCATAGCTGCGCTCGCGCAGGAGATCGCCGATCATGTCCTGGCAAGGGCCTTCGGCACCACGGGTCGAGGGAATCGCGACAAGGTCGCGCGTTGTCCTGAGCTGGGCATCGAAGCCGGCATCGACGGCGTCGACGATTCTTTGGGTGTCGCTTGCGTTCATGTTTGTGATCGTTCCTATTTTCGTGCGGATCAAAGCACACTTCGCAAGCGATGTGCAGCGTCCGATCTCCTTTCAGAATCGGAAGCCTGCCGCTACACCTGCCGCGATGATGGCCGCACGCACCCTCCTCTGCTGCCTGTTGCTGATGAGCGCGGCGCCTGCAGCGCAGGCAATGACCAACGAGGTTTCGCGCGAGCGGGACATTGTGGGGTTGCGCCTTGGCCAGCGCATCCTGGTCGATGACGGGACTTGTCCGGCCGGCGAGATCAAGGAAGTGTCCGGCGCCAAGATGACGCCGAACGGCGTCCAGCCGTCGCGCCGATGCATTTCGCGCTCGGGGCCGAAAGCGAGATAGCGGCGTCGCCAGCTACTGGCCGTCAGCAGAGACAATAAACAGGGAGACAACGAGGGCGGATCGATCGACTTACTTTGCCGGGTCAAACATGCATTGCAGCGTTGGCTTGGCGATCTTGGTGAAGGTCGGCCCGATCTCCGACTGCTTCGACGCCGGCACCCACTCGTTCTCGATGGTCGGCACGCCGGTCTCGCTGATGCCGCGGAGCAGCGCCAGCCGAAGATCGTTGTCCTCAATGACGGAGGCTGCGTGATCATGCAGGCAGCCGCAGACTTCCTCCGGATGCGCCCAGCGTCCGAGCATGTGCGGAGCACATTGCCGCACGAACTCGCTCCGCGGATCGGAAAGATGCATCGCGGCGCGTATCTGTAGCGACGCCTGAGCCTGCGCCGTGTGGTTCACGAGCAGGGTTGCGATAAGGGTCGCGGCACAAAGGCGAAAATACATGATGGTCTTAGGGGCGACTTCAACGCGCCACTAGCGCGCGGCAACGACGAGCGCGTGCGGCGCCGTCGGCACCGGCGAGCCGTTGTAGGAGAACGTTCCAATTCCGGGCAAACCCGTTTTAACCGAACCAGCCATCGAGGTACCAGCCACGACGAAGGCGAAGGCGACGATCAGGCTCAAGGTCCGCATTTGACTGTCTCCGGTTTGTCCCTGTCGGCAGTTGGCGCCGTCATTTGTTGGTCGCTTGATAACCATGAGTGGTTTCCGCAGTTCTGCGCCAAAAGCCCAAAATGGTTTCGTCGGGAAGAAATTGGTTTCGTCGCTCGCGCCTCCCACGAAACAATGCCGTGCAATCCGAATGATTTCAGCGACTTGCAGCCCGCGCACGCTGGTTCTTTAACGTTTCTTTGGTGGAAAACTGCGTCTTTGCCTGGCTCCGGGCTGAACCACCGGCGCGGCCCGGCCGACTCACCTGAATCACGCAACCTTCGGGACGGTCGCGCGTTGTCTACCCCTCAGCAAAGGATGGCAGTCATGGGCAATGACGACATCGTTGTTGGCAAGAAATCCCAAATGAGAGCCCCAAAATCTGTAATCGCCGAGAATCCGGCCAAGCGCGCGGGCGTGTCTGCGCCGACTGACGCCGGCAGCGCCAAATTGGAGCAACATTGCGGCGCCATGTCCCAACAGCGCGGCGACAGCGGCGCAATCTCGACGCCGCAGAAATTCGTTCGGCTGGTCGGTTGCCGCGAGGCCAAGGCTGGCCCTCAGGGCACGCGCTAGTCCCGGCCCTCATTGCACAAAATCCCCGCATTTCTGCACGGTGGTGTCGGCCGCGCCCCAAGGCATGATCGGCACCGTCGAGGTCGAGTTTTTCGGCGAGCCATCGATCAGCTTGTCGGAATAGACCATATAGACCAGCGTGTTGCGCTTGGCGTCGCAGCCGCGCACGATCTGCATTTTCTTGAAGAACAGCGACCGCCGCTGGCGGAACATGTCGTCGCCCTGTGCGAACTTGCTCTTGAAGCGGATCGGGCCGATCTGGCGACAGGCGAGTGAAATATCGGAAACCTGCTCCGCAAGTCCGAGCCAGCCCGTATAGCCGCCCTTTTCCGGGACAGTGAAATGGCAGGCCACCCCCTCGACATCAGGGTCGTCAACACCATAGGTTGCAAGCTTGTCGTTCGGGCTCAGCAATTTGAATACGGTCGAGCGGCGGAAGATCAAATCTGGTTCATCGCCAGCGAACGCAGCCGGCACGGACGGCGACAACAGCCAGAGAAGCGTTAAGAGGGACAGGCATTTCAGGCGTGTGTCACACGGCCTTACGGCTTGGAATGTCATGGAACTCTCCGTTGGCAAGCTTCCGCCATGTAGGTGGGCCAACGTGTGTCGGGAAGCCCGCAGGTTCGCGAGCTCCCTTTAACAAGATGTGAGGCTTTTTTGCTACGCTTTGGGCGAAAATCACGGGAATCAGAGGCGCTACGCTGGTTAACGCGGCTTGCGTCTGCGAAACTGAAGAAAACCGAATGACCAAGGATTCCAAGATGAATCGCGCGAATGCGCTTCGCCGTTCCGTGGCACCCGGAGCGCTCCTGCGTGTCATTGCCCTTGGCGGGTTTGGCGCCTTTGCCTTCAGCCTGCCAGCCGATGCGGCGAGCTACTATTGGCAATCCGAGCCCGGTTACTACAACCCACAATACCTGCCCCCACCGCCGCCGCGACGGCAACAGCACACGCGCAAGGTGCCGTCCAAAAAGGCAGTCCAGGTCAAGGACACGACTGTCCATCCGCAGATGCCGTTGATCATCAACGTCTCGATCGCCAAGCAGCGTGTGCGAGTCTACGACGCCAACGGCTTTTTCGCTGAAGCACCCGTCTCGACCGGCATGCCCGGCCACCCGACCCCGATGGGCGTATTCAGCGTCATCCAGAAGGACCGCTACCACCATTCCACCATCTACAGCGGCGCGCCGATGCCGTTCATGCAGCGCATCACCTGGGGCGGCGTTGCGCTGCATGCCGGCTATCTTCCGGGCTACCCGGCCTCGCATGGCTGCATCCGCATGCCGGAAGCCTTTGCGATCAAGATGTGGGGCTGGACCAAGATGGGCGCGCGGGTGATCGTCAGCCCGGGCGAGCTGACGCCGGCAAGCTTCGAGCATTCACTGCTGCCGACGATGAAGGTCGCGCCGCCACCGCCCGTTGCCGAGCAGCCCGACACGAACGAGCCGGTCGCCGCGAAAGCTGACAAGGGCGCGCCCGAGGCGAAACCGATCGAGGCGAAGCTCGAACTGCGCTCGACGGTTGGCCACAGCGACAGCGTCAAACCGGACCAAACGCCGTTGCGCGACGAGACCCACACCGCAGAGGCCAACGAGAGCCATTTGAATACGCCGACGATGTCGGATGCACCCTCCGCGAGCAGCGAGCCTGCGGACGAGGCCGCGCCGGCGAAGATAGACCAGCCGGCTGAGACCACCAAGGCCGACGCTCCCAACGCGGACGCTGCGAAGGCGGACACGCCGAAGGCCGATACTCCGAAACCTGATGCGGCGAAGGTGGACACAGCCAAGATGGACGCGGCCCGGCCGGACACCGCAAAGCCGGCCGAGCCCGCGAAAGCGGCGAACGATGCGGCTCCGCCCGCGGCGAACGCGAAGAAAGACGAGAGCCGTGTTGCCGATACCGACAAGCCGCCGAAGCCCGATGCCAGGCGCCGTGAAGGCCAACTCGCTGTCTTCATCAGCCGCAAGGATTCAAAGCTGTATGTCCGGCAGAACTTTGCGCCGCTGTTCGACGTACCGGTGACGATCGCACCGAGCGATCGTCCGCTCGGAACGCATGTCTTCACCGCCGTCGTCGACAAGAACGACCCTAATCTGCTGCATTGGACGGTGGTCACCGTGCCGATGTCCGCGCGTGCCGCGATGCGCGAAAGCGACGAGCCCCGCCGTCTGCGCTGGAAAAGGGGCAAGTCTGCACCGGCCAAGGTCGAGACCAAGCCCGTCCCGCTGCCGGACAGCCCGGCGGAAGCGCTAGACCGCATCACGATTCCCCCTGACGTGATGCCCCGCATTTCCGCGGCGATGACCTCCGGCGCCTCGATTGTCGTCTCCGACCAAGGCATCAACCAGGGCGAAACCGGCGAATACACCGATTTCATTATCCGCTATTGGTAAGGAGCAGCAGGCGCGGAGCTGGCAAGACACGTGACCTCTATCGTCTTGACGCAGCGGGTCGGCTTGAAGCCGACCTAAGTCCGAACCTCTGCCCCAGCCGCTTTGCTGCCCGACGCGCCGCGAGCTTTGCAGGGCTCCCGCGATCGATCTTTCGCGCATCGCGCTGCTCGCGACGCTCGCCTTCGCGCTTTCGGGCGGGCTCGCCATGCATTCGTGGATCCTGCGCAGCGAACTGGTCGGTGAGCTGCCCGTCATCGCACTCATGATTCTGATCGCGATCTCCCAACGCGCACTTGGCGATACGGCGTCTACCAGATCGCGCTCTTCGTGCTCGACATCGCTTACAACACCGGCAGTGTGATCGCGGTCGTCAATCCACTGGAGAAGATGCTGACCTTCGCCGACGTCAGCACGTCGCACGCCGCCAGCGGCTCCAATCCTTTCGCCGTGCTGTTGTTGTTGTTCGACGGGCTCGCATCGGTGTTCGCGCGCTAAGAGTTCGTGCCGCACTCCTCGGCGCGGCCGACCGTGTTCCTGACCTGGTTGAGTCTGCCCGGCATCGTGCACGTCTGGCGGCGCGGTCAGCGGCAGGCCGCGCTGCAGGCGCTCGTTCAGCGGCCAGGAACCCGGAGGCGTTGCCAGGTTCCCGTAATTAACCGGATCACCAACATATTCAGCCCTTTTGTTGAAGGCGTCGTTGCCTTGGCTTGGCGGGTCCGGCTAGGCTAGTATGAGTGGGGGAACGATTTGCTCGGACGATGGCGGCAGCGCCGCATGCGAGCGACAGAAATCTGGGAAAACTGAAATGCGTGTTGCAGCAGGATTGATGGTTGCCGTTGCGCTATGTGTGCCTTCTCTTGCCTGGTCGCAGGCTGCGGCCCAGAAAGCGGCGCCTGCCGCTGCGGCACCCGCGCCGGCTGCTGCAGCTCCCGCGGCAGCGGCAGCACCGGCTCCCGCTGCGGCGGCCCAGCCGCGCCAGCCCGCCCGCGCCGCCTGCACCAATCCGAATGCGCTCGGCGTCGGCCGTA
Source organism: Bradyrhizobium sp. (assembly GCF_035309285.1). GTDB lineage: Bacteria > Pseudomonadota > Alphaproteobacteria > Rhizobiales > Xanthobacteraceae > Bradyrhizobium. The sequence goes on along the minus strand of NZ_DATGFH010000004.1, from coordinate 49,594 downwards.
CCGTCGAGGTCGACACCACCGGCGGCCCCGGCTTCGGCTTCGAGCATTTCAAGGAGCTGGATTTCCTCAAGGACCACGAAGTGGTGCTGACCTTCGACGACGGCCCGTGGACCGAGAACACGCCGGCGGTGTTGAAAGCGCTGGCGGATGAATGCACCACCGGCATCTTCTTCGAGATCGGCAAGCACGCCACCTACTATCCTGAAATCAGCAAGCAGGTTTACGCCGCGGGCCACACGATCGGCACCCACACCTGGTCGCATGCCGACCTCAGCAACAAGAAGCTGAGTGAGGATCAGCGCAAGGAAGAGATCGAGAAAGGCATCAGCGCGGTGAAGTGGGCGCTCGGCGGCATCTCGCCGGCACCTTTCTTCCGCTTCCCCGACTTGCGCCACCCGCCGGAGATGGTCACCTATCTCGGCCAGCGCAACATCGCGATCTTCTCCTGCGACCTCGACTCCTTCGACTTCAAGGCGCGCAACGCCAAGCAGGTCGAGGATGTCATCTTCAAGAAGCTCAACAAGCAGGGCAAGGGCATCATCCTGATGCACGACTTCCACAAGCACACGGCGGAAGCCTTGCCCGAGATTCTGCGTCGCCTGAAGGCCGAGGGCTACAAGGTGGTGGCCATGCGGCCGAAGGCGCCGGTGCAGTCGCTGCCGGAATATGATGAAGCCATTCTGAAGGACAACAAGCTGCAGACGGTGAGCCAGCGCCCGGTGTCAAGCGTGATCACCGACGTGACGCAGTAAGCGGCGTTCGGCCTGCCCGGCGTGGCGGGATTTTGCATTGAAGGCTATGTCATCGTGTCGGCCGACGGCATGCTGGCCGATGCCGATCACGTGATGCCGGATGAATTGAAGTTCGAGGGCGACAAGCGGTTCTTCACCGCCGCCCTCGATCGCGCCGACCTGATCGTGCACGGCCGGCATTCCGGCGAAGACCAGCCCAATTCGCCGAAACGCAGACGATTGATTCTGACCCGACGCATTGCCGCGCTCGCCACTGATCCCGAAAATCCCAACGCCACCTTGTGGAATCCGGCCGCGGCCTCTTTCGCCGAGGCGGCCGACTTCGCCGGCGTCAGCCACGGCACGATCGCGATCATTGGCGGGCCTGTCGTGTTCGACATGTTCATGGACCGCTACGACACGTTCTGGCTGTCGCTCGCACCGCGCGTGCGGCTTCCCGGCGGCGAAGGCTGCTTCCCCGGTGTGCCAGAACGCACCCCGCAGCAAATTCTTGCGACCCACGGCCTGAAAGCCGGCGAGGGCCGGACGCTGGATGCCGCACACGAGGTCAGCGTCACGGCCTGGCGGCGTGCCTCAAGCTAGCCCGCGCGCCTACACATCCCCATACGCGGCTTCCGCGATTCTCGGTCCCCTGCCGTAACCCACCAGCATGAACAGCGCGCCGATCAGCGAGAGGTTTTTCAACGCATCCACCAGCGTCTTGCCATTGTCCGGCGGCGTCTGGTTCCAGAAGTCGTGGAAGTAGTAGGTCACGAGCCCGACGTAGATGATCAAGAGGATCGCGAAGAACCGCACGCCGAAGTTGAGCGCGATCATCAGCCCCGCGATGATCTGAAAGACCCCCGATATGATCGCCATCAGTTGCGGCAGTTGCATGCCTGTCAGTGTCTCGAGTTGCGAAGTATACGGCGCAATCACAGCGGGAATCATAACCTTGCCGGCAATGGCGTCGGCGGTCGCATGGATGTCGAATAGCTGGGTCGCCCCCGAATAGATGAACAAGGCGGCGAACAGGACTCGCCCGAAAATGATGAACGCTGGCATCGTCGGCCTCCCCGAACCGTTTTGGGCAAAGTCGCTAGAAGCGCACCGATTATGGAGCCTCCGCCCCGGCTTTTCAAACGCTCAATCACACCGCACTTGCGAACCGACATCGACGTTGCCTCAGGTGAACAGGCTCGGCTGCTGCCGGGTGGCGCGCTCCTGGGCTTCGACGGCCGCGACCGCCGTCATGTTGAGGACGCCGCGCGCCGTCACCGACGGGGTGAGGATATGCGCCGGCCGCGACGGACCGATCAGGATCGGCCCGACCGGAACGGCGTCCGCCAGCACCTTGATCACCTGGTAGGCGACATTGGCGGCATCGAGGCTCGGCATGATCATGATGTTGGCGACGCCTTCGAGGTCGGAATGCGGCAGGACCAGCTTTCGCGTGGCTTCCGACAGTGCGGTATCGCCCTGCATTTCGCCGTCGGCTTCGAGCTCCGGATGGTGCTGCTTGAACAGCGTGGCGGCGCGGCGCATCTTGCGCGAGGAGTCGGTGTCGTAGCTGCCGAAATCCGAATGTGACAGGAACGCGATCCTGGGCTTCAGATTGAAGCGCTGCACGTGCCTGGCGGCGAGCGCCGCCACCTCGCACAGCTCGTCCGCACTCGGATTGGATCGCACCTCCGTGTCGGCGATGAAATAGGCGCCCTTGCTGGTGATCAATAGGCCCAGCGCCGCGAAATCGCTGACCTCCGGCGAATGGCCGATGATCTCGCGGACATGGCGCAGATGGCTCATGTAGCGGCCCTCGACGCCGCAGATCATGGCGTCCGCCTCCCCGCGGATCACGGCCAGCGCGGCGATCACGGTGTTGTTGGTGCGCACCACCGTGCGCGCGGCATCCGGGGTGACGCCACGGCGGCCGGCGACGTCGATATAGGACTGCACGTACGAGCGGTAGCGCGGGTCGTCCTCGGGATTGACGAGGTCGAAATCCCGAGCCGGCTTGATGCTGAGCCCGAGGCGCCTGATCCGCGTCTCCACCACCGAGGGGCGGCCGACCAGGATCGGCTTCGCAAGCTTCTCCTCCAGCACCTGCTGCGTCGCGCGCAGCACGCGCTCGTCCTCGCCCTCGGCGTAGATCACGCGTACCGGCTGGGTCTTCGCCTTGGCAAAGACCGGCTTCATGACGAGCCCCGAGCGGAAGGCAAAGCGCTCGAGCAGCGCGGTGTATTCGTCGAAATTCCTGATCGGCCGGGTCGCGACGCCGGAGTCCATCGCGGCTTTCGCCACCGCCGGCGCAATGCGCTGGATCAGGCGCGGATCGAACGGACTTGGGATCAACGAGCCGGGCCCAAACCCCTGCGTTTCGGCGCTGTCGAAACCGCGCGCCACCACATCCGACGGCGGATCGCGCGCAAGCTGCGCGATCGCTTCGACCGCGGCGTGCTTCATGTCCTCGTTGATCGCGGTCGCGCCGACATCGAGCGCGCCGCGGAAGATGAAGGGGAAGCACAGGACGTTGTTGACCTGGTTCGGGAAGTCCGAGCGGCCGGTGCAGATCATGGCGTCGGGCCGCGCCGCGCGCGCCTCGTCCGGCATGATTTCCGGGTCGGGATTGGCGAGCGCCATCACCAGCGGCTTGGCGGCCATCTGCCTGACCATGTCCTGGGTCAGCACCCGCGGCGCCGAAAGACCGAGGAAGATATCGGCCCCGCCGATGACGTCGGCAAGCTTGCGCTTGTCGGTCTTTTGCGCATAGGCGCCCTTCCAGCGGTCCATCAGTGCAGGCCGCCCCTCATAGACCAGGCCCTCGATGTCGCAGACCCAGATGTTCTCGCGCTTGGCGCCAAGCGAAACCAGGAGATTGAGACAGGCGATCGCCGCGGCGCCAGCGCCGGAGCACACGATCTTCACCTCGGAGAGCGTCTTGCCGTTCAAGCGCAAGGCGTTGGTGATCGCGGCGGCCACGATGATCGCCGTGCCATGCTGGTCGTCATGGAACACCGGGATCTTCATGCGCTCCTTCAGGTGCGCCTCGATCTCGAAGCATTCCGGTCCCTTGATGTCCTCGAGATTGATGCCGCCGAAGGTCGGCTCCAGCGCCGCCACCGTCTCGACCACACGTTCGATGGTGTCGGCCTTGATCTCGATGTCGAACACGTCGATGCCGGCGAATTTCTTGAACAGCACCGCCTTGCCTTCCATGACAGGCTTCGAGGCGAGCGGGCCGATATTGCCGAGGCCGAGCACAGCCGTGCCGTTGGAGACGACCGCAACCAGATTGGCGCGGGCCGTGAGCGAGGCGGCTTCGGCAGGATTGCCAGCGATCTCGGTGCAGGCCGCGGCTACGCCAGGGGAATAGGCGAGCGCCAGGTCGCGCTGGTTGGCGAGTGGCTTGGTGGCCTGGATTTCCAGCTTTCCGGGCCTCGGCTGCCGATGGTAGGCGAGTGCCGCGTTATGCAGATCGTCGGAATAGGACATTCATTTCCCCCGGCCCCGATTGTTCCAGAGGGGCGGCTTAGTTCTGAGGCAAATTGGGCCGGATGTGAAGCATGCCCAAGTGCCCTCGCGCAACCTCTGAAACAGCTCAAATTAACCGCCCCGCCGTCATTCCGGGGCGCGCCTTTTGGCGCGAGCCCGGAATCCATACTGGTGGTTATGGATTCCGGGCTCACCGCTGAGCCTGTCATCGGGCCGCGCTTCGCGCCGACCCGCTGGCGGCGCCCCGGAATGACGACGGAGATTGGAGGCACGCAGAACTGCGCCCTCGGAAATCAGACATCTCAGCGTTCAAGGCGGTCTTTGCGCCGCGCGGAAGCGGTATAAGCTCATCACCGGAGGCGTTGGCGCGGCGATCGACTGCGCGATCGGACTGAATTGGGCGCAAGCTCGGCATAAGCGGTGAGGAATGCACGATGAAGTTGGTCCATTTCGATGATTTCAAGCTCGGCGTGTTGAAGGGCGATGCCGTGGTCGATGTCAGTGCCGAGGTCAAGGACATCCCGCATAACGGCCCGGGCGATTTGATGAACGGGCTGATCGAACGCTGGGACAGCTACAAGTCGCGGCTTGAGGCGGCGGTCACGCGCGGCACCGGGGTGCCGGTCTCTAGCGTCCGCATCCGCCCGCCGGTGCCGAGCCCACGCACGATCGACTGCATGGCGGTCAACTACATGGAAGACGGCACGCGCAGCGCGCCGGCGCCGATCAACGCCTTCCACAAATCGCCGAGCGCGATCATCGGACACGGCGACACGATGGTGCTGCCCGACGTGCCGGCCACGATCTTCGAGGGCGAGGCCGAGATAGCCGTTGTCATCGGCAGGACGTGCAGCCATGTCGGCGAAGCCGAGGCGATGAGCTACATTTTCGGCTACATGAACTTCATCGACGGTTCAGCGCGCGGCTTGCCGCCGCCAGGCAACGTGTTCTTCCAGATGAAGAGCCGTGACACATTTGCGCCGATCGGCCCCTATCTCGTCACCGCCGACGAGATCGACGATCCGCAGAAGCTACAAATCAGGCTGTGGAACAACGGCGTGTTGATGCAGAATTTCAATACCGACGATATGGGCCACAAGATCGCCACATGCATCGCCTGGCTTTCGACCATCCATACGCTGCACCCCGGCGACATCGTCGCCACCGGCACCAACCACCGAGGCCTCAACCCGTTCATGGATGGCGACACGATCGAGCTCGAAACCGAAGGGCTCGGCCGGTTGAGGTTCGGCGTGAAGGACGATCTGAAGCGCAGCTGGGCGCGCAAGACCCGCCTCCAGATGCATGAAGAGGCCAAGCAGAAGACCCCGGGCGCCTACCCGGACATCACTCCGCAACTTGCGGGCAAATACGCGAAGTAGCTGCTGCTTCCGACCTTACTTCCCTCCCCTGCCAGTCCGTAGGCGGATCGTGATCCGCCGTCCTCATCGCAAAATGGCGGATTACGCCTTCGGCTCCAATCCGCCCTACGCGACTGCGAGCGTACATGACAGCGACATGCGCGCCTTCCTGCGCGAGCGCGTGACAGATGCGCTGCCCCAGCCCGCCATTGCCGCCCGTCACCAGCGCAACCGCGCCCTTCAGGTCCATTCGCTTCTCTCCTAATAATACGAGTATCGCGGCGCCTCCCTGGGTGAGGCTGAGCCCTGCCTGCCTGTTGCGCGAGCCATAACGCCCCCAACAGTGTGCCAGGATTGTGTTGAACCTCGATCGGCATCGCAAGACTGGTGTCCACCCTCGGAGCCCACCCTAATGCTCAACCCGGTACAGGCGCCATCGCTCCGGAACGCCTTTGAGCTGGTGAACGCCGCGATCCTTGAAGCGGACTCCGGACTGCGACATCAGATCCTTGACCGCGCTCGAGACCAGGACTTCGCCGGCACGCGCTTTCGCGGCGACGCGCGCGCCAATGTGAAACGCGAGACCGACCACCTCCGCCCCGCTCACCGTGTATTCGCCCGCGTGCAGCCCGACCCTGATCTCCAGCCCCAGCGTGCGCACGGCCGCGAGGATCGCGGTCGCGCAACGGACCCCGGCAGCCGGCGCGCCGAACGTCGCCAGCAGTCCGTCCCCCGTCGTCACGACTTCCTTTCCGCGCAACGCCTTCAGCTCTCTGCGGACGGCGGCGTAATAGTGACCCATCACCTGGGTCCAACGCGAATCGCCGAGCCGCGCGGCTTTTTCGGTGGAGCGGACGATATCGACAAAGAGGATCGTGGCGAGCGCTTGCTTGAGCTCGGCGCCACCATTGGCGGTTCGGCGCCGGTTCGCGATATTTCCGGTCAGCGGTTCATAGCGATGGTTGCGTCGCCGCGCGATGGCGGCCTTTGCATAGTCCCTGGCATGCTGCACCGTGCCGCAACGAATTGTCTTGTCCCGCGGGGGAAGCGTCCAGTAGACCTTTCGCCCATCTCCGACGCCGTGGACCTCCACGGCGCCCCACTTCAGGAAAACCGTCGAGCCAACCCGTCGAACGCACCATGCCTTCGACGTGTATCCGGAAACGTTCGACTGATGGACGCCAATGCGAAGGAATTTTGGCATGAACGTGCGGCTGATCGAAGGACCGTGGGGGCCTACCTGGGGTCAAGCGTAATCATACATGCCCGCGTTGGCAAAGGACGCGGAAAACCGTGACGCCTCGCGTCGGGTCCGCCACTGTCCTGCAATTCGACCTGAAGCCGTCGCGGCCTTGGCCTGCGACGTCATTTCGGCGGGTGGCGCCTGCTCCAGTCCTGGAATTCCCGATACAACTTCTCCTTCTCGGCATCGGATGCCGGCGCCGTCCCTTGCGAAGCCAGGAAGGCCGCGAAGCGCTGTTGTTGTAGCGAGTTGTCGGCCGTGCCCGGAGCCGTGCCGCTGGCATCCTTCTCCTTCAAACGTTCAATCACCGTGTCCGCGTATGGATACCGCTGCCAGCCGGGAACCTTCGCCTGGAGGGCAATGTCCTTCCAGGCGGGGTGGAATGGCGGCTTCTTCAAACGTCCAAGGTTGGTGAACAGCGAATCGACAAAGCGGTTAACCCTTTCGGCACGGTCCGTGCCCGGCTTCCAATTATAGACGGCCAGAACCGACGGAACGGCGATGGTGTCGATCGAGCTGCCCGGAGGCAGGAAGGTCGGGTAGTCTTCCGCCTTGATGGTGGAAGGAAGGTAGTAATCGGAGAATTCTTTTGTGTAAGGCACCGGCACGAAGTGGAATCCGGGATCCGGCTTCATCTTGCTGAACAGCTCACTCGGCTTTGCCGCAACGTACACCATCGCGGCGACCTCGCCCTTGTGCAATTTTTCAAGAGCGACCGGCCCGCCAACCGGCACCGGTTGGATATCGATGCCAAGCCGTCTGAAGATCAGCGGGCCTGTGAGCGCGGCGGCAACGCCGGCACTGCCGACCGCGACTTTCTGGCCTTTCAGGTCCTGGAGGGTTTTGAATTCGTCGCGCGCGTAGATATGGATATCGGAAATGAAGAACCGCAGAAGGTAGCGAATTCGATCGTTGATGTTGGAGAGTCCGGCCTGCTTCGAATAGAAATCAAATGCATCCGCGTAGGTTATCGCGATATCCACCCCCCTCAGGTAGAGCAGGTCCGCGATGTTGGTGGTGGTGCCACGGGTGACCATGGGGATCAGGCGCATGTTATCGCCGTCGTCCATCGTCCGCGCCATTTCGCTTGCAAACCGCACGAAGCCACCGTCCGGCAAGCCGGCCGCAAGGCCGACCGTCCATTGGTTCATCCGCAACCTGATGGATGCTTCGTCCGTCGGTCCTTGCGAACGGGCCTGTGCAAATGCGGGGCTGCTCGACACCAAAACGGTGAGGAAGCAAGCCGTCAGCGCCAACAGCGCGATACCGAACAGACTTCTACGCACGATCACTAATCCCCGCTGCCCCAACGGCCCGCAAGAGGCGTCCAGCGAGCCAGCCAGGCGATGTCTGCGTTCTCAAGCCGAGGTTGCACTTCGCTGCATGTCAAACAAGGCGAATGTAGGACGGCGGCACGACGGATTGACCAGACGACGGTGTTTCTTGTCGTTCCACGCAGGTTACGGTTTCAGATAGCTCCAGCCGCTTTCCTGCAGTTCCATCAATCTGATGGCGCCTGACGGCACAAGGCTCGCCTCGGGCACGATGGTGATCGGGTGCCCCTCGCGCTTCTCCATGCCCCGCTTGGTGACGTTGCAAGCCGAGAATTTGATCCGCGAGGGGAAACTGAGCGCGGAAATCTGCTTGAGCCGGTCTTTCACGGGAGAGGTGTCTTCGCGAAACATGTTGAGACCGGGACCGTAAGCAACGATCTCGATCTCCACGTCCTCGCGCTTTGCCTTGAACTGGTCCATGATGTTGGTGGCGTTGTTCAAGGCAAGATTCATGACGGCAGGATCGTCCTGATCCACCTGAATCGCCACGCGGTGAACTTTGGTGTCGCCGGCGAAGCCGGGAGAGAATGTCGCGGCAAAGATTGCGCAGACCGCCATCATCCTGAAAACAACACGCATGACATAAACTCCATAAGGAATGAATCTCGTAGCCCTGCCCTGGCAGCGCTCAGCCTAGCGTGCCCGGCAACGACCTTGCGGTGCCGGGATCGAGCGTCGCAAAGGATGATCTTTCAATCGTGGCAATACTATTGCGTCATTGCTGCAAGAATCGAACATCCGCGCCTTTCGGCACCAGACTTGTCGATGCGTTGGTGGCTTTCATCGTCAAGAGCGGTGCACTCAACCTCGCGCCAAGGCGATTACGGATTGCACTGCGATGCCAAATCCCTACCCCTTGTCCGGCAAATTGAGCCTGATATGCAGCTCGCGCAACTGCTTCGGCGTGATTTCGCTCGGCGCCCCCATGAGCAGGTCGACGGCCTGCTGGTTCATCGGGAACAGCGAGATCTCGCGCAGCTTGGTGGTGCCGCAGAGAAGCATCACGGAGGAAGCGTCCAGTAAACCTTTCGCCCATCTCCGACGCCATGGACCTCGACGGCGCCCCGTGTGGGCCTACCTGGGGATAAAGCGTAATCATACATTCGCCGCGTGCAAAGGACTCCCAATCGAAAATTTACCGATGACGACGAAGATTGAAGGCAAGTATCCGCGATCCCGCGACGCGTTCGCGCCCGAGTGCTGCTGTCAGCGTGGCCCTCGACAATCGGGAGGGCGCAGGGAGCACCGGATGCGCGAGCGCACCCGCGGCAAGTATGCAAAGGAAAACGCCGCAGGCCGCCAGGCAGCCCGGCACTTCCCTGCGCAATGGTTTACGGCTTATACGCGATCTCCCCGGGGTGCCGGGCTTGTTAGCCCCCGTCCCCCCGGGCTCTCGGCGTGTCGGGCCGAAGGCCGACATCGCCATCCCGGGGGTTGATGCCAGCGTCGGGGCATCAGGACCACGCGATTTCGCCGTCCGTCTCAGATGCCGCTCGTCGTGCGGCACCCAAGCGCGTCCATCGCATCCCGCCCCACGTTCGTGACGACGCGTACGCCCCTCTCATCGAGGCGGGACAGGTGGAGAGAACCATGCTTTTCTGAAAAACGAAAGGGCTATATTTTTCTCGGAAGGGCTTGACATGACTTCTGATAACACGAAGACGTGATTTGCCCGTCGTGTCGATTTTGCAACAGCGCTTGCGGGATCCCGGTAAGCTTGATCCACGGGCATCAGGATCACGCGAATTCGCCGCCCGCGTCCGCCGCGTTCCGGTGGATCGAACAAAAGGCGGGAAAGGCAAAATCTCTGCTTAAAGAATCGCCCCGATGCCCTTGCGACGGATCACGTTGAGCAGCACCAGAGCCGGGCCGCTTGGGTGTTTGTCGCCGCGTTCAAGCTGTGACACGTAGCCCGCCGTCACGTTGAGGTAGCGGGCGAAAACCGCTTGGCTAAGGTTCGCCTCCTCGCGGATCGCCTTTATATCAGCACCGGTGATTTGCGCGGTCGCAGCGGCGGGGATGTCCGACGCTCCGAGATGCCGCATCGTGATCTTATCGCGGGCCGCCATTGTCAGCAGACCGCTCTTGTGCATGTCATGCGCCGTTTCCAGCAGCTCCTTTGTGAGCCGACTGGTCTTTGCCTTCTTTTTGCTTTCGTTGCCATCGTGCACCTCGATTAAAGTTCCGTCGCTCAGCGCTTGGTCGATTTTAGCGCATGAAATCTCTCTGACGAAATCTCGTTACACGCCAACCGGCATTCTGTAAGAATGCAGTACTCGAAGAATATCTGAAGAATTGAGAGCCTGTATGGAAATGCCTTCAGAACCTAAGCTCCTTCCTCCACACGGTCGGATCGCTTGCAATCGTTGCTTCGGTGCCCGCGACGTGGAGTGGGGGCGAACTACGCATGAGTTGGGCGATCATTGGAGCATCGCTAACAATCCGATGTCGTGGGGCAGTCGCTTACCGACGATCCTTGTTCTTGGCTTTTCAAAGGGCGGAAATCAGAACGACCAGATTTTGAGTACACCTCACGACGAGGTCGCCTTTAAAGGAGGACGAACCAACCTTTCCACCATCCTGGAAACGCTTGGATTGAAGGCCAAATACTGGTCTATCGACGAGCTTATTTCTTGCCGAAATGGCAAGTTTGCGTTCGGCTCGCTTGTGCGCTGTTCAGTGAAGAAGCGGGATGGCAACAAATGGCTCATGTCCGGAAAGGACATCATGTCGTCGTGTCTTCGGGATCAGAACATGGGGGCCGTAATTGACAATTGTGTTTCTGAGTTCATCGAAGAGCTTCCGGCTAGCGTTCGGCTCGTTGTCATGCTCGGCAATGATCTGAGATACGTTGAAGGTTGCTACTCGGCCATCCGCAAGGTGCGTCCGAATCTCGAAAAGATAAATGCGGTCGCGTACGCTGATGAACAGGTTACATTCGTACACACTGTTCACTTTAAAGCCCAGGGAGCACTAGTCCCAAATTGGGCAACCAGCACTCCCGGCAGATCAAAGAGGCCGGAGACGGACCAACCGCGCAAGCGAGAACTCGCTCAAGAGGCAATCACTAGAGCGATACTGCAGCCGCTCACATGGAAAAATGAGAACGGCAAACTTTATCACAGCACGAGTTCGGAAAATCGGGAGAGCATTCAAAAACATGGATTGCTTTTGAACCCTGACTGCGGAGAAGCAATACCAAGCATCACTGGAGGATTCTTCTTCTCCAGCAAGCAGCCCCTTCCCACAGAGCACATTGATGTGTGGGAGGTGAACGCGGCAGGACTGCGTCTTCAAATGGACGATACCGACATGCCGCTCGAACCAGACGATACTTGGTGGGTTCTCTATGGGCACTCTCTCATTGAACCCTGGCGGCTCAAACTCGTATCTAACTCCGACACCCAAGATCCGATTTAGGTCCGTAGCCCGTAGGGCGGATCGTGATCCGCTGTCATGGTCGCAAGGATGGCGGATTACGCCGTCGGCTCCAATCCGCCCTGTGCGCTTCAAGGTGGTCTGCGCACGAGCCGGAGTGCTTATTGGCAGACCGTCGCACAACGAATAGCTGATCTCCTGACAGCTCTCTCACCACGACGGGGGAATGGGTGGTGACGGGGAAAACGCAAGTTGGCGCGCGACCGCTAGGCGACTTCGGTGCTCAGCCCGTAGGGCGGATCGTGATCCGCCGCCTTGGTCGCAAAGATGGCGGATTACGCCGTCGGCTTCAATCCGCCCTACGCGCTGTCACCGCAACAGGGCACCTATCGGCCGGTCATGCCGGGAAAGAACACGCTATCGAAGAGATTGGCATCCTGCTGGAGGGTTTCGCGGAGGCGGATGGTTGTCTGATCGGGTGCGTCAAGCTTTGCAAGGAAGGCGATACAGGCCCGGAGCGCTCTGGTCGCGTTGTCACGGCGGGCGGGACGGAAGAGCTTTCGGCTCGGGGTAGGGCGCTTCTCAATCCAGGTGATGGATTGGTTCGCGAGCGCGGCGGGCACGAAGGGCGCGGTCACGTCTTCAGCAGGTTGGCGGCATGCTCACGGCTCCGACCCGTGCTGTCCTTCAGGCTGTCGGGTGTGCCGTCATAGGCTTCGCGCATTTCCTCGCCGAGGACGGAAAGCTCGTAATAGGCTTCCTCGATGGCATGCTCGAAAAGGTCATCGGTATAGTGGTATCCCATGGGCGGCCCTCCCTGCCTTTCTGGCGACAGCGACCGCGCATGGAACCGCTAGTCTGCGGCGGATTCTGGGCCAGGAACGGCGCCCGAGGCGCCTTCCAGCTCAGTTTGTTTTTGGCGCATGGCGTCTCCGGAAGCGACAAACCCAATTGAGAGCGCGGTCACCGTAACTCCTCCTGTTTGAGCACGGCTTACTCTTTCTTCTTCGGTGCTTGAGCCGCGCCCAAGGCGCTCAGTGCGGGCAACTCCGCCTCGATACGGTCCATCACCTGCTCGAAGTGGGTCAGGAAATGGGCAGCGATAATGATCCATTGAAGGTCAGCTTGCACATCGGGGCCACTGTCGTCGAAGTAAGCTACGTCCTCGGGATTGGTCATGCTGGCGAAGAAGCCCACTGCGCCGACGCCGTCGGGTTGGGCGATTTCAGACAGGAAGTCGTATTCCTCGGGCACGTTGGCCCGGATGTCCGTGAGCTTGCCAACCATGGTCACCACGTTCTTGGCAGTAAGTTTGGGATTGCCCACCCTCTGTATCCAGTCCTTCTTCTTGGTGGCGTGAGCCTTCTCCCTTGTAAATTGGAAAACGGCTTTCACGTCGCCCGCTGCCAACAGCACTTTAAACTCCTTCTCGAAGTCGGTGACCGTGGCAAGTCCTTCATACAACCCCCTGGCGCACAGGATCGCCGGTACGCCCCGGCCATCGAAAAACTCGGTGAGCGCCGCCTCGGTGAGCTGGAGCATCCGCCGGAGGTGGGACTGCAGGTAGACCCGTATGAGATTCGAGGCCCTGAACCCTGAACCCGGCTCGGGGATGGTGATCTGCGACACCAACCGCGTCGTGAGCCGGTCGAAGGCGGCGTTGAGGTTGTCTATCAGCTTACGGTTTGCGACACCCGGCGGGACCAGGGAAAAATCGATGAGCATATGCTAACCAAAGGTTGAAATCGTCCATATAAGCCCTACTTGGCAGAACACCATGCTAGGCGCGTTTTTCGACGATAGCGGCACCCACGCGGGCTCGCCGGTGGTAGCGATGGGGGGCCTTCTCGGCACTGACCCCCAATGGGATTACTTTGCCGAGAACTGGACCGCGTTGCTCAGGGGCCCCTACCCCGACAAACCGCCATTACCGCACTTTCACCTCACGCACTGTCGCAACGGCTTAGGTGAGTTTGCCAGTTACAGTCCGGCTGAGCGGGACCACCTCAACTACCGATTTCGGCGCATTTTCCTGGACTCTGATTTCGTCACGCTGGCGGCGGCGGTGGACAACCATGCCTGGCAGGAGCTGGTCGTTGGCGAACTCGCTGAACAACTCGGTGACCCACTTGAGTTCTGCTTCTTCAAGTGCGTCGCGATGGTGATGAAGACCATCCGCCTGCGTCGTCCTGGTGAGCCGATCTTCTTCTTTTTCGACGAGGGGACCGCTGACCGCATAGGGCCGATGGCTTCTTTGATACGATCCCAAAAACAAATTTACCCGGAGATTGAGCGCATCATCTTCGCGCCGGTCAAAAAAGTGATCGCATTGCAGGGCGCGGACATGATCGCCTATGAGACCTATCTCTATGGCAGCGAATGGCTGAAGCACGGCGAGAACGCCGTCGCTAACCACCATTTCAAAGAATATCTGAAACGTGACCTGAGCGCGGGCCTGGTTTTCGGGCGGGCTCAAATTGAGGAAATGATTGGCCGAGTGAGAGAGGTGTTGGCCAAGGCGGTGTGATTGAGTGCACCGTAACTCCCACGGCAACATTACCACTGGAGGGTCGCATGAAATACGAGGGATTCTCAGCGCAGGGATTGAGTCTGATGCACGATGCGGTTCATGCGGCCATCGCCATGGACGAGGAGGCCATGAAGAATGGGAAAACACCTCCTTGTGGAACAAACACCTACCCGGATTGGCGTGAGCACGCGGGGGGTTGGAATCGGCGATGCGTGCTAAGGGCGTCGACTTCGTTCCGGCATTCCCGAATGAAATGACCGGTGCGAGACGATGAATCACAGGCTTGGAAAGCGAAAACGCAAATTGCTCGGAAAGGCGGCTTCGTCGCCTGGAGTTATGCAGCCCGCCGCCGTTCGCTACCTGCATGGTGGCAAGGCCAACCTCAAGGTCGGCGCCTATCTGCTGCCCCCATCTGCCACGGGCATCGCTCAGAACGGCGTGGTCCCTGATCACGTTCGAAGGAAAGACCGCATCTACATCACAACAGACCCGAACACGGCCATCCTCTGGGCCACAGCCAATCGAGCGTCGCATTTCTATGAAGTCGAGCCGGAGGGCGAGCTAACCGATGACCCTGACCACAAGGGCAAGGGCATTTCATTTGAATGCGAGAAAGCAAAGATCGTTGCTGTTCACGTGATTCCGGAGGAGACGATCAAGCAAGCCCAAGCAGCGCTGTTGAACGGATAGCTCACCGTTCGATATCCTTCGAGGCACCCCTCATAAACGTATCGTCACAAGTCACGCAAAGATGCCAACATGGCGCCCTTCGACGAGCGTCCACAAATATCGTGTGACAGCGATTAGTGTTCATTCCCAACGCCGGGCCCCGACCGACGGCCTCAAAACGGCGAAAGTGCAATCATCAGTGGGGTTTTCCGGAAAATCAGGCGAGCATTATGACGATTAAGAGCATTTATAAATATCTCGGCCCCGAAGTGATCGACAAAATCTTTCAATCGCCGAACAATGTCACATTCAAATGCTCCCTGCCAAAGGACTTCAATGATCCTTACGAGCTGTTTCTTACTATTGATTTCAAACAGGAGCCTGACCTTTTAGCCTATTACGCCGACGCGATCGGCGAGCTTCCTCAATACCCAACAACCTGTTTCTCCCGATCGCCCGCGGTCATTCCGATGTGGGCTCACTACGCGCAAAACCACGAAGGCTTCGTCATTGAGGTCTCTGAAGAAAGACTTTCCGAAAAGTTGCCCGAAGTAGCTTGCGGCGACGTGAGCTATTCAGATGTACCGCCGCGAGATCTCTCCGCGTTACTCGGCATGGCTTATGGAACGAGCAAGATGCGCCATACCTATCTCTTGCGCCAAGGGGTTCTGCATTCAGCTTACTTTACCAAGACTTCTTGCTGGGCCTATGAGCAGGAGCGCAGGCTGGTCGTCCCAGAGAAGAATACTCGTGAGATCGGCACAACTAGGTTATTCGATGTTCCCAATGAGTGCGTAACCAGCATCATCTGCGGCTCACGAGCGTCTGAGGCGACCAGACTGTCCTTAATGAATAAGGCGCAGGAGATGAGCTGCCGCTACTTCGAACTTCGCATCGGCAAGAACTCTGCGACTCCTTTTTTTCTCGACGCGGCTGAACAACCTTTTGTGTTTAACATGGGAGAACTCGCCCAGTGCGATCAACACTGCGGAACATGCATGGAGCCCATCGCTCAGGAAGCAGATGAGTGCTCTTGGTGCCAGATCAACGACCAGCTTCGAATAGACGCGGCGTCACGAAACCCATTTCGAGTGTTAGACCGGTTGGGAATGCTTGAATCATACGTCGCCGGAATGGACGCCATCTCGGCAGGTAGTCGCAAGACATGAGACTAGACTAGGCGCTGCCGAGCTTATTTCTGCGGCAGATTGAGCCTGATGTGCAACTCACGCAACTGCTTCGGCGTGACTTCGCTCGGCGCCCCCATGAGCAGGTCGACGGCTTGCTGGTTCATCGGGAACAGCGAGATCTCGCGCAAGTTGGTCGTGCCACACAACAGCATCACGATGCGGTCCAGCCCCGCCGCCATGCCGCCATGCGGCGGGGCGCCGTACTGGAAGGCGCGGTACATGCCGCCGAAGCGCTCGACGACGTCCTGCTCGCCATAGCCCGCGATCTCGAACGCCTTCACCATGGCCTCGGGCTTGTGGTTGCGGATGCCGCCGGAGGCGATCTCATAGCCGTTGCAGGTGATGTCGTACTGGAACGCCTTGATGGTCAGCGGGTCCTGCGACTTGAGCGCGTCGAGCCCGCCCTGCGGCATCGAGAACGGGTTGTGCGAGAAGTCGACCTTCTTGTCTTCCTCGTTGTACTCATACATCGGGAAGTCGACGATCCAGGCGAGCTCGAACCGGTCCTTCTCGACGAGGTTCAGCTCCTCGCCGACCTTGGTGCGCGCGAGGCCTGCAAACTTCCAGAACTTGTCGGGATCGCCGGCGACGAAGAAGGCGGCATCGCCCTCTTTCATGCCGAGCTGCTCGCGGATCGCAGCGGTGCGCTCCGGTCCGATGTTGTTCGCAAGCGGGCCAGCGCCCTCGCCGCCCTCGCGCCACATGATGTAACCGAGGCCGGGCTGGCCTTCGCCCTGCGCCCAGGAGTTCATGCGGTCGCAGAACGCGCGTGAGCCGCCGCCTTGGGCCGGGATCGCCCAGACCTGGTTCTTCTTGTCCTCCAGCATCCGCGCGAACACCTTGAAGCCGGAGCCGCGGAAATGCTCGGAGACCTCGGCCATCACGATCGGATTGCGCAGGTCAGGCTTGTCGGAGCCATATCTGCGCACCGCCTCGGCAAAGGGAATCCGCGGCCATGTCTTCGTCACGGGCTTGCCGCCGGAAAACTCCTCGAAGACGCCGCCGATCACAGGCTCCATCGCGTCGAACACGTCTTCCTGCGTGACGAAGCTCATCTCGACGTCGAGCTGATAGAACTCGCCGGGCAGACGATCGGCGCGCGGGTCCTCGTCGCGGAAGCACGGCGCGATCTGGAAATAGCGGTCGAAGCCCGACATCATCAGGAGCTGCTTGTACTGCTGCGGCGCCTGCGGCAGCGCGTAGAACTGTCCGGGATGGATGCGCGACGGCACCAGGAAGTCGCGCGCGCCTTCCGGCGAGGACGCCGTCAGGATCGGGGTCTGGAACTCGAAGAAGCCCTGGGCTTTCATGCGGCGGCGCATGGAATCGACGATGGCGCCGCGCGTCATGATGTTCTGGTGCAGCTTTTCGCGGCGCAGGTCGAGGAAGCGATACTTCAGGCGGATGTCTTCGGGATACTCCTGCTCGCCGAACACCGGCAGCGGCAGCTCGCCGGCCGGGCCCAGCACCTCGATGTCGGCGACATAGAGCTCGACCTGGCCGGTCGGCAGCTCCGGATTGGCGGTGCCCTCGGGGCGCCTGCGAACCTTGCCTTCCATGCGCACCACCCATTCCGAGCGCAGCTTCTCGGCCAGCGAGAACGCCGGCGAGTCCGGGTCGACCACGCATTGGGTCAGGCCGTAATGGTCGCGCAAATCGATGAACAGCACGCCGCCATGGTCGCGGATGCGATGGCACCAGCCGGACAGGCGAACGATCTCGCCGATATGGCTCTCGCGGAGCGCGCCGCAGGTATGGGTCCGGTAACGATGCATGGATGTCTCAGAATCAAGAAGTTGCTTGCAGATGTCGGAAGGGTCGAATCGAGGGCCAGATTCGGGAGTCTGGGCCACCCCGAAACGCGGGTGGGTTTACCCGAGCAAGGCCAGCGCGGCAACCGAATGGCGGAACTTTCCGTCATTGCGGGCCAACGGGTCCGCGCGGACGCGCGGCCGGATGACAGGCTCCGCGAAGCAATCCATTGTTCCGCAAGCGGAGGCATGGATTGCTTCGTCGCTTGCGCTCCTCGCAATGACGATTGGGCTCGAAAAGCCGGGTCGGCGCGCCTATCTTGGAGCCATGACGGTGCATTTTCCCTTCCAGAACACCTATGCGGCGCTCCCTGCGAACTTTTTCGCCCGCGTGGCGCCGACCCCGGTGGCCTCACCCCGGCTGATCAAGCTGAACCGACCGCTGGCGCTCCATCTCGGGCTCGACCCCGACCTGCTCGATAGCCCCGAAGGGGCGGAAATCCTGTCCGGCAAGCGGCTGCCCGACGGGGCCGAACCGATCGCCATGGCCTATGCCGGCCACCAGTTCGGTCATTTCGTACCGCAGCTCGGCGATGGCCGCGCCATCCTGCTCGGCGAGGTCATCGACAGGGACGGCGTCCGCCGCGACATCCAGCTCAAGGGGTCCGGTCCGACCCCCTTCTCCCGCCGCGGCGACGGCCGTGCGGCGCTGGGGCCCGTGCTGCGCGAATACATCGTCAGCGAAGCCATGTTCGCGCTGGGCATCCCGACGACCCGGTCGCTCGCCGCCGTCATGTCAGGCGAGAGCGTGATCCGCGAGACCATGCTGCCCGGCGCGGTGCTGACCCGCGTGGCTGCCAGCCACATCCGTGTCGGCACCTTCCAGTATTTTGCCGCGCGCGAGGACACCGACGCCGTGCGGCGGCTGGCCGATCACGTGATCGAGCGGCACTACCCTCGCCTTGCGGACCACGCACGCCGCTACCATGCGCTGCTGGAAGCCGTGATCGGCCGCCAGGCCGACCTCATCGCGCGCTGGCTGCATATCGGCTTCATCCATGGCGTGATGAACACCGACAACACCTCGATCTCGGGCGAGACCATCGACTACGGCCCCTGCGCCTTCCTCGATCATTACGATCCGGGGCAGGTGTTTTCCTCGATCGACGAGATGGGCCGCTATGCCTATGCCAACCAGCCGCGGATCGCGCTGTGGAACCTGACGCGGCTCGCCGAATGCCTGTTGCCCCTGTTTTCCGACGACCAGGAGAAGGCGATCGCGCAAGCGCAGGAGATTTTGGGTGTATTCCCGGAAAAGTTCACCGCGGCCTATCAGGCGGGCCTGCGCGCCAAAATCGGCCTGTTCACGACGCGTGACGGCGACGAGGCGCTGGTGCAGGACCTGCTCAAGGCCATGGCGGAGGGCAAGGCCGATTTCACCCTCACCTTCCGTCGTTTGGGCGACGCTGCGCTTGATGCCGCAAACGATGGCAAGGTGCGCGCACTCTTCGCCGATCCCGCGGCCTTCGACGAATGGGCCGCGCGCTGGCGCAAGCGGATCGCCGATGAGCCGCAATCGCCCGCCGAGCGGCAGGCGGCGATGCATGCCGTCAATCCGGCCTTCATTCCGCGCAATCACCGGATCGAAGCGGTGATCACGGCCGCGGTTGCGAACGACACCGCGCCGTTCGAGGAATTGATCAAGGTTCTGGCGAAGCCTTTTGAGGACAGGTCCGAATTTGCGGAGTACGCCAATCCGCCGAAGCCGGAAGAGCGGGTCTGCCAGACCTTCTGCGGGACGTGAGCGTTAACTCACCGTCCACCATCCGCCAAAGGCCGCCGCGGTAACCACAAGATTTAACAAGGCGTCAATTCGCCCCCAACACATTGGTCGATCGATTGGGAGGAATTGCCGTGTACGACGCGCTCGTTTTCGAATTCATGGGACTGATGATGCTCGCGCTCTGCGTCATCGTGATCGCCGTTCCCGCTGTCAGCCGCCAGCCCTCGCAGCGCCCGCGCTACTAGGCGGCCTACAGCGCAGCTTGCGCAAAGTCGCCACCCGAAAAGCCGTTCCGCGGTTGCGCGGAAGCGAAATGCAAGCCTCGAATTCATCTGACGACCCTTGACATATCAGCACTTTCGGCAGAACGGCTGTTGTCATGGATTTGATAACGACCACGCCCCAACTCGTGGAGGTCTGTGCGCGCCTCGCGAGGCACAAAGTCATCACCGTCGATACCGAGTTCCTGCGGGAAACCACCTATTACCCACTGCTCTGCGTGGTGCAGATGGCAAGCCCGGACGAAGCGGTCGTGATCGACGCGCTGGCCGAAGACATCGACCTTGCTCCGTTCTTCAAGCTGATGGCGGACGAGAAGGTGCTGAAGGTGTTTCACGCCGCCCGCCAGGACATCGAGATCATCGTGCATCAGGCGAACATCGTTCCGCACCCGATCTTCGACACGCAGGTGGCGGCCATGGTGCTGGGCTATGGCGACTCGATCGCCTACGACCAGCTCGTCGAGCGCATCACGGGCCACCGGCCGGACAAGACCCACCGCTTCACCGACTGGTCGCGCCGGCCCCTGACCGGGGAGCAGATGAATTACGCGGTCTCCGACGTCACCCATCTGCGCGACGTCTTCGCCGCGCTCGATGCCGATCTCAAGAAGCGCGGCCGCAACGACTGGGTCAGCGAGGAGATGGAAGTATTGACCTCGCCCAGGACTTACGACTTCCACCCCGAGCGCGCCTGGGAACGGCTGAAGACGCGGGTTCGCAAGCCGAAGGAATTGGCGGTGTTGATGGAGGTTGCGGCCTGGCGCGAGCAAGAGGCTCAAAGCCGCGACGTGCCGCGCTCACGCGTCTTGAAGGACGACGCGGTCGGCGATATCGCGATCCACGCGCCGACGTCGCTGGAAAAGCTCGCCAACCTGCGCTCGCTGCCGAAGGGTTTTGATCGCTCGAAATGGGGTACTGATATCGTCACGGCGGTACAGCGGGGACTCGCGCGCGATCCCGCAGCGCTGCCGAAGCTGGAGAAACCGCGCAACAATTCAAACGGCGCTGCGATCGTGGAGCTGCTCAAGGTTCTGCTGCGGATGACATCGGAGCGGCACGCGGTGGCGAGCAAGGTGATCGCGACCGTCGACGATCTCGAGCAGATCGCGGCCGACGATCAGGCCGACGTGGCCGCCCTCCATGGCTGGCGTCGCGATCTGTTCGGCGAGGCTGCCCTCTCGCTCAAGCATGGCAGGCTCGCGCTTGCGATCGAGCGCGGCCGGGTGGTCCGCGTCGACCGCGGCTAGACCGTGCCACCACTATTGTGACGCCGTCGTCCTGATCGGTCGCCGTCACCCTCAAGGCACGCGACACCTCCACCATGGCCATTGATGCGCCTTGAGCTCATATCGCCATCCTGCCGTCGGCGCCGATCAGATCGGCGCTGCGGTGCACGCCGGCGAAATTGCCGATGACCTTGACCACGGCGTCCGTGTAGGGAGCGGCATGATCGACGCCGGCACACCGGCACGCCACCGCATCGCCGATCACCTGGTAGCGGTGGCTGCGGTGAAATCCCTCGATCACGGTCGAGAGAATGGTCTCGTCGAGGGAGAATCCCATCACCAGAAAGCGAATATTTCGGATGCTGGACGCGTAGTCGGCAAAGCGCGCGGAGCTATAGGCCGACGGCAGCGGATGCTCGAACGCGAGCTCTCCCGGGCGCGGCCTCAGGTCCGCGATCCAGTGCGTCAGATTCGACGCCGGATTGAACCACGCCGCCTGCGCAATGCGCTTGAGGTGCATCACCGGCCAGAGGTTGGCGCGCCAGAGCGTCATCAGCGCGAGACAGCGCGACATGATCGCCTCGGCATCGGTTACAGCACGGCCGCGCCCTTCGGTGAGATATTCGATCTGCAGATCGGCGCAGACCAGCATGGGCGGATCGTTGTCGAGGAGCTCTTTCATCGGGCTGCCGCGGCTCATGCACCTGCACGCGATGCCGCGTTGCGCAGCGGCGAGGTCACGGCGCGACCGGCCGACATGTCGAGCACGCCCGGCCGGTCCCAATCGCCCTCCGGGCGGATGATGACATAGGGATCGCTGTCGAGCGTGATCGCATCGGGGCTCGGTTCGAGCTCCAGCACCATCTCGGTATAGGAGAAATCGGAGAAGGTGATCTTGCGGTTGTGGCCGAGCGGCTTGGCGCCGAAATGGGCCCAGAAGTCCACCAGGCGGTCCTGCGCCTGACCGTAGATCTTCCGGAATCCCTTGCGCTTGATGTATTCGACGCTCGCCTGCACGAGCTTGAACGATACCCGCGAGCGGCGGAACTGGTGTCGCACCGCAAGCCGCTCCACCTTGGCGAACTCGCCGAAGAAGCGCACGCGCAGGCAACCCGCCGGCTCCTTGCCGACGAAGCCGATGAAGTGCGCGGCGACGAAATCGTTGCCGTCGAACTCCTCCTCGATCGGACAATCCTGCTCGGCGAGATAGACCGCCGAACGGATCGCCGTCACCAGCATGAGGTCGTTGGGATCGCGCGCGATCCGAACCGAGATAGCGCGGGATGAAGGATCACTTTGCAAGGAAGTTCTAGTGCCGTGCATCTGCATAACTCCTCGTTGAAACAGTTGAAGCCGGCATGGGCATTGGCACGCGATTCCAAGATCGCTGGTAGCACCAGAGATCGGGCTGGAAGCTCTGTGTCTGCTTGAAGCAAGTCGCGATGAGCCAGTCGCGTCCCGCCTTGGTCGAAGGCTGGGCAAAGACATCGGCATTTACATAGCGGGATTTGCGCAAATGCGCGGCGACCTTGCCGTAGCCGCAGATGCCGCGCCCGGTAATCGCGCAGGCCCAGATGTAGGTCGCCGAAACGTCCTCGTTGCTCACGGCAAGAAATTCACGCTCGGGATGCGTCAGGCAAATCTCATCGAGCAAGAGTGCATCATGCCCGCGATCGTTGAGATACAGGAACGCAATCGCGCCGAGCAGTCTGCCCTGCCGACTAAAGGTAAGGATGGTTTCCGGATCGAACGCGAAATAGCTGGAGAGCACATCCGCCGACATCTGCACCCCCGGCACCAGGCGGTGGGCCATATCTGCCAGCAGCCGAATCTCGGCGTACCGTGCGCTCCTTACCTCGATGTCGCTGTCGGTCGACAGTGAATCGAAATCATGTTTTCCGGCCAAAGAGCCTCTTTCCTTAACTAGACCACGCATCTATCGTCGCTCCTCTGGGACACCATACTGGGTGGGGATTTCGGGTATGCAGCAACTATTGCAACGGGGTGCTGCGATGATGCAGCACCGGACCGATGAGACCCTGGATGCGTCCTGGGACGATTTGAAGTCCTTCCTTGCCTGCGCAAGATGCAAGAGCTTCCGCAATGCCGCCGAGGAACTGCAGGTCTCGAGTACGACGCTGATGCGCAGGATCGACCGGCTCGAAGAGCGGATCGGCTGCAGACTGTTCCTGCGCGATCAGAGCGGATTGACGCTGAGCGCCGAAGGCGCATCCATGATCGGCGACGTGATGGAGATGGAACGTCACGCCTTCAACGTGTTTCGCCGCGCCGCCTCCGCCAACGATACCGCGGGAACCGTGCGCGTCGCCGTGACCGAAGGCCCCGGCAATTTCTGGATCCTGCCGCGGCTGATCGACTTCCAGAACACCTACCGCAAAATTACCGTGGACCTTCGCTGCGCGATGGAACAGGCCGACGTGGCGCGACTGGAATCTGACATCGCCATTCAGCTCGAGCCGCCGACCAATGCCGATCTCATCGTCGCCAAGCTCGGCAGGCTGCACATCTATCCCTTCGTTTCCAAGGGCTATCAGGAGCTGTACGGCACGCCCTCATCCCTGTCCGAGCTCAGCAACCACAGGATCATCAAGCAGAACGCGCCGCAGCTGGACGACACCGCCTATGCGCGGATTCTCGGCTTGAAGTCGCTCGAAGGTGTCGTCGGAATCAAGACCAACTCCAGCATCGGCGTTCTCTACGCGGTCGAGAGGGGCGCGGGCATCGGGTTCCTGCCGACGTCATCGATAGCGCTGGGCGCGCCGCTGGTCGCCGTCGACATGGACGGCTTCAGCCATCATGCCGACCTTTGGCTCACCTATCACAAGGAGTTTCGCAACTCCGACCGGCACAAGATCGTGATCGATTGGCTGAAGCGAATCTTCGATCCCAAGGCCTATGCCTGCTTCAGGGACGAATTCATTCACCCCAATGCGCTGGTACCGATGATGACCGCCGCTCGCGAGAGCTTTGGTTTGAGCGGATATGTCGCTGCGAGCCCGATCTGATCAGCCGGTCCAGGCCCCTACCACCTGATCTCAAGTCCAAGCGTGCCCTGGTGAGATTGCAGATTGGAACGGAACTTTCCGTCGTAGTTGAAATAGAGCCGCGCTGTGCTGGTGATGCTCAGCGATGCCGAGGCTCCCGCATCAGCGCCATACTGGCTCTCGCCGATACCAGTGACCGTAATGCTCTCCGGCCCCAGGCTGACGAGCACCGAGCTGAACTGCTGCGAGAAATTGTCGACGAACTTGCCATAGGCCGACAGGTCGAGGATCTGCTGGTGATCCAGGATCCAGTAATGCCCGATCTCCGCTCCGGCGAGCAGGCGCGAGCGCTCCATGGTCGCCCCGCTCACCGTCAGCGCATCGAGGCCGCCCATTTCCTGGAATGCGCCGGTCGAGGCATGCACATATTCGAGCCCGACCTTCGGCACGATCCGGCTCTGGTCCTTGGTCCAGTAGTAATCGAGCTCGGACAGTGCGCCATCGATCTGCACGCCATACCGGGCGCTCGCAAAGCCGCCCCCGGTGTCGCGGCTTGAGCCGATATTGCCGAACCCATGCACCAGCGCGATCGCCCAGGTCCAGGGTCCCTTGTCGATGGATGCGTTGACACCGAGCTGGGTGAGGTCAAGCGTCGCCGACTGTAGCGCTAGCGGCACGTCGACGCTGGTGCGGCTCTGATCGACCGAGAAGCCGACATTGACGCCAGGCACGATCCGCGCGCCGAAGCCCGCAACGCCGCCCGCGGTTCGGCGCTTGTCGCCGAAATAGTCGGCCTGGGGACCGGTCGCGGACGTGATGCCGTAGAGCTCGCCCCAGGTCCGATAGCGCGGGCCTTCGGCCGATTCGGAGGCACCGCCGCCGCCAGGATTGGTGCGCAAGCCGCGCGTGAAGCCGTTGGTCGCCTGGTTGCCCAGCCGCTCCAGGAAGCTGCTGCCGAGGTTGATCACCGTCGAACCGGTCGAGATATCGGAATTGATCTCGGTCTTGATCGGGGTCGGGGACGGCAACGGGGTTGGCGACGGTGACGGGCTCGGCGAGGGCGTCGGCGTAGGGGACGGTGTCGGCGTGGGGGTGGGACTCGGCGACGGCGACGGCGATTGCGCCGAAGCCGGCGTGGCGGCGACCGCCAACGACAAGGCCAGCGCTACGCACAGCACAGTGGCTCTTATGCGCTCCTTGCGGGCCGCCCCCGTCCCCCTCGCCCGCGATGGCCGCAATGTGCAGCGCATGAACACCCATTTTCCGAAAAAAGAGCGAGCCGAAAGCGCGCAAAAAGGCCTTGTCCAATCATGCCGATTTGCCCCCAGTTCCGGCGGAGGGTCAATCGGTGATGGTCGTCATCATGGGGCGTTTGCGACGCATTGTGCCTCTGCCGCCACAGGGTCTTTTGTGGTGATTCGACCGCGAGGCGATTTCCGTTGCCCCGTCAAACGCTTGCTAAGGGGCAATTTTCGTGTTGCAATCGCTGTCACAATCGGAATTTGGCCGCTCGGCTGTGCGTTTCGCGAAGACTCGGAAATTCAGCAGACTACCGGAAGCCCGTTTGTGGCGTGGCACGCGTGATGCGTGGCCACGTCTTTTTTACGTCTAGATCAGGAGACAGGCGATGCCCAAGGGTACCGTCAAATGGTTCAACCCGACCAAGGGTTACGGGTTCATCAAACCAACCGTCGGTGACAAGGACGTGTTCGTCCACATCTCGGCGGTCGAGCGTGCTGGCCTCACGACCCTCAATGAAAATCAGGTCGTGGAATATGACCTCGTGGAAAATCGCGGCAAGTCGTCTGCGGA
This sequence comes from Bradyrhizobium sp., assembly GCF_035309285.1. Classification (GTDB taxonomy): domain Bacteria; phylum Pseudomonadota; class Alphaproteobacteria; order Rhizobiales; family Xanthobacteraceae; genus Bradyrhizobium. The sequence continues at coordinate 23,808 of NZ_DATGFH010000004.1, read as the reverse complement.
AAACCTGAAGGTCTCCTAACTTCTCATCCGCGTCGCGTCGTGATTGTGAACCCTCGGCCCCGGGGCCGGGGGAATTGCTTCCACCATTGGCGTCATACGGTTGTGCCGCCAGGGCTTGCCGCTGGCGAGATCAGGAAATTGCCCGAGCCCGCGCTTTCAGGCGTCTTGCAGATATCGCCATCCAGTTGAACCGCTCCGCTCGCCAACAGCCGCAGCGCATCCGGATAAATGCGATGCTCCACTTCGAGGATGCGTTCGGACAAGGTCTCAGTGGTGTCATGATCGCTGACGGCGACCGCGCCCTGCATCAGAATCGGTCCGGCGTCTGTCTCGGGAATCACGAAGTGCACGGTTGCGCCTGAAATCTTCACGCCTGCGCGCAGCGCCTGGCCATGCGGGTCGAGCCCCGGAAAGGACGGCAGCAGCGAAGGGTGGATGTTGAGCATCCTTCCGTACCATCGTCCGGTGAATTCGGCGGTGAATAGTCGCATGAAGCCGCCGAGGCAGATCAACTCGATCCGGTGTTGGTCGAGCACCTCCTGCAGCCTGGCTTCAAAGCCCGCCCGATCCTTTCCGAACGGCTTGCTCTCCACCACCACCGTCGGCACGCGACCCTGCTTTGCCCGCTCCAGCCCCGGCGCGTCGGCGCGGTTGGAAATCACCACCGCAATCTCGGCCGGAAAATCCTCGGCTGCGGCAGCCTTGATCAGCGCCGCCATGTTGGAGCCGCGCCCGGAGATCAGGATGGCGACGCGGCGTTTCATGCTGAAAGATCGAGATGGCCGCGATAGACAACGCGGCGTTCGCCCGAAGCTGGAATGACTTCGCCGAGCACTGTGACGGTCTCGCCGTTTTCGCTGAAAATATCGCTCACCCGCTTGACCGCGTCCGGCTTGATGATGCCGATCATGCCGATGCCGCAATTGAAAGTGCGCAACAGCTCGAGCTCTGCGATGCCACCCTGCTTTGCCAGCCATTTGAACACCGGCAGCACCGGCAGCCGCGAAAGATCGATGCCGACGCCGAGATGCCTGGGCAGCACGCGCGGGATGTTGTCGGTGAAGCCGCCGCCCGTGATGTGCGCAAGTCCCTTGATCGCGCCGCTGTCCTTGATCGCGCGCAGGCAGGATTTCACGTAAAGCCGCGTCGGCGTCAGCAGCGCGCCGCCGAGCGTCATGACCGGCGAGAACGGCGCGGGCGCGTCGAACGGCAGACCGCTTAGCGCGACGATCTTGCGGACCAGCGAAAATCCGTTGGAGTGCACGCCGGAGGATGCGAGCCCGATCACGGCGTCGCCCGCCGCGATATCCGGACGCGGCAGCAGCGTGCCACGCTCGGCTGCGCCCACCGCAAAGCCGCCGAGGTCGTAGTCGCCGTCCTGATAGAGGCCCGGCATTTCCGCGGTCTCACCGCCAATCAGCGCGCAGCCGGATTCGCGGCAGCCCGCGGCGATCCCCGCCACGATCGCGGCCGTCGCGTCCGGATCGAGCTTGCCGCAGGCAAAGTAATCCAGGAAGAACAGGGGTTCGGCACCCTGCACGACGAGATCATTGACCGACATCGCAACCAGATCGATGCCGATCCCCTCATGGAGGCCGGTCTCGATCGCGATCTTGAGCTTGGTGCCCACGCCGTCGGTTGCGGCCACCAGGATCGGATCGGCGTAGCCCGCGGCCTTGAGGTCGAACAACCCGCCAAAGCCGCCAATCTCGGCGTCGGCGCCGGTGCGCGCGGTCGCGCGCACCATCGGTTTGATCAGATCGACGAGTCGGTTGCCCGCGTCGATGTCGACACCCGAATCCGCGTAAGTGAGCCCGTTTTTGCGCTCGGCCATACCTGTTTCCAGCAATATGGCGGCTGGTTACGTCGGATTAGGTCGCCGCGCAATGGCTCGCCACCGCAGTTCCCATATACTATGTAGATAACAACTGGCTCACTCATAAAGAGCCGGATTTGCTGCAAAATCAGATCGGTAGCCGGGAAGCGCCGTGACTATTCCAACCAGCATTCCGAATTTCATCACTGTCGGCCGGATCCTGCTGGTTCCGATCATCATCTGGGCGATTGCCTCCGACCAGATGGAGCTGGCCTTTGCCGTGTTCGTCGTGGCCGGCGTCAGCGACGCCGTCGACGGCTTTCTCGCCAAGCGCTTCAACATGACGAGCGAGCTGGGCGCGCTGCTCGATCCCCTCGCCGACAAGGCCCTCTTGGTGTCGATCTACATCGCGCTCGGCATCTGGGGCGCGATCCCGCGCTGGCTCGTGATCCTGGTGGTGTCGCGCGATTTCATGATCGTCGCCGCCGTGATGGTCTCGTGGTTGTTCGACAAGCCGGTCGCGATGAAGCCGTCGATGGTTTCCAAGCTCAATACCGTGGCCCAGGTGGCGTTCGCCGCACTGGTGCTCGCCTCGCTCGGGTTCAATTTCACACCAAAACCGTATGACCTGATCCTGATGGGCCTTGTGACGGTCTTTACCCTTTCCTCCGTATCGCTTTATCTCGTGGAGTGGATACGGCACATGAGCACGATCGAAGCTCGCTAGATGGTGCCGCCGGTCCGGCATGGAGAGAGTAGCGTGGCAGGCCGCGTTCATCCCCGTCAATTGGCGTTCGCCTTGCCGCATGCGGAAAGCCTGACGCGGGATAATTTCCTGGAAGGCCCCGCCAATGCCGCGGGCCTCTCCCTGATCGACGCCTGGCCGGAATGGCCGAGCCGCACCATGTGGCTGGCTGGACCCGAGGGGGCCGGCAAAAGTCACCTTGCCGCGATCTGGGCCGAAGAGGCGGGCGCACGCTCCACCACCGCGCACGCGCTCTCGGCTGCCAATGTGCCGGCGGCGCTTGCGACCGGCGCGCTGGTGGTGGAGGATTTCAAGCCTGGAGCGTTCGACGAGCGCGCGTTGTTTCATCTCCTGAACCTCGCGCGGGAGGAGCAGGCCTATGTGCTCATCACCGCGCGCACGGCGCCATCGTCGATCGAGATCGAATTGCGCGACCTGCGCTCGCGGCTGCGCGCGATCCCGGTGGTGTCGCTGCTCGAGCCGGACGACCAGTTGTTCCGCGCCCTTATTGTCAAATATTGCGCGGACCGGCAGCTCGCCGTGGACGAGGCGGTGGTGAGCTATCTCGCGACCCGGATCGAGCGTTCCCATGCGGCCGCCCGCGGCGCGGTCGAACTATTGGACCGGGAGGGCCTGCGCCTCGGCCGGCCGGTGACGCGGGCGCTCGCGGTGGAACTGCTGCGTAAACCCTGAGCAGAGCGGCATCTTGACGCCATGGCGGAGGGGGCCATCATGGCCGGAAAGCCTCGCCCCGGTTGTCACATTATTTGCGCGGCATTCCGTTAAAAGCCCGGGCGCCTTTCCGATTCGGGATTGGATCGAATTCTCATGGAATCTGAGCAAGTTATTGTAATCGAAGAAGAACCAGCCAGCGCCGAGATCATCTCGCCGATTGCCGCGAGCCCCGAGCGCTTCATTAATCGCGAGCTGTCCTGGCTGCATTTCAACCGCCGCGTGCTTGAGGAATCGGTCAATCCCGGCCACCCGCTCCTGGAACGGGTCCGATTCCTGTCGATATCCGCCAATAATCTCGACGAATTCTTCATGGTCCGCGTCGCCGGCATCAAGGCGCAGGTCCGTGAAGGCATCGCCGAACGCAGCCCGGATGGGCTCACGCCCTCGGAACAGCTCACCCTGATCAACTCGACCGTCTCCCAGCTTGCGACCGACCAGCAGGCGATCTGGCGCGACCTGCGTCAGCTTCTCGGCGATTCTGGCATCGTCCTCATCGATGGCCGCGACGTCACCCGGAGCGAGCGGGCCTGGATCGAGGATCATTTCCTCCACAACATCTTCCCGCTGCTCACGCCGCTTGCGATCGATCCGGCCCATCCTTTCCCGTTCATTCCGAGCCTGGGCTTCACCGTGGCGCTGCAGCTCGCCCGCGTCTCCGACGGCAAGCCGATGAACGCGCTGATCCGCATGCCCGGCAAAATCGACCGCTTCCTCCGCATCCCTTCGAGCAAGGACGGAGCGGTGCGCCTGATCACGCTCGAACAGGCGACCGGCCTGTTCATCGGCCGGCTGTTCCCCGGCTACACGGTCAAGGGTCAGGGCGCCTTTCGGATCATCAGGGACTCCGAAATCGAAATCGAGGAAGAGGCCGAAGATCTGGTGCGCGTGTTCGAGACCGCGCTGAAGCGGCGCCGGCGCGGATCGGTGATCCGGCTCGAGATCGAGGCCAACATGCCCGAGGAGCTGCGCGCCTTCGTGCAGCATGCACTCTCCACCACCGACGACGAGACGCTTCTGGTCGATGGCGTGCTGGCGATGAACGAGCTATCGCAGCTCACGCGGCTCGACCGGCCGGACCTCGAATTTGCGCCCTATGTGCCGCGTCATCCCGAGCGCGTGCGCGACCACGGCGGCGACATCTTCGCCGCGATCCGGCAGAAGGACCTGATTGTCCATCACCCCTACGAGTCCTTCGACGTCGTGGTGCAGTTCCTGCAGCAGGCTGCGCGCGATCCCGACGTGGTCGCGATCAAGCAGACGCTGTACCGCACCTCCAACAACTCGCCGATCGTCCGCGCGCTGGCGGAAGCCGCCGAAGCCGGCAAGTCGGTGACCGCGCTGATCGAGCTCAAGGCGCGCTTCGACGAGGAAGCCAATATCCGCTGGGCGCGCGACCTCGAGCGCGCCGGCGTGCAGGTGGTCTACGGCTTTCTCGAGCTGAAGACCCACGCCAAACTGTCCTTGATCGTGCGGCGCGAGGGCGGCAGCCTCACCACCTATGTCCACACCGGCACCGGCAACTATCACCCGGTGACCGCGCGCATCTATACCGACCTCTCCTATTTCACCTCCGACGCGATCATCGGGCGCGATGTCGCGCGTGTCTTCAACTTCATCACCGGCTATGCCGAGCCGATCGACATCGAGAAGATGGCGGTATCGCCGTTGACGCTGCGCCGGCGCATCATCGAGCACATCAAGGCCGAGACCAATCACAGCCATCACGGCCGGCAAGGCGCGATCTGGATGAAGATGAATTCCCTCGTCGATCCAGACATCATCGACGCGCTCTATGAAGCCTCCCGCGCCGGCGTCTCGGTTGAGCTCGTGGTCCGCGGCATCTGCTGCCTGCGGCCGGGACTGCCGGGACTTTCCGAGAATATCCGCGTCAAATCGGTGATCGGCCGCTTTCTGGAGCACGGCCGAATCTACTGCTTTGGCATGGGTCAGGGCCTGCCGAACCCGAAAGCAGCTGTGTATATCTCGTCTGCCGACATGATGCCGCGCAACCTCGACCGCCGCGTCGAGGTGCTCTGTCCGTTGCAAAATCCCACGGTGCATCAGCAGGTTCTCGAACAGATCATGGTCGCGAATCTCAAGGACAATGAGCAAAGCTGGCAGTTGTTGCCGGATGGATCGTCAACGCGTATGAAGGCCGCGAAGGGCGAAGAGTCTTTCAATCTGCACAACTACTTCATGACGAATCCGAGTCTCTCTGGCCGTGGAAAGTCGCTCAAGGAATCTTCACCGCGCCGTCTCACGCGCCGTAACGAACGCCATCACCCCGCATAAGGGATTTGTTCTGTGACGCGGCCGCGCCAGCGTGCCAACAGCGTCGCGGTCATCGACATCGGCTCGAATTCGGTTCGTCTCGTCGTCTATGAGCGGATGGCGCGCAGCCTCATCTCGGTGTTCAACGAGAAGACGCTGTGCGGACTGGGCCGCGAGGTGCAGTCGACCGGCCTGCTCGCGCCCGACGCCGTCGACAGGGCACTGAACTCGCTGAAGCGCTTTCGCGCGCTGTGCAAGATCCAGAGGGTCGCGCGGGTCTATGCGATCGCGACCGCCGCTTGCCGCGATGCCACCAACGGCCCCGATTTCATCGCCAGAGCGGAGCGTATCTGCGGCGCCAGGATCGAGATCCTGTCCGGGCCACGCGAGGCAAAACTGTCGGCGCTCGGCGTCGTCTCCGGCATTCACAAGCCTGACGGCATCGTCGGCGATCTCGGCGGCGGCTCGCTCGAATTGGTCGACGTGCGCGGCCACCAGGTGCGCGGCGGCGTCACGCTGCCGCTCGGAAGCCTGGCGCTGCAGGACCTCTCGCACAAGTCGCTCAAGCGCGCCGAGCGCATCGTCAAGACCGAACTTTCGGAGGTGCCGCGGCTGAACGCCGGCCGCGGCCGCACCTTCTATGCCGTCGGCGGCACCTGGCGCGCGCTCGCGCGCATCCACATCATCCAGAGCGGCTATCCGCTCAAGGTGATGCACGGCTACTCGATACCGGCGGCCGATGCGCTCGATTTCGTGCTGCGGCTGCGCCGGCTCGCGGCGACCAACATGCTGGCCGATATCGAGGCGGTGGCCGAAGCGCGCCGCCCGCTCCTCACATATGCCGCGCTGGTGCTTGAATACATCATCCGCACCGCGAAGCCGCGGACCATCACGTTCTCGACCTTCGGCGTGCGCGAGGGCTTGTTGTTCTCGATGCTGCCGGAGACCGAGCGTAACAAGGACGGGCTCATCTGCGCCGCGCAGAGCCTGAACGAACTGCTGTCGCGCTCGGCGCGCCACGCCCAGGAACTGATCGAGTGGGCCGACCGCCTGGCGCGGGTCGTGCATCTGCGCGAGAGCGAGGAAGACCGCCGGCTGCGTCATACCGCCTGCCTGTTGTCCGACATCGGCTGGCGGGTGCACCCCGACCACCGCGGCGAACAGACGCTCACAACCATCATCGACGGCAATTTCGGCTCGATCAGTCACCAGGGCCGCGCCTTCGTCGGCCTGTCGGTATTCTTCCGCTATGCGGGCCTCAGCGAGGAGAACCAGCCGCCGAGGATCATCCAGCAGCAGGTCACGCCGGCGATGCTGGAGCGCGCCAAGGTCCTGGGCGCTGCGTTCCGCGTCGCGCATCTGATCTCGGCCGCGCGGCCCGGCGTGCTGCCGGCGACCCATTTCCGCACCGAGGGTCGCAAGTTGATGCTGGTGTTCGAGCATCAAATGGTCGATCTCGTCGCCGACCGCGTCGGCAGCCGTTTCAAGCAATTGGCACGCCTGGTCGGCCGCTCAGGGTCGATCGTTCGGCGTTAATCGGCTCCCCGCATGGTTTTGGCCGCGCCCGGCGCGCCGTTGCGCTTCGCCGCCCTGAGCTTGCGCGTCCGCCAGATCGATCCGACGACAAGGACGACGACCGCGCCGAGCGAGGAAGCCACCAGATCCGTCAGGTCGCCGCCGAAGCTCAGGTGCGATGCCCCTAGAATCGCCGACGTCGCCTCGATGCTGAAATGACCATCGAGCGCCTGATGCAACGCGGCCTGATCGACGGGATCGCTCGCGATCAGGCCACCCGCGATCCAGCCGAGCAGCATGGCGCCGAGCCAGACCAGGACCGGAAAACGGTCCAGCACGAACATGATCAGCGCCGCGCCGGCGATAATCATCGGGATCGAGATCGCCAATCCAAACACCAACAGCGAGAGCTGCCCGTTGGCGGCGGCAGCCACCGCGATCACATTGTCCAGGCTCATGACGATGTCGGCGATCACGACAATGCGCACCGCATGCCACAGCGTGGTGCCGGCCGCGATCTCGTCGCTCTCGTCTTCCGGCACGAGAAGCTTGGCCGCGATGATGAGCAGAGCGATCCCGCCGACAAGCTTGAGGTACGGCAGCAACATCAAGGTCACGACGATGCCGGTGAACGCAATCAGCAGCACCACAGCGACGCCGGCGCCGATGATCATGCCCCACAGCCGGTGCCAGCCGCGGAGACCGCGGCAGGCCATCGCGATCACCAGCGCGTTGTCACCCGACAACAGCACGTTGATCCAGATGATCTTGCCGACCGCGAGCCAGAACGAAGGCCGCTGCAGGTCGGCCTGAAACTGGGTGAAGAACGCGCCGATATTGGCGGGATCGAAGATCTGCAAGACCAGGTTCACAACCTATCCCTTACCCGCGCAGCCCTTGTCCCGGCCGGCGGCCTCAGCCGACGATCTCGTTGCCCGAGAAGAACTGCGCGATCTCGACCACGGCGGTCTCCGGCGCATCCGACCCGTGCACCGAGTTCTCGCCGATCGACTGCGCGTGCAGCTTGCGGATGGTGCCGTCGGCGGCCTTGGCCGGATCGGTCGCGCCCATCACGTCGCGATATTTGGCGATCGCGCCCTCGCCTTCAAGCACCTGCACCACGACGGGACCCGAGGTCATGAACTCGACGAGTTCGCCGAAGAACGGCCGCGCCTTGTGCACGGCATAGAAGGTCTCGGCCTGGCCGCGCGTCATGCGGATGCGCTTCTGCGCGACGATGCGAAGGCCCGCCTTCTCGATCAGCGCGTTGACCGCGCCAGTCAGATTGCGCGCGGTCGCGTCGGGCTTGATGATCGAGAAGGTGCGCTCAGTCGCCATGATCTTTGGTCCTCAAATTAACGGGGTGTGAGTTGGCCCGCGCTTATATCGGCGGCTTGCGCGCTCGGCAAGCGCGGCAGCCTGTGTCACGCGCTCGCACAACCGCACGGAATTACAACAATTTCACGAACGTGAACCCTTTCTGCAGCCCGTGTCTCGGCCCCGTTCAGGGCGCGCGGAATAGGTTTTGGGTTGACCGGATGCCTCTCTGCTTTCGAGGCTCCACCGGCCAGGAGATTTCACCTTGGGCGCCACGCGGCGCCGAACACTGGGAGATGACCATGTTTCGCAAATTCGCTCTTTCCGCAGCGGCCGGGATCACCTTGGGTGCAGCGGCACTGGCGCCGACGCCGGCGGCGGCCTGGGGCTGGCATGGCGGCTGGTACGGCTATCACGGCGGCTACTATCATCGCTGGTGGGGCCCGCGCGCCTACTTCGGCGCCCCCGTCTCGTACGGCTATGGCGGCTGCTATGTGCGCCAGCTCGTTCCGACCCCCTGGGGTCCCCGCTTCCGCCTGGTGAACCGCTGCTACTGAGCGATCCACCAACCCCGATAGTCTCAGAGAACCCCGGCCTTGCGCCGGGGTTTTGCTTGGGTTGGCGGATACCGTCAATCTTCATGCAAATTTTACCCAACTGGCATGGCCTCACGGTGGACCGGAAACCATTCCGCGGCAGGCGAGTTTTGAGTGCATAAGTAACTGAATCGCCTGGGACATACGCAATGACCGGCCGTGACACGCCGCAGCATGAGGAGATCGATCGCAAGACCAGCCGAGCGATCTGTGACGCCGTGGGCGAGCGGCTGCAGCAGAGTTTGCGCCCGGAATTCGCGAGCCCTTCGCCGCGGCTGGAGCGGCTGATCGAGGAGCTTCGACGCCTCGAGCGCTGAAAATTCCGGGTTGCGTTTGACCGCTTCTGCGGTGACAAGCGCGCATGCTTTCCATCTCCGACATCTCGATCCGGCTCGCCGGGCGGCTCCTGATTGACCATGCGACGGTGCAGATTGTGCTCGGCGCGCGCGTCGGTCTGGTCGGCCGCAACGGCACCGGCAAATCGACGCTGTTCCGCGCCATCCGCGGCGAGCTCGCAACCGAATCCGGAACCATCACCGTTCCGCCGCGCTGGCGCGTCGGCAGCCTCGCCCAGGAGGCGCCCGACGGACCTGAGAGTCTGGTCGAGATCGTGCTCAAGGCAGACCTCGAGCGCGATGCGCTGCTCAGCGAAGCCGACACCGCACGCGATCCGCACCGGATCGCGGAGATCCAGACTCGGCTTGTCGACATTGATGCGCATTCGGCCCCCGCCCGCGCGGCAGCGATCCTCAGCGGCCTCGGCTTTTCGACGGCGGACCAGGCGCGGCCGGTTTCCGAGTTCTCCGGCGGCTGGCGCATGCGGGTTGCGCTGGCAGCAACCCTGTTCGCAGCGCCCGATCTCCTGTTGCTGGACGAGCCCACCAACTATCTCGATCTCGAGGGCACGCTGTGGCTCGAGGATCATCTGGCGCATTATCCCCGCACCGTGATCGTCATCAGCCACGACCGCGATCTTCTTGAAACCTCGGTCGACCAGATCCTGCATCTCGAGCGGGGCAAGCTCACGCTCTACCGCGGCAGCTATTCCTCCTTCGAGGAGCAGCGCGCGATGCGCGAGATGCTGGATGCCAAACAGGCCAAGCGGCAGGAAGCCGAGCGCAAACGCCTGCAGGCCTTCGTCGACCGCTTCAAGGCCAAGGCCTCGAAAGCGCGCCAGGCGCAATCCCGCGTGAAGATGCTGGAGCGGATGAAGCCGGTTGCGGCGCTGGTGACGCAGGACGTGCAGGAGATCTCCTTCCCCGCGCCGGAAAAGATACTGTCGCCGCCGATCATCGCCGTCGACAACGTCTCGGTTGGCTATGAGCCGGGAAAACCGGTGCTGAACCGCGTCACACTGCGCATCGACAACGACGACCGCATCGCACTGCTCGGCGCCAATGGCAACGGCAAGTCGACGCTGGTGAAACTGCTGGCAAACCGCCTGGCTCAGTTTTCGGGGTCGATCACGCGCGCCGACAAGCTGGCGATCGCCTATTTCGCCCAGCACCAGCTCGATGAGCTCGGCGAAGAAGGCTCGCCCTACGACCATGTGCGCCGGCTGATGGGGGATGCGCCGGAATCGAAAGTGCGCGGGCGGGCCGGCGCGATCGGCTTCTCCGGCAAGGCGGCCGATACCCCGGTGAAGAGCCTGTCCGGCGGCGAGAAGGCGCGGCTTCTCTTGGGCCTTGCGACCTTCTTCGGTCCCAACATGATCATCCTGGACGAGCCCACCAACCATCTCGATATCGACAGCCGCGCGGCGCTGGCCGAAGCCATCAATGAATTTCCGGGCGCGGTGATCATGGTCTCGCATGATCGCTACCTGATCGAGGCCTGCGCCGACCGGCTCTGGGTGGTGGCCGACCAGACCGTGACGAGTTTTGACGGCGACCTCGGCGACTACCAGCGGCTGGTGCTGTCGTCGCGGGGCGAGCGCGCGACGCCCCGTGACAGCGGCGAACGCGGTCAGGCTCGCGAGAAGCCCGAACGCACCAGGAATGCGCGCGAGAAGTCGCCCAGACAGCGCATCGCCGAGGCCGAGGCCGAGATCGAGCGTATCAGTGGCATCATCGCCAAGGTCGACGCCGCGCTGGCGCTGCCGGATATTTTTGCACGCGATCCAAAGCAGGCCGCGCAGCTCAGCCAGGCCCGCGCCAATGCTGCAAGCGCGCTGGAGCGCGCCGAGGAGGAATGGCTGGAAGCGAGCACGCTCGTCGATCAGGCGGCGGGGTGAGATCTCGCTTCGATGTTCATTGTCAAACAGCTTCTCCGTCATTGCGAGGAGCGAAGCGACGAAGCAATCCAGACCGCATCCGCCGAACCAATCTGGATTGCTTCGCTCCGCTCGCAATGACGAGGACACGCATCCGCATTTTCGCGGCATCATCTACGGTGATGATCCTCTCTTGATCTACGGTGATGATCCTCTCTTGCGCCGCTATTTTTGCCGGCGCGGCAGCTCCTAACGCTCAGCGCGCGTTGGCGCGGCGAGAGAGGATGGACGGTGCGGAGCCCCATCATCCCAGACGCAATCGCTGCACTGCGGGCATATGTAGAGACGAACCTTCTTCCCGGCGCGCGGGTCGAGCATGGAAAGTTGGAGACGAACGAAGGCCGAGCACTTCGGACATTGAGGGGCTCTCTCCGACACTCGCAAAGCCAGCTGCTCGTCTTCCGTCATCGATTCGCCTCGACGCGATTCGCGCGCGATGATGCCAAGTGTTGCGAGGCTCGTCGTTAACGTAAGTTATTGTCGCGCATCGAGCACGACATGCTTGCCGGCGGGCGCAAACGAGATGCGGCGCGGCTCAAGTCGCCGCTTTCTTCTTTTTCTTCCTGGCCTTCGGCTTCGCTTTCGGTTGCGCGACGGGCTGGGGACCGGCCTCCACCGAGTTCAGGCGCCCGGCGGTGAACGTGTAGATGCCGGGACGCGGGCCATGCGTCCAGGTGACGACCGCCACGCGCTCGCCGCTCGGGCTGGAGGAAAGATTAACGCTGTCGGGAGCGAGGCCGATGCCGCGCACGACATCGCATTCGGTATGGCCAAGCGCGACATGTCCCGTGACCGGCGGCGGCTCCTGCGCCGCCGGCGGCGATCCCGCAGGACCATCGGTCAGTGCGTTGGCGTCCGAAGGTCCGGGAGGTGGCGCCATGCCGGGACAGGCGCCGTCGGGGCTGACGAGATCCTCGGCGGCGACCGGCGTGTTCGGGTTGAGCGGCGGCGCGTCGATCGAGACGTTGCGGATGAACAACCGGCCCGGACGCGAGAACCATTCAGCGTCCCTGGAGAACAGGTCAGACGCGCCGGACGAGCAGCCCGCCATCAGCGGCGCCAGCGCGAGCAGCAGCCACAGCCGTCCCCAATGTTGGTTGTCACGTCGCACGATAAAGCAAGTTCCCCATCCCAGCCCTTAACCGGCTGTCCCACCATCATTTTGCGGCGTCACCGTGGCTGAAGGAAGTCCGCCGGGCAGATACCGCAGATTATCATTAATTCAAACGGTTCGCTAATCCCGCCGGCGCCAGCGCCCCTGCTCGTCCGCCTGCCAGTAGGTGACCTCGAACCCGCGCGACTTGCAGTCGGTCCAGGCCAAGCGGGCGGATGCCAGCGCGTCAGCATCGTCGCCGTTGAACAACAGCACCATCCGCTCGTAGCGTTCGGAATCCTCCGGCAATGCGGCATTGTCGATCAGGAAGCGGACATTGGCGTGGTTGGGATTTGTCTCCGCGACCGTCAGCAGGACCGGCTGGTCCTCGGCATCGCCGACGCGCCAGGTCGCGTGCGGCAGGAAGGAATCGTCGCGATAGGTCCACAAATGTGCGTCGAGGGCGTCCGCGCGCTCCTCCGAGGTCGATTGCACGACCACACGCCAGCCGCGCTCAAGCGATTTCTCGAGCAGCGGCGGCAGCACACTCTCCACCGACATATTCTGTAGATGGTAAAACAATACTTCGGTCATTTCTCGTAGTGCTCTGAGACCAATCGGTCGAGCAGCCGCACGCCGAAGCCCGAGCCCCAGCTCTGATTGATTTCGCTTTTCGGCGCTCCCATCGCAGTGCCGGCGATGTCGATATGAGCCCAGGGCGTATTGTCGACAAAGCGCTGCAGGAACTGCGCCGCCGTGATCGAGCCGCCATAGCGACCGCCGGTATTCTTCATGTCGGCGAACTGGGAATCGATCAGCTTGTCGTATTCTGCGGCAAGCGGCAGGCGCCAGACCTTCTCGCCGGTCTCGACACCGGCTTTGACCAGGCGTTCGGCAAGTTCGTCATTGTTGGAGAACAGGCCTGCATGCTCGCTGCCGAGCGCGACCATGATGGCGCCGGTCAGCGTCGCGAGATCGACCATGAATTTCGGCTTGAACGTCTTCGCCACATACCAGAGCACGTCGGCGAGCACGAGCCGGCCTTCGGCATCGGTGTTGATGATCTCGATGGTCTGACCCGACATCGAGGTGACGATGTCGCCGGGACGCTGCGCATTGCCGTCGGGCATGTTCTCGACGAGGCCGATGGCGCCGACCGCATTGACCCGCGCCTTGCGTGAAGCGAGCGCGTGCATCAGGCCGACGACGCAGGCAGCCCCTCCCATGTCGCCCTTCATCTCCTCCATATTGGCCGCGCCCTTGATCGAGATGCCGCCGGTATCGAAGCAGACGCCCTTGCCGACGAAGGCGACCGGCTGATCGCTCTTCTTGGCCCCATTCCAGCGCATGATCACGGTACGGCCCGGCCGCGCCGAGCCCTGCGCGACACCGAGCAACGCGCCCATGCCGAGCTTGGTCATCGCCTTGACGTCGAGCACCTCGACGTCAACGCCGAGCTTCTTGAGCTGGCCCGCTCTGCGCGCGAACTCTTCGGGATAAAGCACGTTCGGCGGCTCGTTGACGAGCTCGCGGGCGAGGATCACGCCGTCGACCACGCTCGCATCCGGCGCGAAGGCCTTCTTCGACGCTGCAGCGTCCTCGACCGCGATGGAGACGTCGGCACGCAGGGCGCGGTCGTCGTCTTTGTTTTTGGTCTTGTAGCGATCGAATCGGTAGGCGCGCAGCCGCATGCCGCTTGCGATCGCGGCCGCCTGGGCGGGCCGCATGCCGCCTTCAGGCAGCTCGGCGATCACGCTGATGGCTTCACTCCCTGAATTCAGTTTACCGGCCAAGGCGCCGCCGAATTTGAGGAAGTCCTTTTCCTTCAGGTCATTAGCCTTGCCGGCACCGAGCACGATCAAGCGCTGAACCTTGATTCCCTCTGGCTCCAAAATATCGAGCGATGATCCACTCTTTCCCTTGAACTGGTTCGTCGCCGCCGCCCGCTTCACCAAATCGGCCGCCTTCCCCAGCGCCTTCCGTGTCGCCGGGCCGAATTTCAACGCGTCGTCACAAAACACCGCCAGGATGCCGCGCGGAGTGGTGGAAAGCGGCACGAAGCCGACCTTGACGGCGTCGGGCATGGGTAAACCTCCAGAAATCAGGGCTGTCGCTTTGAAGAGCGTGGGGCGAGCCGGGCAAGGGGCTTGGACGGCCGCACTTTGCCGCCATCCAACCACCCCGTCGGCCCACTATGGCCCGCCTTTTGGCCCCCTGCCAAGCACCGCGTGTTCAGGCAGTGGCGGGACGGCCACAATGCCCAAAATATTAACCTTATGTTGACGGTGCCACGGCGCAGCCATTTTGTTGACGGATCAAAGGGATGGTAGTGAGAGAATGAGCCGGTAAGACCACAGGCGGCGTAACCATTGGGGTCCCCTTGATCCAAGGGGTTGGTGGCGTTGCAGTTCGACCGGTGGCAGGGCGGGATCGTGCGGTAGCGATGGGGTCGATCGACAGGTATATCTTCCGCACGACGCTCGCGTCGTTTGCGCTGGTCCTGGTCAGCCTGACGGGCGTGATCTGGATTACGCAGGCGTTGCGCGGCATCGACCTGATGACGAGCCAGGGCCAGACCATCCTGACCTTTCTCGGCCTCACCAGCCTCGTGATCCCTGCGCTCGTCCTGATCATCGCACCGATCGCGCTGATGATCGCGATCTCGCACACGCTGAACAAGCTCGCGACCGATTCCGAGATCATCGTGATGAATGCCGCCGGCTTTTCGCCGTTCCGGCTGTTCCGCCCCTTCGTCTTTGCGACCATCGTGGTGGCGCTGCTGGTCGCCTTCATCGCCGCCTATCTCGCGCCCGAAGGCCTCAGGCGAATCAAGCAATGGGACGCCGACATCACCGCCGACGTGCTGACCAACGTGTTGCAGCCCGGGCGCTTTGCGCAGCTCGATCAAAATCTGACCATCCGGATTCGCGAGCGCCAGCCCGGCGGGCTGCTCAAAGGCATCTTTATCGACGACCGCCGCGATCCCAAGGAGCGCGTCTCGATCGTCGCCGACCATGGCACCGTGGTCAAAAGCGGCCAGGGCTCGTTCCTCGTGCTGGAGGACGGCAATCTCGAGCGATTCGAAGCCGACAAGCGCGATCCGGCGCTGGTCGCTTTCGCCCGCTACGCCTTCGACATGTCGAAATTCTCCCAGCATGGCGACGTCGCGCTCGGCATCCGCGAGCGCTATATCTGGGAACTGCTGTCGCCGGATGAAAACGATCCGATGTACAAGCAGCTCCCGGGCCAGTTCCGCGCCGAGCTGCATGACCGCTTCATGTCGCCGATCTATCCGTTTGCGTTTGCAGCCCTGACCTTCGCCTTCCTCGGCGCGCCGCGCACCACCCGCCAAAGCCGCAACTTCTCGATCGGCGGATCGATCCTGGCCGTGTTCAGCCTGCGCATGGCCGGATTCGCCTGCTCGGTCCTGACAGTGAGGACGCCGGTCGCGGCCGCCGTCCAGTACGCCATGCTGCTGCTCGGGATCGGCGCCGGGCTCTGGCTCATCATCGCCGGCGTCGTGGTCGAGCCGCCGGCTGCGCTGCTTCAAGCGATCAACAACACCAACGCGCGCCTCGCTCGCCTGTTAGGACGTCCGGTCACTGCATGAGCATGATCACCAATACGCTCGGGCGTTATTTTGCCGGCCGCTTCGTGATCGCGGCGCTCGGCGTGTTCATCAGCGTCTTCGTGCTGCTGGTGCTCGTCGACTACATCGAGATGGTGCGCAAGACCTCGGGCCTCGTCGACGCCTCGCCGATCATGGTGGCGGAAACCTCGCTGTTCCGGGTGCCGCAGCTTCTCGAGAAGATGATGCCGTTCTGCGTCCTGATCGGCGCCATGACCTGCTATCTCGCGCTGTCGCGCCGCCTCGAGCTCGTGGTCGCGCGCGCCGCCGGCGTCTCGGCCTGGCAATTCATTGCGCCCGCGCTATTCGCGGCAATCATCCTCGGCGTGCTCGCCACCGTTGCCTACAATCCGATGTCGGCGAACTTGAGCGAGCTGTCCAAGCGGATGGAAGCGCAACTGTTCGGCAACGCGCCAGGCGGCGGCGTGCAGGACGCGTCCGGCTTCTGGCTCAACCAGGTCAACGCCGACGGAAGCGTGATCATCAACGCCGCGCGTAGCGAAAAGCAGGGCGTGCGGCTGACCGGGCTCACGCTGTTTCGATTCGATACCAACAACGTGTTCAAGGAGCGTATCGAGGCGCGCGAGGCAACACTGGAGAAGGGCTACTGGCTGTTCAAGGGCATCCGCCGATTCTCGTTGGAAGCGCCGCCCGTCGATCAGAAGAGCTTTGAGCTCGCCACCACGCTGACGCCGGCGCAGGTCCGCAACAGTTTCTCGACCCCCGAAACCGTGTCCTTTTGGCAACTGCCGAGCTACATTCGTTCATCGGAAAGCTCGGGATTTGCGACGGCCGGATACCGGCTGCAGTACCACAAGCTTCTGGCACAGCCATTTTTGCTGGCTGCGATGGTGATGATGGCTGCATCCGTGTCGCTCAGGTTCTTTCGATTCGGCGGCGTGCAGAAGATGGTTTTAAGTGGCGTGGGCGCGGGCTTTCTGCTCTACGTTCTGTCCAAAGTAACCGAGGATTTGAGCAAGGCCGAGTTGATGCATCCGATCGCTGCGGCGTGGCTGCCCGTGTTGGTGGGCGGCCTCACCGGCTTTTTGGCCTTGTTGTACCAGGAGGACGGGTAGTGGCTGTCGTCGCCGCCCGCCAGAGGAGTCTGTCCGTGTTTCGGCGGCGCGCGTCCGTGCGCTGCGAGGGTTGGCGCTTGGCCGCGATCAGCCCCCTCCTCGCCGCGGCATTGGCCGTGCTCGTCGCCGGCGCGCTCGCGCTTGCATCGAGCGCGCCCGCCTCCGCGCAGGGCTTCACCTACAATCCGCAGCCGCCGCGGCCGACGCCGCCGAAGGTCGCCAATGACGGCCAGATGCTGGTGCAGGCGGTCGAGGTCGATTACGACTACAACAACAGCCGCGTCTCGGCGGTCGGCAACGTGCAATTGTTCTACAACGGCACCACCGTCGAAGCCGACAAGGTGATCTACGACCAGAAGACCAAGCGGCTGCGCGCCGAAGGCAACATCCGTATGACGGATGCCGACGGCAAGATCACCTACGCCAACGTCATGGATCTGTCCGACGACTACCGCGACGGCTTTGTCGATTCGCTGCGGGTCGACACCGCCGACAATACGCGCATGGCCGCGACCCGGTCCGACCGCACCAGCGGCAACTACACGGTGTTCCAGAACGGCGTCTATACCGCCTGCGCTCCCTGCCGGGACGATCCCAAGAAGCCGCCGCTGTGGCAGGTCAAGGGCGAGCGCATCATTCACGACCAAAAGGAGAAGATGCTCTACTTCGAGACCGCGCAGCTCGAATTCTTCGGCGTGCCGATGGCCTATATGCCGTACTTCTCGACGCCCGACCCGACCGTGAAGCGCAAGTCGGGCTTCCTGATGCCGATGCCGAGCGAGAACTCGACCTACGGCTTCGGCGTGGAGATTCCCTATTACTGGGCGATCGCTCCCGACTATGACATGACCTTCAGCCCGCGCATCATGAGCCGGCAGGGCGTCCTGCTGCAGACCGAGTTCCGCCAGCGCCTGATCAACGGCTCCTACCAGATCCGCCTCTACGGCATCGACCAGCTCGATCGAAGCGCCTTCGCCGGCCTGCCCGGCGATCGCGATCTGCGCGGCGGAGTCGAGACCAAGGGCCAGTTTGCGATCAACGACAAATGGGTCTGGGGCTGGGAGGGCACGATCCTGTCGGACTACTACTTCATGTCCGACTACCGCCTTGCGGCTTACAGGGACCCGATGAACGCGTTCCTGAACCTGCCGACGGAAGCGGTCTCGCAGCTCTATCTGACCGGCGTCGGCAACCGCAGCTATTTCGACCTACGCTCGATCTATTACCTCAGCTTCTCGGGCAACCAGCAGCAGGTTCCCGTCATCTACCCGGTGCTCGACTATTCGAACGTCTTCAACTCTCCGATCTTCGGCGGCGAGGTCTCCTACAAGACGAACTTCGTCAACCTGACCCGCAACGATGCGGTGTTCGATCCGATCACGACCCTGGCGAACACCAATAGCCTGTGCTTGACCGCATCCGCCGATCCGATGGCGCGCCTCCCGTCGCAATGTCTGCTCCGCGGCATGCCCGGGACCTACACGCGGCTTTCCGTGGAAGCCCAGTGGCGGCGCTCGTTCACCGACTCGATCGGCGAAATCTGGACGCCGTTTGCGATCATGCGGGCGGACGCGATCAACGCCGACATCTCCAACCAGCCCGGCGTGTCGAACTTCCTGCCCGTGGGCGACACTCAGGCGCTGCGGCTGATGCCGACCGTTGGCCTCGAGTACCGCTATCCCTTCATCAACGTGCAGCCGTGGGGCTCGACCACGATCGAGCCGATCGCGCAGATCATCGCCCGCCCGAACGAGAGCTATGCCGGCAAGCTTCCGAACGAGGATGCGCAGAGCATGGTGTTCGATACCTCGAACCTGTTTGAAGTCGACAAGTTCTCCGGTTATGACCGCGTCGAGGGCGGCGGGCGCGCCAATGTCGGCGTGCAGTCGACCACCGCGTTCGACCAAGGCGGCACGGTCAAGGTGCTGTTCGGCCAGTCCTACCAGCTCTTCGGCGCCAACTCCTACTCGGTGCAGGACGTCACCAACACCGGTGTCGATTCCGGTCTTGCCAAGCCGAGATCGGATTATGTCTCGAGCATCGCCTACTCGCCGAACTCGACCTACACCTTCAGCGTCCGCTCGCGCTTCGACGAGCAGACCTGGAACGTGCAGCGCTTCGAGGCCGAAGCACGCGCGAATTTCAATCGCTGGTCGATCAGCATGATGTACGGCGACTATGCGCCGCAGCCCGAACTCGGCTACTTGACCCGCCGCGAGGGCATCCTCGCCTCCGGCTCGGTCAAGCTCGCAGCGAACTGGGTCGCGACTGGGGCGCTGCGCTGGGATCTGCAGGCCGACAAGATCAACCAGTACGTGATCGGCGCCGGTTATGTCGACGATTGCTTCGTGCTGGCGGCCAACTATGTCAGATCGTACAACTACACCGCGGGCGGTGCGCCGCCGACATTGAGCAACGCCTATATGCTGCAGATCGGCTTGCGCACCATCGCCAACACGTCGACGACGGGGTCGGGCGCGACCGGCGTTCAGTAGCGTTGGGCCGGGCAGGAGTGGAGGGCGAAAACCCCCGTTCCGCCGAACTTAACTTCCGATGGGTTCGAGACCGAACATGATCAAGACAGCCACTTTCTCGCATCGCGTACGGGTCCTGCTGGCCGGTTGCGTGGCCGGCTGTATTGTCGCGGCCATCGCACCAAGCCATGCCGTCGCGCAGACGGTGGCCGTGATGGTGAACGGCGAACCCATCACGGATTTCGACATCGAGCAGCGCACCAAGCTCGATTTCCTTTCCACTCACAAGCAGTCGACCCGCCAGGACGTGATCAACGAGTTGATCGACGAGATCGTGAAGATCAAGGAAGCCAAGAAGTTCGGGGTCGATCCCTCCGCCTCCGACATCGACGACGCCTATGGGCAGATGGCCCAGCGCATGCGGATCACGACTGACCAGTTGACGGCGTCGCTGGCAAAAGGGGGCATCCGGCCCGACACGTTCAAGCAAAAGATCAGGGCCGACCTGGTCTGGGGCAGCCTGGTGCGAGGCCGCTACAAGGAACGGCTGCAGGTGGGCGAGAAGGACGTCGCGGCCGCCGTCAAGGCCGAGGGAGGCAGCGACCAGCAAACGTCCGACGCTTTCGAATACAGATTGCAGCCGGTCGTGCTGATCGTGCCGAAGGGATCGCCGCAAAGCGCGATCGACCTTCGACAAAAAGACGCACAAACCCTGCGCGCCCGTATCGAAACCTGCGATCAGGCCAATCAATACTTCAAGTCGATGCCGAATGCCGCGATCCGCGAGATGGTGATCAAGACCTCGGCAGACATTCCCGCCAACCTGCGCAAGGTGCTCGACGACACCCCGATCGGCCATCTGACCCCGCCCGAGGTGACCAAGGAGGGCATCGAGATGGTGGCGCTGTGCGGCCGCAAGCCGACCACCATCGATACGCCCCAGCGCAAAGCGATGCGCGACAAGATGTACGAGAAGAAATACGAGGCGACGTCGAATGCGTATTTGGCCGAAATCCGCAAAGCCGCGATGATCGAATATCGACAGGCGGGCGCCGAAGAGTCGAACGCACAAGCAAGTTCGGGCAAAAAATCGAAAGCGCGCCGCAACTAGCGGTTTGCGATTGCCCATGACTTTCTGACGTTCGTGAGAATGGATGCCGTGATGGAGCACGAGCCCCGAAAGCCCGGCAGTCGACCGCTTGCACTGACGCTGGGCGAACCCGCAGGCATCGGACCCGATATCACGCTTCTCGCCTGGCTCAACCGGGATGACTTGAAACTTCCACCCTTCTATGTGCTCGGCGACCGCGGCTTTCTCGCGCGGCGCGCCGACATGCTCGGCCTGAACGTCGCACTCGCGGAAGTCGACGCTGCCGAAGCAGAGGCGGTCTTTACCAAGGCGCTGCCGGTCGTTGTCACCGGCGAGGCGGCAAGCGCCAAGCCGGGACATCCCGACCCGTCCAGCGCGCCGTCCGCACTCGCCTCGATCCGGCGGGCCGTCGCCGATGTGCAGGCGGGACGTGCCGGCGCCGTCGTCACCAATCCGATCGCAAAAAGCGTGCTCTACAGCGCGGGCTTCCGCCATCCCGGCCACACCGAATATCTTGCCGAGCTCGCGGCTTCCGACGGCAAGGCGCCGCAGCCGGTGATGATGCTGTGGTCGCCCATGCTTGCCGTCGTGCCGGTGACGATCCACCTTGCGCTGCGCGAGGCGATCGCGCAGCTTTCGACCGATCTGATCGTAAGCACTGCGCGCATCGTGGCGCGTAGCCTGAAGACGAGCTTTGGCTTAACGCGCCCTCGTCTCGCGCTTTCCGGACTCAATCCGCATGCCGGCGAGGACGGCTCGCTCGGCACCGAGGACAAGGCGATCGTCGCGCCAGCGGTGGAATTGCTCCGTGCCGAGGGAATCGACGCGAGGGGGCCGCTGCCGGCCGACACCATGTTCCACGAAGCCGCGCGCAAGACCTATGATTGCGCGATCTGCATGTATCACGACCAGGCGCTGATCCCGATCAAGACGCTCGCCTTCGACGACGGCGTCAACGTCACGCTGGGTCTGCCGTTCATCCGCACCTCGCCGGACCACGGCACTGCCTTCGATATCGCAGGCACCGGCCGTGCCAATCCGGCGAGCCTGGTCGCGGCACTTCGGCTCGCAGCGCGAATGGCTGCCGCCAGGACCTCATGAGCGCGATCGACGACCTGCCGCCGCTTCGCGAGGTCATCCGCGAGCACGCACTGTCGGCGCGCAAGTCGCTCGGCCAGAATTTCCTGCTCGACCTCAACCTCACCGCGCGTATCGCGCGCGCCGCGGGTCCTCTGGAGAATGCAACCGTGGTGGAGATCGGCCCCGGGCCCGGCGGGCTCACGCGCGCGCTGCTCGCGCTGGGGGCGGCGCATGTGATCGCGGTCGAGCATGACGCACGCGCGATCCCCGCGCTGGAAGCGATCGGCCGCCGCTATCCGGGACGGCTCGAAATCGTCTGCGCCGACGCGCAGACTTTCGATCCCGGACCCTATCTCGGCTCGACACGGGCGAAGATCGTCGCCAACCTGCCCTACAACATCGCAACCAATCTTTTGATCGGCTGGCTCTCCATCGAGCCGTGGCCGCCCTGGTACGACATGATGGTGCTGATGTTTCAGCGCGAGGTCGCCGAGCGCATCATCGCGCGCGAGAACGAGGACGCCTATGGCCGGCTCGGCGTGCTCGCCAACTGGCGCGCCGAAACAAAAATCCTGTTCGACATCTCGCCTTCCGCCTTTGTGCCGCAGCCCAAGGTGACCTCGTCGGTGGTGCGGCTGGTGCCACGGGCGACGCCCGAGCCCTGCGACCGCCGCGCGCTGGAGCAGGTCGCGGCAGCCGCCTTCAATCAACGCCGCAAGATGCTGCGCCAGAGCCTGAAATCGCTGCCGGCCGATCCGCTGCGGCTGCTCGCCGCGGCCGATATCGATCCAATGCGTCGCGCCGAGACCGTTCCGGTCTCGGGCTTTGTTGCCATGGCGCGCGAATTGGCGGATATACGGAACGAAAAATCGAACAGGTAATGGGAGAAGCGTCAATGGCGCAGATGCGTCGACAGTCACTGGTCAAATTCGATGCGCCGCTCTGCGAGACCATCGTCGAAACACCGAAGCCGCAAGGCAACGAGGTCCTCGTCCGCATCGAGCGCTGCGGCCTGTGCCATTCCGACCTGCACATCCAGGACGGCTATGCCGATCTCGGCGGCGGCAAGCGCCTCGACACCACGCGCGGCATGACGCTGCCGTTCACGCTCGGCCATGAGATCGCCGGCGTCGTCGACGAGGTCGGCCCCGGCGTCTCGAAAGACCTGGTCGGCAAGAAGAAGGCGGTGTTTCCCTGGATCGGCTGCGGTCAGTGCCGCGATTGCCTTGCCGGCGACGAAAATCTCTGCATCAAGCAGCGCTTCCTCGGCGTCTCCATCGACGGCGGCTTCGCCACCCATGTGTTGGTGCCGGATGCCAAATATCTGCTCGACTATGATCCGCTGCCGGTCAACCAGGCCGCGACCCTGATGTGCTCGGGCGTCACCGCCTATGGCGCGCTGAAGCGGCTGGTCGACCGCCCGCGTCAGCGCAACCTGCTTTTGATCGGGCTCGGCGGCGTGGGCATGATGGGCCTGTCGTTTGCGCAGGCCATGTTCAAGCAGAAGATTTCGGTCGCCGATCTCAATCCCGCCGCGCGGGAAACGGCGCTGCAGAACGGCGCATCCTTCGCCTACGACCCCGCTGAAGCGGACATCGTCAAGCGAATGATCCGGGAGACCGAGGGCGGATTTGACGAGATCGTCGATTTCGCCGGCAACGAAAAGTCGATGGCGTTTGCGGTCTCCGTGGTCGCGCGCGGCGGCAAGATCGTGGTGTCCGGCCTGATGGGCGGTAATTTCAGCCTGCCGATGGTGCAATGGGTTTACAAGCGCATGACCATCGAAGGTTTTATGGTCGGAACGCTGGCCGAGGGGCATGAACTGATGGCGCTCGCGCGCGCCGGAAAGATCAAGCCGACGCCGATGCGGGAAGAGCCCATGGCCGACGTGCAGAAGTGGATCGACGCGTTGCGGGCCGGGAAAGTCGTGGGACGGATCATCCTGAAAAACTAGCGCATGTACTCATCTGTGGACGCCCCGCGAGATGCAAGCGGTTTTTGAAGAGCCTTGGCACGTAGTCGGATGCTGCCATCTGTCCGGCCTCTGATGCAGCGATGGAGCTGCGGGCCCGTATGGGAGTTCGCGGGGGCCGGAACCAA
>NZ_DATGFH010000003.1:0-109667 GCF_035309285.1 Bradyrhizobium sp. | reverse complement strand
GGGAGACCACGTATAAGCCGTAAACCATCGCGCAGGGAATGCCGGAGTGTTTCGGTTGTACCTGTGGATGACTCGTGTGCGTTTTTTGCGCATTTGCTGCACACGAGAGCGCGGGTGCAACGGCACCCGGCATTCCCTGCGCCCTCCCTTTGAGAGGGTGAGATCGCAAAGCCCGGGCGATTCGCGCCGCGGGAACGAGAAGCCATGTCCGCTTTCAAGCCCCTCACCCAAAGCTCGCTTCCACCGTCCCCAATCCACCCAGCTCCATGACGACATGGTCACCGGCCGCAAGCCAGATGGTCTTCACCAGGCTTCCCGTCAGGACGATCTGGCCGGCGTGGAGGCCCCTGCCCTCCGCGGCCAGATGATTGGCGAGCCAGGCCAGCGCATGGTGCGGATGGCCGAGCACGTCGGCGCCGGTGCCGCGGCCGGCCTCTTCTCCGTTGATCAGCGCTCGGCCTGTGACGGTGAGCAAGTCGGGTGCAGCAGCGCGGGCGACCGGCGCGCCCAGCACGCAGCCGGCGGCAAAGAAATCGTCAGCGATCAAGGTTGGCGCGCCCAGCGTCTCCCACTTTTCATAGCGGTCGTCGACGATCTCGATCGCCGGCAGATAGGCCTCGATCGCTTCCGCCACGACAGCGTCCATGAACGGCGCCGCGGCCGGCGGCAGGTCGCGCGCGAGCCTGACCGCGATCTCGCATTCGACGCCGACGCGGACGTAATCGGCGGCGCGCAGGTGCACGCCCGACTCGTGCACGCCGCGGGCAAATACGCCGCCGCCGCATGGATGCGGAATGTTGAGATATTGCTGCATCACCTTGCTGGTGCAGCCGATCTTGTAGCCGACGAGCGGACCCGCGCTCGGCAGCAACAGATCATGCAGCGCGCGCTGGACCTTGTAGCCCTCGGCCTCGTCGCGCGGCGCGCTCCAGGCCGGCAGGGTCTTCAACGGAGAACGATTGCGCCGCACCGTCGCAATCGCCTGGGCGCAGGTGAGAATTCGGTTCATGGGCAAAGACCATCACTCTGGCGATTGATCTTCGCCCACGGCATCAACGCAAGCGGAATCGTTGATTCAACAGGTCCGGCGAGCGGATTGATTTCAAACGGAAAAATGCCGGGACTTCAAGTGGAGGACGAATCGCAGCCCCTATTCGTCGCGATAAACCTTCTCGCGCTTCTCGTGGCGCTCCTGCGCCTCGACCGACAGCGTTGCGATCGGGCGGGCCTCGAGCCGCTTCAGCGAGATCGGCTCGCCGGTCTCCTCGCAATAGCCGTAGGTGTTGTCCTCGATCCTCTGCAGCGCGGCGTCGATCTTGGAGATCAGCTTGCGCTGGCGGTCGCGGGCGCGCAGCTCGATGGCGCGGTCGGTCTCGGAGGATGCGCGATCGGCGAGATCGGGATGATTGACGTTCTCCTCCTGGAGCGTCTGGAGGGTCAGCTTCGATTCCTTCAGGATCTCTTCCTTCCAGGCAAGAAGCTTGGCGCGGAAATATTCGCGCTGGCGCTCGTTCATGAAAGGCTCTTTTTCCGAAGGTCGGTAGTTCTTCAGCTTTTCCAAGGTCAGCCCATCTGTACGCACTGGCGCCTCGCCTTTGCGGCGGCGGGTGGCCGGATCGGAACCCCCGCGCGCGCGCCTTATATAGCGAGGTCTTGTGACAGACAATATCAGCGGAGCCCAAAACAGGACCCGCCCCAAAGCCTTGCACAGGCAGGTTTATCCAACCTTAGCGGCGAGGGCCGTGCCTTAGTAACCGACCGTAAAGCGCTTCCTCTGATGCGCCGGCCGCTCGATCTCGTCGGCGAGTGCAACTGCGAAATCGGCGAAGGAAATCCAGCTTTTGCCGCTCGCATCGGTCAGGAGCTGGTCGGTCCCGAGGCGGAACTTTCCGGTCCGCTCCCCTTCCGTGAACAGCGCAGACGGCGACAGAAAGGTCCAATTCAGGTCTTTCTGAAGGCGAAGCAGGTCGAGGAAATCGGCCCCCTTTTGGGCTTCCGCCTTGTAGGCGGCCGGAAAGTTGGGGGTCGTCACCAGCCGGACGCCCGGCGCGACCTCCAGGCTGCCGGCGCCGCCGACCACCAGATAGCGGCCGACCCGGGAATCCCTGGCGGCGCCGATCAGCTTCTCGGGGTCGCTCGCCGTGAAGTGGACGGAACTCACCGCCGCGTCGTGCCCGGCCCAAAGCGCGGCCATTCCCGCCTGGTCGAACACGTCGCCTTTTTTGGCGGTGACGTTCGGCAGCTTGGCGATCTTCTCGGGGTTGCGGGCGATGGCGGTGACGGCGTGGCCGCGGCGGGCTAGCTCGGCCGTGATGTGCGAGCCTGCCCGGCCCGAGGCGCCGGTGACGGCGATCTTCATGAGGGTCTCCTGTAATGGTATCCAATGGCGACTAGATATCTCACAGTGCGTAAGTGTTAAGAGCGCACTTTGAGATCACCTGATTACCCGGGAGTGACCTTATGAAACCCAACGCCTATTCGGCCGATTGCCCGACGCGCCAGATCCTCGATCGGGTCGGCGACAAATGGGCCGTACTGATCCTGCTCCTGCTGCGCGATGAGCCGATGCGTTTCAACCAGTTACGCCGCGCCATTGAAGGCATTTCGCAGAAGATGCTGGCGCAGGTTTTAAGGAGCCTCGAGCGCGACGGGCTGGTCAAGCGCCGCGCCATCCCGACCGTTCCGGTGACGGTTGAATATTCGATTTCGCCACTCGGCATCACGCTCGCCGCCGCGGTCGATCCGTTACGCGATTGGGCCGAGCGCAATCTGAAGGACGTGCTGGCCGCCCAGCGCCGCTACGACGCCCAGCGCAAGGCGATGGCGGCGTGAGGCGAAGGGATCAAGAGCGTGAGCAGAACTGCGACCGCGGCGGTGGCTGCGCTCCCTCTCCCGCTCGCGGGGGAGGGCTGGGGTGGGGGTGCCTCCGCGATTCACAGCGCTCGAGTTGAGAGAGTTCCCCCCACCCGCATCGCATCTTCGATGCGATGCGACCTCCCCCGCAGCGGGAGAGGTGAACAAGTCCGCTGATGGGCCGTTTCAGACCCGCCCTGCCTTGGCGAGCTCGACTTCGACGCGAAGCTCGATCTCGGACAGCACGGCATCGAGACCGGGATCGCCGGAGGAGGATTTCAGATTGGCGGCGGCATCGCGCAGCCGCGACACGGTGGATGCATCGAGGTTGCCGGACAACAGCCCAAGCTTGAGATCGTCGAGAACATCGAGCGCGCCCTTTCCGCGCGCGACCGACCGCCGGCGCCGCTCGGCCGGATCCTCCTCGATGCCCTGCAACGCAATCAGCGCGTCGATGTTGGCAGTCGCCTTCGGCGCCAGGGTGGCGCGGGCTTCCGAGGCCGAGGCGGCGTCATCAGGCGGCAGCGAGAAGCTGCTCGAAGAGGTCCGCTTGGTGCTCGAGGCCGGCGTTCCCAACGCGGTGCCGTTCGGTCCGTAGATGCGCATGATCTGATCCTGCGAGTGCTTGGCGTGAGCTTCGCCTTCTTATGGTTAACGGGGCGTAAACAGGGCGGCAAAAACTGCCGGGAGGCGGCAGTTTCGCCGCTATGAGTAACCGCCCAGCTCACCTTCACTCACAAATTTTAGCCAATGAAATCAACAAAATATGCACGCAAACCGGCTTGGCACGGCGCTCGCATAGTTAACGGCGGATGCGAACGCCATGGGAGTGGCGGATGCGTCCTGGAAGACGTGAGTTTTGAGGGGAGCAGAGGATGCGCGGCATCCACGCTTTGAGATTTTTGCGACTGACGTGCGCCGCGTTTGCCGCGCTCGCGCTGTCTGCCGTGTCCGCCGAGGCGACGTCCCGCATCAAGGACCTCGCCAATATCGAAGGCGTGCGCCAGAACCAGTTGATCGGCTACGGCCTCGTCGTCGGCCTCAACGGCACCGGCGACACGCTCAACAACATCCCTTTCACCAAGCAGTCGCTGCAGGCGATGCTGGAACGCATGGGCGTCAACATCCGTGGCGCCACCATCCGCACCGGCAACGTCGCGGCCGTCATGGTCACCGGCAATTTGCCGCCGTTCGCGACCCAGGGCACGCGGATGGACGTCACCGTCTCCGCGCTCGGCGACGCCAAGAACCTGCAGGGCGGCACCCTGCTCGTCACGCCCCTCCTCGGCGCCGACGGCAACGTCTATGCGGTAGCGCAGGGCTCGCTCGCGATCTCCGGCTTCCAGGCCGAGGGCGAAGCCGCCAAGATCGTGCGCGGCGTGCCGACCGTCGGCCGCATCGCCAATGGCGCCATCATCGAGCGCGAGATCGAGTTCGCGCTCAACAGCCTGCCGAACGTGCGGCTGGCGCTGCGCAACGCCGACTTCACCACCGCAAAGCGCATTGCGGCCGCCGTCAACGACTATCTCGGCGTCAAGACCGCCGAGCCGATCGATCCATCGACGGTGCAGCTCACGATCCCGCCGGAGTTCAAGGGCAACGTCGTCGCCCTGCTGACCGAGATCGAGCAGCTTCAGGTCGAGCCGGATCTCGAAGCCAAGATCATCATCGACGAACGCAGCGGCATCATCGTGATGGGCCGCGACGTGCGCGTGAGCACAGTAGCGGTGGCGCAAGGCAATCTCACCGTCACCATTTCCGAATCGCCGCAGGTCAGCCAGCCCAATCCGCTGTCGCGCGGCCGGACCGTGGTGACGCCGCGCACCAGCGTCGGTGTCAGCGAAGACGGCAAGAAACTCGCAGTCGTGAAGAATGGTGTCTCGCTGCAGCAGCTCGTCGACGGTCTGAACGGCCTCGGCATCGGGCCGCGCGATCTGATCGGCATCCTGCAGGCGATCAAGGCCGCTGGCGCGATCCAGGCCGATATCGAGGTGATGTGATGCGCCTGACGCCGGTCGGCTCCTCCAGCCACATCTCCACCAACTTCAGCATGCCCGTCATCAACAACCGGCCGGACCTCGAGTTCGCCGCCGCGCTGGAGAAGGTCTCACCCAAGGCGCAGGCGAAGGCCAAGTCGGTCGCTACCAACTTCGAGGCGATGTTCCTCAACTCGATGTTCTCCGAGATGACCGCCGGGCTAAAGGGCGAAGGGCCGTTCGGCAGCACACAAGGCACCGGCGTCTGGCGCTCGATGCTGACCGAGCAATACGCCCAATCCTTCGCGCGCGCCGGCGGCGTCGGCATCGCCAGCGAAGTCTATCGCACGCTGATCCTGCAGCAGGCCAAAACCAAGAGCTGATTTTCCGTCGAGGGGAACTCCATGAACGCACAGGCACAACGACAAGGCACTCCCTCCCTTTATCCCGCCGCGGCCAACGCGGCCGAGGCGCGCAAGCTCGCCGAGAACCTGATGGACGTCATGAACGCGCTGCTCTCGGTGATCGAGCGCGAGACCGAGCTCGTCCGCGCCGGCAAGCTCGCCGAGGCGATGCAGTTCGAGCCGAAGAAGGCGGAGCTGTCGCGCCGCTACGTCGCGGTGGTCGGCCAGATGAAGGCGAGCCAGAAATATCTTTCGCAGGCCGCGCCCGATCTTTTGAAGAGCTTGCACCGCCATCACGACGTGTTCCGCTCCATGCTGCAGGTCAACCTCACGGTGCTTGCGACCGCGCATGCGGTCTCCGAGAACATCGTGCGCGGCGTCAATGCCGAGATGCAGCGCCGCAACATGCCGAACACCTATACGGCGGCCGGCCGCCGCGCCGCGCCAAGCCCGCGGCAGCCGACGCCGCTCTCGGTCAGCCGCTCGCTGTAGCGTCCGGCCGAATGCAGACAATTTTAGGCAAAACCGCGCGCCCTCATGAGCGCGCGATTAAGGGCGTTCTCTAACCGAACATTGAAGGCTCACTGGCAAGCTTGCGGACGGGACGGGGTTGGGATTTGACTTGTGGAGCGGCTTGAGGAGGCTGCCATGAGTACGGATTTCAGCATCAGGCCGGTGGGATCGCCGGCCCCCTCGCCCGTTGTTCAACCGGTCAGTCAGGCCGCGAGCAACGCCGTCCCGACGGAGCTGCCCGCAAGCCAGAGCGTCGGCGCGTCCGACGCGAGCACCGTCACCCGCAACGACGCGCAGCTTGTGACCTTCGATATCTCGCACGAAGCCTTCTACGACCGCGCCGCCGGCTCGATGGTCTACGAGGTCGTCGACCAGAAGACCGACGAGGTGGTCACGCAGTACCCCGATGAGGCCGTGCTGCGCCGCCGCGCCTACTTCCGCGCGCTCGAAATGAGCAAGGACGATCCGCCACGGGCGGTCCCGACCGATCTCGTCGCCTGACGAGCAATCGGCGCAAGACGCTTCCGCGCAGCGCGGCAAAGGCGGCGCGCCAAAATTCTCCGCGTTTGCCAAAGCGGGCCAGAATCACCTAGGAGATTCGGCATTTCCTGGCAAATCAGCCCATGGACCGCGCCGAACATCGGGCACACGCCCAAAAATCGGATCAGGAATCGAACCAGACCTCGAGCGGTTCCGGCATTGCGACGGCGACCGGGCTCTACGAAGCCGGCCTTCAGCACATGCAGGCCGGCCGGCATCTCGAGGCGCAGCTCTGCTGCCGGCAGGCCCTGGCGGCTGATCCCGACCATGTCGACACTCTGCACCTCATGGGGCTCTTGTCGCTGCAGGCGAAGCAATACGATCACGCCATCGCATGGATCGCCCGCGCCAATCGGCTCGACCCTGCGACGGATTATCTCTTCAGCCTGGGGACCGCGCTTGAACAACAGGGCTTGCGTCAGGAGGCATTCAACGCGTTTGACCGCGCCGTGCAACTCAGGCGCGACGATGCCGAGTTGTGGGCGGCCCACGGCAACGCGCTGGCGCAATTGGGGCGGCTAACCGAGGCGCTGTCGAGCTACCAGCGCGTCCTCGTGCTCGATCCGCGGCAGGCGGACGCGGCCTTTCGCTGCGGGCTTCTGTGGCTCACGCTGAAGAAGCCGGAAGGAGCCCTCGCCTGCTTCAATCTCTGTAATGAACTCAATCCGAACCACGCCGCCGTGCTGGAGCAGCGCGCCCTTGCGTTGCATGACCTGAAAAGATTTGACGAAGCCCTGGCCGACAATCTGCGGGCGCATGCGCTCAATCCGGCCAACGCGCAAGTCTGCAACAATATCGGCGCCGGCCTGCAACGGCTGCGGCGCGACGCCGAGGCGCTGCCGTGGTTCGACAAGGCAATCGCCCTGCAGCCGCGCTTCATCGTCGCGCTCAACAACAAGGCGTCCTCGCTGACGCAAATCCGGCGGATCGCCGAGGCGATCACGGTCTACGAACAGGTGAGGATGATCGATCCCGGCAACGCGGACGCCGACTGGAATCTGTCGCTGCTTGACCTCCTGATCGGCAACTACCAGGCTGGCTGGGCGGGGCGCGAGGTGCGGTGGAAGGCTCACATGCGTCCCGCCGCCTATCCGCATTTCCCGCAGCCGATGTGGCTCGGCAAGGAAAGCATCGAAGGCAGGACCATCCTTGTCTATGCCGATGAAGGAATCGGCGACACCCTGCAATTCGCGCGCTACGTGCCGATGCTCGCCGCGCGCGGCGCGCGCGTCATCCTCGCCGTTCAGGATCCTCTGCAGCCTTGGCTTGCGAAGCTATCCGGCGTTGTGCAATGCGTCCCGAGATCGGCCGCGCTGCCGCCGTTCGACATGCACTGCCCGGTCTGCACCCTGCCCTACGCGTTCCGCACGCGCCTCAATACCATCCCGGCGCCGGCGTCGTACCTGCCTCCTGCGCCCGCGGCGCGGGTGGAGGCCTGGGAGTGGCAGCTTCGTCAGCGCCTGGGGGCGGAACGGAAACTCCGTGTCGGCCTCGTCTGGTCCGGCAATCCGCAACAGATGAACGATCACAACCGATCGGTGCCGCTGCGCCTGTTGCTGCCGTTGCTCGATGTCGATGCCAACTTCATCAGCTTGCAGAAAGATCCAAGGCCGGACGATCAGGCGGTGCTCGCGCGCAGCGGGATCGTCGATTTCGCCGCCGATCTCACCGACTTCGTCGAGACGGCCGCGCTTGCAGGCTGCGTCGACCTCGTGATCTCCGTATGCACCAGCATCGCCCATATGGCCGGTGGGCTCGGACGGCCGACCTGGGTGCTTTTGTCCTACGCGCCCGACTGGCGCTGGCTGCTCGATCGCGACGACAGCCCCTGGTATCCAACAGCGCGCTTGTTCCGGCAGAATGCGACGCGCGACTGGGCGGAGCTGATCGGGCGGGTACGCCGCGAGTTGGCGGAGTACCGCGCGTGATGGCAAGTGAAAGGTCAGGACTGAACCCGCGTCGGTTCAGCCGCGTCCCGACAGGCCGGCCGCGATGTTGCAGTTGATCTCGATCAGCGACTTCAGCTTCGCCGGATCCGGATCCATCTGCATCTCGATGGTCTGCTTCATCACGAACACGCCGATATTGGCGATGTTCTGCCGCACTTCCAGCGAATGCGGATTCTCGTTCGATTCCGCCGCGGTGAGAAAGATCGACCACAGGCGGCGATTGAACATCAGCGCCTTGTGCATGTTGCGATCGGGACCCTTCCAGTTGTTCTGGATTTCCTGAAGCTGTCTTGCTGCTTTCAGAAGAGCCTGCGCCTCGATTTCCCTCGGAGATGCCGTCGTTTGCGAAGTACGAGCGTAGGCTTGAGCGGCATGAGACATCCAGAACCCCGGGATTACGCCAAAGACGCGACGAGACTGCCCGCGTTTTGTACGTGGTTGCCTTTAAAATATGGTTAGCGGTTGTTTCAGTAGATGTACGGAGCCAACAATCGCCCGACCATGCGCGTCGGTATTGCAAAACAGCATAAAAAAACGGCGGGAAAAATCCCGCCGTTTTGATTCTCTTTTGGCTTCGGACTCAGCGCAGGAGCTGCAGCACGCTCGCCTGCGACTGGTTGGCCAGCGCCAGCGCCGAGACCGCGATCGATTGGCGCGTCGAGAGTGCCTGGCTGTTGGCCGCTTCCTCGTTGGTGTCGGCGAGCGTCAGGTTCGACGCGCCGGTCTGCAGCACGTTGATCAGGTTCTTGTTGAAGTCCTGACGGATCTGCACGATCGAGAGGTTCGAACCGAGCGCGGAAGATTCGCCGCGAAGCGTGGTGGAGGCTGCCTGGAGCGACGTCAGCACCTTGTTGGCCGAATTGGAGTCGAGGAAGTCGGTGCCCGCGGTGAGCGTCGACAGGCCAAGGCCGGCATCGTTGAAGGTGACGCCCTGGATGCTCAGCGTCGACCGTCCGGTTTCGTTGAACACCAGCTTCAACGTATCGCCGTTCAAAAGGTTGACACCGTTGAACGACGCATCCTGCGCGGTGGTGTTGATCTGTGCCAGCACATTGTTGTACTGCGACACTAGATTGGCGCGGGTCGCCTGCGAGTTGGGATCGACGATCGGCGCACCTCCCGTGAGGCCGTTGAAGGCCTGACCGGAGGACGTCGCCGAGCCGGTGATCGCACCGATCGTCGAGGAAGCCGCGTCGTTCGAGGTGACGATGTTGATCTGACCGGTCGTAGAGACGCTGGCCTGCAGATTGTTCGCCGCCAGTGCGTTGTTAAGATCGTTCAGGGTCGCGATCTTGCCCGTGCCGATACCGAAGGTGAGTGCGGTTGCCGTGCCGCCGCCGGTGGAAGCGATCGACAGGGTCTGGCCGGCCAGGCCGTCGCCGACGGTGGAGAGGCCGAGCTTGGCGAGCGCCGAGCCGGAGAGCGTGAGGCCGGCGGCAGTGGGATTGAGGGTGATCGCACCGCCCGCAACCGACGACGTGCCGCCGGTCACCGCGTTGATGGCGGAGAGCAGATGGGCGACAGAGTCGCCGATACCGATGCTGGTGCCGGTGCTGCTGGTTCCGGCGACGAAGCTGAAGGTGGTGCCGTTGACGACCAGCGTGTCGGTGGTGGTGATGCCGGTCGACAGGTCGTTGGACGTCGAGCCGCCGGTGCCCGACAGCAGCGTCGCGGTCGTGATCGCCGCGGCCGTGGTGTTGTCGTTGTTGACGGCGGAGCCGGTCACCGGGGTCGAGACCGCGGCCAGCAGGGTGGTGGCGCTTGCGCCCGTCAGCGTCGCCGAGGTCACGTTGGATTTGGTGTCGTATCCAGTCGGGCTCTGCAGTACCTGGTTGGCGATCGATTGCGCGTCGGACACCAGGCTCGAGAGCGACGTAAGGCCGGTATTGGCGGCCTGCAGGATCTGCACGCCGTTACCGATGCCGTCGAGCAGGTTGGCAATATCGCTTGCCCGATTGTTCAGTGATTGCGCCGTGAAAAATTCGGTCGGGTTGTCGAGCGCCGTATTGACCTTGTTGCCGGTGG
Source organism: Bradyrhizobium sp. (assembly GCF_035309285.1). GTDB lineage: Bacteria > Pseudomonadota > Alphaproteobacteria > Rhizobiales > Xanthobacteraceae > Bradyrhizobium. Next base: position 99,407 of record NZ_DATGFH010000003.1, on the reverse strand, counting down.
CTAGGTCATTCTGGGTCTTTGCGAGCAGCGAGGCCGTCGACTGCAGCGCTAGCAGATTCTGGCGAACCGATGCCGAAAGCGTGATACCAGACATTGTCTCAAACCTTCCTAGTCTTAGGTATGCCTATTTCTAGGGAGACACGCTTAAATTATGGTTAATGGCGCTTTAAATTCATTGGTTAATAATGTGTTACCGCAGCGATCCCGACGCATATACCGGGCACATATGTAAAGAGTGACGTACGCAAACGAAAAAACGGCGGGGTTTCCCCCGCCGTTTTGCATCTCTTCTGTCGTCAGACTTAGCGCAGGAGCTGCAGCACGCTCGCCTGCGACTGGTTGGCCAGCGCCAGCGCGGAGACGGCGATCGACTGGCGGGTCGAGAGCGCCTGGCTGTTGGCCGCCTCCTCGTTGGTGTCGGCCAGCGTCAGGTTCGACGAACCGGTCTGCAGCACGTTGATCAGGTTCTTGTTGAAGTCCTGACGGATCTGCACGATCGAGAGGTTCGAACCGAGCGTCGAGGCTTCCGAGCGCAGCGTCGAGGAAGCGCTCGAGAGCGCGGTGAGCGCCTTGTTGGCCGAGTTGTTGTCGAGGAAGTCGGTGCCCGCGGTGAGCGTCGACAGACCAAGGCCTGCATCGTTGAAGGTCACGCCCGTGATGCTCAGCGTCGACTTGCCGGTCTCGTTGAACACCAGCTTCAAGGTGTCGCCGTTCAACAGGTTGATGCCGTTGAAGGACGCGTCCTGCGCCGTGGTGTTGATCTGCGTCAGCACGTTGTTGTACTGCGACACCAGGCTCGAGCGGGTGGCCTGCGAGGTCGGATCAGCGACCGGAGCCGTCGCGGTCAGGCCGTTGAAGGCCTGGTTGGTGGCCGTCGATGTGCCCGTGAGCGCGCCGAGCGTCGAGGAAGCCGCATCGTTCGTGGTGACGATGTTGATCTGGCCGGTCGACGAGATGCTGGCCTGCAGGTTGTTGGCCGCGAGTGCCGTATTGAGCCCGTTCAGCGTCGAGATCTGACCCGAGCCGAGGCCGAAGGTGATCGCGGTCGCCGTGCCGCCGCCGGTGGCAGCGATCGACAGCGTTTCGCCGGAGAGGCCGTCGCCGACGGTGGAGAGGCCGAGCTTGGCGAGCGCCGAGCCGGAGAGCGTCAGGCCGGTGTTGCTGTTGGGAGTGATCGTGATCGCACCGCCCGAGACCGACGACGTGCCGCCGGTCACCGTGTTGATGGCGGAGAGCAGATGGGCGACGGAGTCACCGATACCGATGCTGGTGCCGGTGCTGCTGGTGCCGGCCACGAAGGAGAAGGTGGTGCCGTTGACGACCAGCGTGTCGGTGGTGGTGATGCCGGTCGACAGGTCGTTGGACGTCGAGCCGCCGGTGCCCGACAGCAGCGTCGCGGTCGTGATCGCCGCGGCCGTGGTGTTGTCGTTGTTGACGGCGTTGCCGGTCGTCGCGGTGGTCGCGAAATTCAAGAGATTGGTGGCGCTGGCGTTGGTGAGCGCGGCCGAGGTCACATTCGACTTGGTCGAATAGCCGACCGGGCTCTGCAGCACCTGGTGGGCGATCGACTGGGCGGAATCGACCAGGCTCTGCAGCGAGGTGATGCCGGTGTTGGCGGCCTGCAGCACCTGCACGCCGTTGCCGATCGAGTCGAGCAGGTTGCCGATGTCGCTGGCGCGGTTGTTCAGCGCCTGGGCCGTGAAGAAATTGGTCGGGTTGTCGAGAGCCGAGTTGACCTTGTTGCCGGTGGCGAGGTCATTCTGGGTGGTGGCGAGCAGCGAAGCAGTCGACTGCAGCGAGAGCAAATTCTGGCGGACTGACGCCGAGAGGACGATACCGGTCATTTTTCATACCTTTCTGGTGTGAAACACAGAGTACTGCCCGACCTTCTTGGTCAGGTGACCCCGAGACGGTCGTCTGAAGTGGCTAACAAAGCATGAAGTCGAAGGCCCCGGATGCCTCCGAGATTAAGCAAACCGCGCACCGCGTTTCGATTTCCAAACCACGCCCAGCGCCGAGCCCATTGATCTCATTGCAGATTTCCGCAAGGCGCGCGTCGTTTACCAAGCATTAACCTTGATCGGAAAGGATTGCGGCGAGTGGACAAAAAGGCTCAGGCGAGCCGCCCCGCGAGCCTATGTCTATCAAAATCGCTGTAGTTGATCGCCGGCGTCTGAAGCGGCAACGGAGAACAATATGGCCCTGAAAGTCGAACTCAAGCCGCACGAACGAATCATCATCGGCTCCTGCGTCGTCACCAACACCGACCAGCGCGCCCGCCTTCTCATCGACGGCGACAACATTCCGATCCTGCGCGAGAAGGACATCCTGACGCCGGAGACGGCGAACACGCCTGCCAAGCTCGTCTATCTGGCGGTGCAGCTCATGTATATCTCGCCGGACCCACAGAACAATCACGGCACCTATTTCAACCTGCTGCGCGACATTGTCGTCACTGTGCCGAGCGCCTGGCCCATCATCGAGGGCATCAACAACCACATCCTGAGCGGCGATCTCTACCAGGCGCTCAAGGAAGCCAAGAAGCTGATCGCCTACGAGAAGAAGCTGCTGGACCAGCACGAGGCGATCGAGGCGAGCCGCAAGGCCGAAGTGGCATAGCGGCTTCAGCGGAGCTTCATCTTTCGTCCTGGCCGGGCATAGCCGTTCGAAGAACGGCGTCGCTTACGCTCGCGTATGACTCGCCTGCGGCGCCAAAGACCTGAAGCCCGGCGCCCGTCTCCGCCGGGCTGCAAACGCGCTCGGCCGGCGTAGCCTTAGCGAAGACGGCAAGGCCAGGCATGACAAGTTTCAGACAACCCGCTCAAACCGCGAGCGACTGTCCGACCTGGGCGCGCGAGTCGGCCGCGCGACGCGCGCCGAACTCGAGCACGGCGGAAACGAGCCGGTCGACGTCCGCGACATCGGTGCGGTGATTGACGATCGCCGCGCGAATGGCGAGCTTGTCGTTCAACACCGTCGTCGACGGCGCGGCGATGCCGGCCTCCTGGATGTTGACGACGACCTCGCGATTGACTTTGTCGGCATCATCGGCGCGGTAACGGAAGCAGACGATATTGAGATTGACAGGCGCCAGGAGCTCGAGACGTGGCTCCGCCAGAATGCGTCCTTCCAGATATTTGGCCAACGCGCAGCAGCGCGCGATGACCGCACCCAGCCTGTCAGCGCCATAGGTCTTCAACGTGAACCAGGTCTTGAGCGCGCGGAAGCCGCGCGACAGGTCGGGACCGAGGTCGCACGGCCATTGCGCGCCGGCCGCAAGCCCGCGCGTCTCGCGCCTGAGATAAGCCGCAGGCGCTGCGAATGCATCGCGATGCTTGTCGCCGTTGCGGACCATCAGGAAGCCTGCATCATAGGGCACCTGACCCCATTTGTGGAAATCCAGCGCAATCGAATCCGCATGCTCGATGCCGGCGAGACGCGGCGCGAGTGTCTCCGAGAGGATCGCGAGCGCCCCGAATGCGCCGTCGACGTGAAACCAGAGATCCTCCTCGCGGCACAGCCCGGCGACGGCCTTTAGATCATCAATCGCGCCGATATCGACGGTGCCGGCGGAGGCGACCACCAGGAATGGCATCCGTCCGGCGGCCCGATCGCGCCTGATCCTGTCGCGCAACGCGGCGACATCGATGCGATGGCATTCGTCGACGGCAATGCAGCGCAAGGCCTCGCTGCCAAGGCCGGCGATCTCCATCGCCTTCGTGATGCAGCCATGCGCCGCCTTCGATGTATAGGCCGTGAGCAACGCGCCCGCCTCGCCGATCCCCCGCTGCCGCGACAACCTGCCGAGCGCGTCGGTGCGCGCCACCAGCACCGCCATCAGATTGGCCATGGACGTGCCGGTCACGAAGATCCCGCTTGCGGCGGAGGGAAAGCCGAACATCTGGCGCGTCCACACCACAATCTGCCGCTCGACCTCGATCGGCATGTGATCACGCCCGCCGAGATTGGCGTTGAGCCCGGCCGCAAGCATTTCCGCCAGCATCCCGACCGCAGAGCCGCCGCCATGCACCCAGCCCATGAACCCCGGATGCACATTGCCGGTCGCATAGGGCACGACGAAATCGGTGAAGTCGCGATAGACGTCGGCGAGACCCGAAGGTTTTCGCGGCAGCTCTGCGCGAAACTCCGCGCGGACTGCGTCGGGGATCGGCTGCCAGACCGGCCGCTCGCGAATGTTTGCGATGTAGTCGATCATGTCATCGAGCATGCGATGACCTTGCGCGCGGAGCTCGTCCCACTCCCGCGGGTCGAGTGTTTCGCTCCCTTCAGGCGACAGCGATGCGGTCACGCCGCGCGCTCCTGTCGCGCTCTTGCGTGCCGCACCAGCATCGCGGCAAAGGCATCGAAGATCCTGCGCATCTGCGGCGGCTTGTAAGGAAACACGTTGGCATGATCCATGTTGTGGACCACCGCCGTGTTGTCGGCCTCGAAGATCAGGAGCGCGCCGTCGGCGGTTTCCGCGCAATCGATGGTGAAATATTCGAGTCCGATGCGATCGGCGACCGCGGTCAGCGCGGCCTGGTGCCGGCGTCCAAAGTTGATGTCGAAGGTGCGCATCCAGGTTTCCTCCTCGATGCGCTTCGCCACGCTCTGCGACATGCCGGCGTTGAGATACCAGATGTCCCAGCGGTCGGCGATCGCCATATGGCAGGCATAGGGCCGTCCGTCGATGAAGACGATGCGATACTTGCGGAAGAGCCGGTCGGCGCTCGAATAGTCGATGAAGCGCGAGATGAAGAACATCTCCTCCTCGCTGCTCTCGAGATAAGTCGCAAGCGCCGCCGCATCGTCGATCTTGGCGAGGCCCGATCCCGCATGCGACCCGCGCGGGCGGACGATGATGGGGAAAGCGAGGCTCTCGGCGATATCGGAAAGCTCATCCGGCGATTGCGCGACGTCGATCAGACGCTCGCGCGTCACCACGAGCGTTGCCGGGATTTCGAGCCCATCGATGCCCTCCAGCAACCGATACAGCTTGTCGCGGTCGAGGCTGGAGACGAGCCGCGGCGGATTGAGTAGTGGACGCGGCCATTGCGGCACGGCGGCGTCGATCTTGGCGAGTGCTGCGCGACAGTCCTCGGAATCCGAGGCGATCAAGATCGCGACGTCGTGCTCGGGTAGCGGCGCCGGCAATTCCGCCTCGGGGATCACATAGAGCATCATCAGCTCCATGCCGGATTCCTCGAGCAGGAATTCGATCGGTGTGTTGCTGCCCATGTCGGTCGCGGCCGCCAGCGCCAGCACGCGCAGGCGCGGTTGCTTGCTGGCGCAGGGCGAGCGGAACAAACGATGCGACAGCAGCACCTCCTGCTGGATCGCAAGCCCCGCCTGCTTGTCGCCGAGCAATTGCGCGATCAGCGACAGATCGATCCCCTCTCCCGCATCCGCGGTGCCGTTGAGGAGCTTTGCGATCAGCTCGGCCCATTTGGGACGCAGATCGCCCCCGTCGAAGGCCATCTTGGCAAGCCGGGCCATGCCGATGCGCTCGGCACATTCGGCCCGCGCGGCCTCCGAGGTTTCCAGCGCCCTAAATTCCATCTGACAGCTCCGTCAATTGCGTAACGTCGGTGTGCGCGAGCAGGAGCTCGATCTTGGCGACGGTCTCGGCGATGTGGTCGAGCTCGCGGTGCAGGCTCCGCGCGGCCATCACTGCATCGGTGGACCAGGCCTCGGTAACGAGACGCGCGCCGACGCAAAGCCGAAGCGCTGCGGTCGGCTCGAGGCCCTGCCGTTCGATCCGCACCGGCTGGCCGAGGAGACAACGACGCGCGAGAACGGCGCGGTCGGGCCGGCTGCCGGCGATCACTTCGCCCAGGTCCTGCGCCAGCGCGTGGTAGAGCACGCGGCAGTCGGTCGCGGAGAGTGAGCGGCCCTGCCGTTCGATCGTGAAAGGGAAGATCGTGGCTTCGCTGAATTCCTCGTCGTCAGCGCCAGTCATGCCAGTCCCCGCGCAGATCGGGCGAAGCGAGGGCGACAGGGTGATCAGGCTTTCGATTCCTGCTCCGAGCTCGCGCAGCGCCATCGCGCGAAACGCCACCGGCACCTGGTGGTAAGCGCGAATTTCTTCCAGCGCGACTTCCCAGCGCAACCACTGGCCGAGATTGGCCCGGCTCTCGAAGAAAGAGCGCAGGCGGCTCCAGCGCCCCGGCCAATCGCTGCGACTTGCATAATCGACAAGCCCGGCCGCCATCTCCTCGCTTCCGTCGAGGGCTTGCGACAGCGCGGACGGCACCAGCAGCGCGCCGGAGAAGGCAGGCCCGCCGAAGAATTTCGAGCCCGTGATCAGGACCAGATAGCCGCGGTCGAGATAGGAGGCGAGCCGGCGGCGGGACAGGCGCATCTGGCAGGCATCGACGACGACCAGAACCTCGGCGGGCCAGCGACGCGCAATCTCGTCGAGACAGGCATCCGAAGGCGCGCGCCAGCCGAGCTTGGAGGCATCCATGATCTGCAGCAGCGCGCGACGGCCGCCCGCAACCGCCGCTTCGATCGAAGCAAGCACCGCGCCGTCGATATCGGAGCGCGACCTTACGCCCGTGGCATCCGAGAGCGGTAGCGCGACGCCAGCGCCCTCAAGCCCGGCGATCGCCGTATCCTTGCGTACCACCACGCCGTTTGCGGTGAAGCGGCTGAAATGCCGCCCCCGCGCGGTATAGGCCGTGCCGCTGCCGGTCTGGTCCGACCCGATGACGATCGACACGAGCCGCGGACCGAGCAAAGATCGCGCGAGCGCCAGGGCATGGAGCTGGGAGTCCGTGCCCGACGGCGAAAAGACGACGTCGACCTTGGCCTCAGGCAGCGTGAGAAGCGCTTTCAGCTCCTCACGCATCGTCTCGATGCGGTCTTCCAGCGCCTCCTCGAGGCCAGCGGCAATCGCCGAACGCATCAGCTCCTCGCGCGCGAGACCTGCGCGCTCATAGCCGCGCTCGGAGATCGACGACGCCGTGCTGGAGGCAAAGCTCAGCGTCTCGGGCGCAGGCGCCGGCCCGCAACCATAGTCGTTGAGGCGGCTGATCGGATCGAGCATCAGCCTGGAATCGCCGCCGCAGGCCAGAAGATCGTCCAGCGTCGCGAACAGATCGCGCAAGGCGCCCCTGAACGGGCGTGAGGCGGAATTTTCCGGAAGCTGCAGGCGGGGAGCGGCGAACGTCATTCGCGGATCCCCGTCAGGCGGCGTCCGCCGCCGTCGGCGCCGCCGCAAATTGCGAAGCGACATCGCCATGGAAGACCGTCGGCCCGACATGGTCGAGGCGGCTGTCGAGATCGGCCCAGATCTCGCCGCCGATATCGGTCCAGCGCTTGCAGAAAGCGAAATCCTCGCTGAGATAGGTGCCGGAGGCCGGATCGATCATGCATTCGAACAGCGCGAAGCGATTGGGGCTATTGGCCAGCGCGTCCTGCGAATGCTCGCGGAAGAACTGCAGCGCTGCATAAGCGGGATGCCCGCACATCCTCTCCAGGACATGGCGGCGGATCATCAGGAAGCCGGTGCCGGCGTAGCGCACCCGGGTGAAGCCGTTGACGACCCTGACGTGGTCGGGATCCTCGATTTCCAGCACATAATCGAGCGCGGCCGCTTCCAGGTTCGGCCGGCCTGCTTCCATCGCCCGCTTCGCCTTGTCCCAGTTGACCCGCTTGATCGGATAGCAGCCGGCAACGACGTCCGCTCCGCTCTCGATCAGGCGGAACACCTGCTCAGGGGTGAAGCCGATATCGGCGTCGATGAAAAGAAGATGCGTGCTTGAGGGATCGTCGAGGAACAGTGCAACCAGATTGGCCCGCGCCCGGGTGATCAGCGCATCGCCGTCGCGCAAATGCACCTTGAGGTCCACATTGGACATCTTGTGCACGGCACGCTGCAGGGCGAACAGCGAAGAGGCGTAGATGCTGGAGACTTGCCCCCCGAAACAGGGCGTGGCGACCACGAGTTGGAAACGTTCTGTCATGACTGGCTCCGAAGTCGCAAGCCGACGCCTGCCCTTCTCACCAATAGGTAAACAGACGTGGTTAACGAAAACCTAACGGACCGCCTCCCCCGTTAAGCCACCGGCAGGAACTTGGTGAGGCTGAGCTGGGACAGCATTGCGGTCGTCTGGTAGGACGCCTGCAGGCTGGTCTGCAGCGCCAGGAGCTGGCTTGCGACCTGGTTCTGGTCGATGCCTTCCGTCGAAGAGACCAGGTTCTGCAGCGCGGTCTGGGTCTGGGTCTGCCGCGCCTGCGCATCCTTCATCGTGGTTTGCGCGGTGGCAAAATCGGTCTGGATGTTGGAGATCGTCTGCTGGCCAAGCTGCGGCGTCAGGTTGGTGGCGATGCGCTGGCTGAGAGCCGCAGTGGCCGCCGGCGAGTTGGTGCCCGTCGGCGACACCGTCACCGCCGCATAGGTTGCGACCGCCTGGATTGCCTGGCGGATCGCCTGCTCATTGGCCTGCGCGCCGAATTGCACGGTCTGCGAGGAATCGATGCGCACCGTCGCGGTCGAGCGCGCCGAGCCGGGCCCCGAATTGCCGGTGTACCATTGCACCGTGTTGGCCGAGCCGTTGACGAGCTTGGTCGCCGACGTCAGCGGCGTGCCGGAGACCCTGAGCGGCGGCTGGGCCGCCGTCACCGGACTTGTAGTGAAGCCGAGTGCGGCAAGCGCGGCCGCATTCGAGCTCGTGATCGAGAGCGTCGAAGCGTTGGGCGTATTGATGGTGATCGAACCGCCATGCACACTCGACGGCGTCGAGGTGCCGGTGATGGCATCGATCTTCGACAACAACGTCTGAACGTTGTCGGTGACGTTGAGCTGGCTTCCGGTCGCGCCGGAGGCGACGAAAGTCAGGGTCTTGCCGTCGACCACGATGCTGTCGCCGCTGGCGAAGCCCGTGGTCAGCGAGTCCGTTCCCGCGGTGCCCGACAGTGCGGTGGTCGAAGAGATCGGAGTGGTGCCGCCCGTCACCTGGCTGAAGACCGGGTTGCCGATCGCCGAGCCGTCGGTGTTGAAGAAATTGTCGCCCGCCTCGACCGCCGAGGCCGCGACCAGCGAGGTATTGGCGAGCGTCGAGATCGAGGACGTCAGCGCGGCGTTGAAATTCGCCGCGGTCTGCGTCGTCGTCGTGCCGATGGTGAAGCTGCCGGTCGGCGCCGGAGAACTGTTCGTCGCGGTCAGCTTGAAGGAATCGGTCGTGCCATCCGGCTCGTTGAAGGTAAAGCTGATGGTATCACCCGGGTTGGGATTGCCGCCCGTGAAATCGACCTTGACGGCGGCCGGCGAGCCGGCAGGCCCGGTCACCACCGCATTGGTCAGCGACGAGGACACCGCATTGAGCTTCAAGCCAAACGGCGAGCCGGCGACGTCTTCGGCGACCTGCGTCGAGGTCGAGGTCGGCGCAGTGACGACAAGCCGGCCCAGGCCGCTGGCGCCGAGGTCGGCCTGCTGCCGTTCCGAAATCACCTGCTTCAGGCCGGCCTGCGTCGTTGTGCCGTTGAGGATGTCGTCGGCCGACGCCAGCGCCGGCGTGTTGATGGCGGTGCCGGCGAAGATGAAGCGGTTGCCGACCTGGGTGTTGAGAATGCCGACGATCGCGGACAGCTCTGAGATCGCGTTCTGCTGGCCGATGGTCTGTCCGGTCGAGGTCAGGTTCTGCGGCGAGGAGGACGCATTGCTCTGCACCTGGCCGGTGATCTGGGACAGCGATTGCAGGCTGTTGTTGGCCGCATCGATGACGGTGTTGACGTTGGTCATCGTGGTGCCGAACGCCGCGATGTCGGAAAGCTGCGCGCGCGCCGCGATCGCGAAGCCCTCGTTGACCCCCATTCCGGCGTAGTTGGTCGACTTCACCCCGCTCGAGAGCTCGACCGAGAGGTTCGAGAGCTGGTTGGAGATATTCTGCACGGAAAGGCCGAGCAGAGAAGAACCATAATTGATGCTGGCGATCGACATGGCTTACGCTTCCTACACTTGAGCCTGCAGCAAGGTCTGCATCATGCTTTGCACCACCGACATGATGTGGGCGTTCGCTGCGTAGGTATTTTGCACCTGGATCAGATTCGACATCTCGGTGTCGATATTGACGCTGGCGGTCGAGTTGAACTTCTGCTGCAGCGTGTTGACCACGACGCTCTGACCCTGCTGCAATTGCGTTGCGAGCGTCGAGGCGTTGCCCTGCTGGCTGATGAAGGATTGCAGGTAGTTCGAGATCGTGCCGACGAACGGTTGCGCAGCGGAGCCGAGCCCGGTCGACGGCGAGTAGGTGAATCGGCCGGACGTGAGCTGCGAGAACATGAAATCCGAGCGCGTGTTGTCGCCGCTCGGGGTCTGCGGCGACGTCGAATAGATGCTGAGCGCCGACGGATTGTTGATGACGGCCGGATTGATGCTGATGCGCCCGGCAAGCCCCACCATCTCGCTGCCGTTCTTGGTGTACTGGCCGCTGTAGAGCGAGTTGCCGTCGGTGAACAGCGCGAACTGCGGGATGCCGCTCGCCACCGTCTGGCTCGTGATCGTGCTCGAAGCGGCGTTGACGGTAGCGGCCGATGATCCCACGACGTTCAACGTGGAGCCGGAGCCGGAGAAGCTGAGCCCGTTCGCACCGAGCGCGGTATTGAGCTGCGCGACGATGGTGGCCATGGGCTGCGTGAGGTCCACCCCGACCAGGAGCGGATTGGCATTGGCGCCGTTCTGCAGCGGCAGCGCAGCAGGATCGGTGACGTTGACGATCGAGACCTGGTGCTGGGTGTTGGACGAATCCGTGTAGGTCAGGTTGATCGTGTTGCCCGGCAGCATGTTCGAGGTGCTGACGGAAAAGCCGGCCGGTGGCCCCGTGATCGCGGTGCCCGCGGTGGTCACGTCGGAGAGTGAGGACGAAAGTGTCGCCGCCATCTGGTCGACCTGGGTCTGCGCCTGCACCAGCGTCTGGTCGCGCAGCTTGATGTCGGCGGCGATCTGGCCCGAGGATATGACGTTGTTGGCGACCGCGTCGATGGAGGCGCCGTTCGGCAGCTTGATCGCAAGCGAGCCGACGCCGTTCTGGCTCGGATTGGTGTTGTAGAGCGAGGTCGCGGTCAGCGCGCCCTGCGAGGTGTAGGTGAAGGTCGACGCCAGGCCCTGGCCGACGAGCTGGATGCCGGAATTGGTGAACACACTGACCTGGTTCGACTGATCCGTGACGGTGCGGACGTCCATCAGCTTCGACAGGTCGTTGATGGCGTTATCGCGCTGGTCCGCCAAGGTCGCGGCCAACGGATCGGTCGGGTTCAGGCCCTGCAGGCGGGTGTTGATGTTGGCGATCTCAGTCATGTCGGTATTGGCCTGGGTGGCCGAATTGCCGATGTCCTGATCGACATTGGAGCGCAGGGTCTGGATGCCCTGCGTTGTCGCGTTGAGTTGGCTCGCGAGCGTCTTTGCCGCCGACAGCGCCACGCTCTGCGCCGAAGAATCGCCCGGGCTGTTCGACAATGATTGCAGCGCTGTGGTGAAATTGTTGAGCGCGTTTTCCAGCGTGCCGTCGCCGCCGGGTGTGCCGTAGACGCTCTGGAGCTGGCTCAGGATGTTGGAGATCTGGTTGGCGTAGGCGCCGCCCGAGGTCTCGGTGCGAAGCTGGGTCTGCACGAACGTGTCGAGCGCGCGGTTGACGCCGGTGACCTGGACCGACGAGCCGGTGGTGCCGCTCGCAACCTCGATCTGGGTCGGGGTCTGATCGACATAGCCGGGCGTCTGCGCGTTGGCGACGTTGGACGAGATGATCGACAGCGCCGCCTGATTGGCGCGCAGTCCCGACATCGCCGTGGCAAGGGCTGAACTCAAACCCATCTTGATGGCCCGCCTTGAGCTACGTTACACAAACCCGTCAGCCGCGCCGCTCAGCGCAGCACGTTCAGGAGGTCCTGAACCATGTTGTTGGCCGTCGTGATCACCTTGGTGTTGGCGGAATAAGCCTGCTGCGTCACGATCAGCTTGGTGAACTCGTCGGCGATGTCGGTGTTCGATCCTTCCAGCGAGGAGCCGGAGATCGTTCCGGAAGCGCCGATGATCGCCGGACCCGACTGGTCGGTGACCTGGTAGGCGCCGCCGTCGAGCGCCTTCAGGTAGTTGGTGCCGTTGAAGTGCGACAGCGTCACCGCGGCGAGGTCGATGTTCTGGCCGTTGGAGAAGGTGCCGACCACGAGGCCGGAGTTGTTGATTGCGACCGACTGCAACTGGCCTGCCGCAAAACCGTTCTGCGTGATGGCGTTGATGGTCGCAGCCCCGCTCGAGCTGGCGAATTGTGTCAGCGCGCCGGTGGTGATGTTGACGGTCAAATTCCCGAGCGATTGTCCGTCCACCATCACGTTGGGAATGGCGAGCGCCGTGCCGCTCGGCGAGGCCAGCGCACCGTTGGCGTTGAAGACGAAATTGGTGCCGGTGTTGACCCAGGCGGTCTGGGTTCCGGTCGCGGTGGTGGAGGTCTGGTAGAACAGGTTCCAGGTGTCGGTATGCCCGGCCCCGAGTGAGGCGCTGTCGGTCTTGGCCCAGCGCAATTGCAGGTTCACCGGTGTACCGGCCGCGTTGTAGGCCGTGACCGCACCGCCGGAGATCGATTCATTGGTGAAGGTCTGGACGTCGTTGGCGATGACGACACCCTGGCCGACATTGGTGCCGGTCCCCATGGACTTGGTGATGGTCCCGGAGGCGAAGCCGAGCGCCTTGATCACGTTTGTGGCGTTGGCCGTACCGCCGGTAATATTCAGATTCTGGTTGGTGCCGGTGTGCACGGTGACTTCACCGGCGGGAGCGGTCGTCGAGACGCTGGCGGCAGCACCGGTGATCGCCGAAATCTTGGCGAGCAGCGCCCCCACATTGTCGGTGACGTTGAGCTCGCTTCCAGTCGCGCCGGAAGCGACGAACGTGATGGTCGTACCGTCAACCACCAGGCTGTCGCCGGACGCAAATCCCGTGGTCAGCGAGTCCGATCCGGCGGTGCCCGACAGCGCCGTGGTGGGAGAGATCGCGGTCGTGCCGCCCGTCACCTGGCTGAAGGCCTGGGCGCCGGTGATGCTGGCATCGACCGGCGGCGCTGGCGAACCCACCGGCAAGGGATTGACAGCGAAATCGGAGGGATTGATGTCGCCGGAGGCGGTCAGCGAGTTGGCGGATGAGGTGGAACTCGCGGGCGTCTTCGGCTGCGTCGGCAGGTTCGCGGCATAGGTGATGGCGGTCGTCGCCTGCGCCGGGATGAAGTTGTTCTGGAATTGGAGCACCTGCGGCACGTTGCCGGTCGGGTTTCCGGTCTTGGGGTCGACACTGACGCCCATCAGGTAATAGCCGGCGCCGTTGACCAGATTGCCGTTGGCGTTGACCTGGAAATCGCCGCGGCGGGTGTAGTCAGTGACGCCGGAAAACACCGGCACGTTGTCGGTGACCGAGGTCGGCTTCTGCACGGAGAAGAAGCCGTCGCCGTTGATCGCCATGTTGGTGGCGACCGTCGTCGCCGACACCGTGCCCTGGGTGGTGATGGTGGACTGCGAGAAGGCCGTCACGCCGCCGGCGACCTGGCGGTTCGGTGTGGTTGCGTCCGGAATGAGATCTTCGAAAGAGGTGTCGATGCCCTTGTAGCCCGTCGTCGAGGAGTTCGCGATGTTGCCGGAAATGTTCTGCAGCGCGAAGGACTGCGCCGACAGACCACCCACCGCAGTATTCAGCGCGTCGAAGATACCCATAACATTGTCTCCACATGGATCCGGCGGCAAAGGCCGCAACTCGCGGGAGACTGTCGCAAGGGCTGTGCCAATATATAAATTGTTGTAATATCATATACTTAAACGAAAGGCCCCGGCCATCTGACCGGGGCACATTTGCCGGGCGGGCAACAATTGCCGGGCGAAGCCGGGCAGGTTCGCCCGCGGCTCAGCTCGACTTTGAATCCGCTGGATGGAACACCAGCGCGTAGCCATCCATGCAATAGCGCAGGCCCGTCGGCTTCGGGCCATCGTCGAAGACGTGGCCAAGATGACCGCCGCAGCGCCGGCAATGCACCTCGGTCCGCGTCATGCCGAAAGTGCGGTCCTCGGTGGTGCCGACCGCGTTGTCCAGCGGCTGGTAGAAGCTCGGCCAACCCGTGCCGCTCTCGAACTTGGTGTCGGACGAAAACAGCGGCAGGTCGCAGCCGGCGCAGGCGAAGATGCCTTTGCGGTGCTCCTTCAGAAGCGGGCTCGAGCCCGGCCGCTCCGTGCCCTGATTGCGCAGGATTTCATATTGCTCCGGCGTGAGCTGCGCGCGCCACTCGGCATCAGTCTTCTCGATCTCGAACTTCTGACCGGCGCGAGCCTGCGAGAAGCCGAGCCAGCGGAAGGCCGCCAGTCCCAACAGGCTGGCAGCAGAGGCAAGCAGAATACGGCGGTCGATCATGATGGTCTCCGTGTGACTGTCCGCCCCGAGATACGGGTGCCGCTAGCCGACGTTACACCGCTTTGCGCCGATTATTCTCAACTTAATGCGAGCCTGAGGCCGGCGAGCCGCCATCACCCTCGCTGTGATCGGCCGGAACGCGTGGCTCCTGGTAGGTTTGCGACGGCTCTTGATGGGCTTGCGGCGGTGCAGCCTGTGCGGCTGGCCACTGCTCGGCCTGCGGCGCATCTGGTGCCGGCGGCGCCTTTTGCGGCGCGGGACGTGAGGGCCGCGGCCGGCGCTGCAGCGCCGGGCGCGTTGCAGCCTGACGATTGGCTTGCGCCAGCCTCTCTTCGCGGATGCGCTCCTGGATTCGCGCCCGCTCACGATGACGCGCGAGCGCGCCGGCGCTCGCGGAGCTGCCCCGATGCCACAGGCCGACAAAGTAGCCGGCGACGCGGCCGATCGGGCCGCCCGCCCATACCAGCTCGAACGGCGAGAACAGCCGCCAGCGTTCATCGCCCCACAGGATGCTGCGCGCGATGAGCTGGCCCGCCATGGCCGAGGTGTTCATGCCCTGGCGGCCGAAGCCGCTTGCGACCCACAGGCCTTTGCGGAGCTGGCCGATTTGCGGCATGCCATGCACGGTCGTGCCGACCGCCCCGCCGAAGGTCTCGGCGATCTCGAGCGGGCCGAGCGTGGGAAAGATCGTGCGCATGCGGCGCGCGATCGCGCCGGCGAATCGCCGCGGATTTCCCGACCACGTGGTTTCGGGGCTGGCCCACATCAGCCGGTCGCCATGGACGATACGGAAATGATCGATGCCGTCGGTGTCGGTCACCGATCCCGTGAACGCGATGATCTCCTTCAGCCTGTCGCCGAGCGGCGCGGTGACGCCGGCATAGCGCCAGATCGGCAAGAGCGTCTCCGACAAGCGGCGGAGCGGCGCGCCGAGATGGATATTGCCGGCGAGCACGATGTGGGACGCGCGCAACCGCGCCGACGGGGTAACGATGCGCTTGCGGATGCCGGAAGAATCGATGCTGACGACCGGCGTGTCCTCGAAGATGCGGGCGCCGGCGCGGCGCGCCAGCGAGGCCAGACCGTGAACATATTTGCGGCCGTCGATCTGGAACGCCTTGGGGTAATAGATGCCGTGGAAATAGCGATCGGTCTTGAGCTCGCTGCGCACGCGCTCGACCTGCCAGCCCTCAACCTCGGTCTCGAAATCCCCCGACAGCATCTGCAGCCGGCTGATGAGCTGCTCGCCGACGTCGATGTTGGAGACTTCGAGCGCGCCTTCGCTCAAGGCAATACCGGGCATCGCCTCTTCGGTGGCGGTGGCGCGCACGAACTCCGCGCCCTCCTTTGACAGCGACCAGAGCTCGCGCGTGTCCTCGAAGCCAATGCGTTCGATCAATTCGCCGATCGGAAGGCCGAAACCGGGCATGACTGTGCCGAGCTGATGGCCGGAGGCGTTCCAGCCGACCTGCCGTCCTTCAAGCACGGCCACGCTGGCGCCGAGCCGCGCGGATTCCAGCGCCACCGTCAATCCGGCGAGGCCCGCGCCGACGATGCAGATATCCACGTCGAGATCGAAGGAAAGCCGCGCATGATCGCTCGTCGCCGCGGCGTCGGCGCGGCCGGTCTTGGCACTGCCGCTTCTGGCCCTGGATGTCTCGCTCATGCCGTTTTCTTGAAAATCCCTCTTCCGCGCCCTTCTTCACAACCCTTTTCTTAGGAATACTTGGCGTGCTTGTCACCTTGTCCTAAGCGCGGGCTTGTAGACTAAATTGGGAAAGATACGAATCGAGACTGTCATGCGCCGCTTGATGCTGTTGCGTCACGCCAAGACCGAGACGGATGCACCATCCGGCCGCGACCAGGACCGCCGCCTCGACGAGCGGGGCCATCGGGATGCCGCCGCGATTGGCGCCTGGCTTGGAAGAAACCCGCCCTTTCCCGATCTCGTTCAGATTTCCCCCGCCGTTCGGGCCAAGCAGACCTGGGAACTCGCCTGGGACATGATGAAGGATCGCGTCCCGCCGCCCCGCATCGAGCTTGTGCCGGAACTCTACGGCGCCGATCCCGCGCAGTTGCTGCATGCCATCCGCCTCGCATCCGTGACCGACCCGAGGCACTTGATGGTGGTCGGCCATAACCCGGGCATGCATGAGTTCGCGCTGATGCTGGCCGGTAGCGGCGACAAGGCCGGCCGCCGTGCGCTTTCCGACAACCTGCCGACCTCGGGGCTTGCCGTATTCGAATTCGCGACCAACGATTGGAACGACGTGTCGTTCCACCGCGGCAAGCTGGTGCTGTTTGTCAGCCCGAAACTCTTGAAGCAGGCGTCGGGCCACTAACCGGACGGAGTATTGGTTTGTGCTAGTCTAAAATACCGACAGGGAGGCGCAGGTGTTCAAATCCATTCTCGTGCCGATCGATCTGGCCGATACTGATCTCGCGAAGCCGGCGATTGCGACCGCCGCGACGCTGTCGCAAACCTGGAACAGCGCGGTGCGGCTGTTGAACGTGCTGCCGATGACGCCGGTGATGCTGGCCGAATATGTCCCTGCCGATTTCGACGAGCAGCAGCGCCAGAGCTCGGAGGAAGCGCTCGCCATCGTCGCCCGCGAATCCGGCATCGACCAGCGGCGCATCTCGAGCGTGGTGCGTCAGGGCGGCATCTATCACGAGATCCTGGAAGAGGCCGCCGGCGTCAAAGCCGACCTGATCGTGATGACCTCGCATCGTCCGGCGATGCGCACCTACTTCCTCGGCTCCAACGCCGGCCATGTCGTGCGCTACGCCAAATGCTCGGTGCTGGTGGTGAGGCATTAAGCCTTGTTGTCCTGCAGCGTGAGCAAGTCGCTCTCGCCTTAGCCGGATGGTCGTAGCGACACAGGGAAAATGTCAGAAATTTTCTCAGCGCTGGCACCTGCCCCGAGGAACCCTCGGGGCTCGCACTCGTTGCATCTCCCAAATCGAGCGCAAAGGGAGGATTCCCCAATGATCAAGATCGTTGTCGGCGTGCCGGTGGTCGCCGCCGTGCTGATGACTGCACCACTCATAACCCCGACGAAGGCGCAAGGCGTCAAACTGGCCCAAGGCGTCGATGTTCAGGTCGGCCGGGACCGCAACTACCGCTCCGACTACGATAGGGACCATCGTCGGCGGTATGACTCCGGTACCACCGTTGGAATCGGCCCGGGTGGTGTCCGCATCGGCCCGCGTGAGCACTGTCGCACGGTGACCACCACAACTGAACGGGACGACGGTCGCATGATCACGCACAGGGAGCGCCGCTGCGACTGAAAAGGCCGCGGCCTCGGTGATCGCCCTTAGGTCGAGAACCTGAACGGTCGGCCCCTCGGGGTCGCGGAAAAGGGTCTTTGCGCCATCGCGACGCGTCGGGAGCACGCGTCACACAGGCCACTCCGCGATAAAGCCCTTGCGCTGGTACGGCTCGATCTTGTCCCATTCTCTCAGCACGCGGCGGCGGAATTCCGCGTCCGTGTGCCAGAGCTCGCGCGGCGTCGCAAAGTTGTCGACGGTGATCAGCATCTTCTCGACCTCGGGCCAATGCCGCTGCAGCGTCATGGCGTAGCGGCGTCCGGTCCAGGTGTTGCCGAGGCAGATGACGCTCTTGATAGTCTTCAATCCGAGCGCCGCATCGATGATGGGCAGCGAGAACATCACGTTCTCGCCGGTATTGATGGCGCGATGCTCTTCGAGGATGCGATCGGCTGGAATGCCCCCCTCGACCATCAACGGCTTGATGATCGCGCATTCCGAAAGCTGCGATCCCTCCGTCACCCCGCCACTCACGATGGCATGGCGAAACAATCCCTCGCGCCACAGCCGGCAGGCGGTCGCCGCGCGCAAAACCTCGTCGTGGCGCGTGCCGAACAGGAAAAAGAGATCGGCGGGCTTGAGCGGCGTATTGATCAGATGCGTGGCATTGATCGCGGCAATCTCGGCCGCGTCCGGTATCCGGTCGCTTCGATCGTCCACGGATGTCCCTCTCGCCCGGCAGGACGATGCCTCGCGTCGGGGCAAGCGCGAACTCAAAAATCATTGCGCTTGGTTACGGCAGCAGCGTTTCCGGGATGCGGTCGAACGCATACGAGAGCGGGCGGTTGCGCCGGACGAAGCCGCCGACCTGCCATGCGAACAAGGCGGCAAAGCCAACGAAGAACAGCGCGCCGGCAAATTCGCCGATCGCGAGCGCGCGAATGAAGAGGGCAAGCAGCATGACGCCGACCAGCGCCACCAGTGCCAGCGCGGCGAGATAGGTATTGCGTCCAAGCCCGCCGGTGAGCTCGGCTCGGCTTCCTGCTTGCGCCATGCGCGCATGCAGTTCGGTGACGAAGGCGCGGTAGCCATTGTCCTGCGGGGCCATCAGCGCCGCGGTCTGCCAGGAGGTCGAGAGGACAGGCAGGCGTCCGCCGGCCTTGTTCCGGATGTCGGCGCGAAAGCGATGCGCCTGCATCGACACCGGCCGGTATGACAGGCGGATTGCCGAGATATCGGCGTAAGGCCATATGCCGGAACGGCCCGCGAGGTGCCATGACAGGCCCTGCTCGGCCAGCTCGAACCGGTGCGCCGCGCCGATCAGCGACGCCTTGTAGGCATAGCTTGTGACGGGCGTCTTTGCTGGTGTCGTCGCCTGTTCCTGCATTCGATTCCCGCCACTTCGCACTTCGTCGGCTTGCGGTGCGACATCGCTTTATCCTACAAGTGGCTCATGGCCGAGACGACCTTTTTTCCGCGCCGCCTGATCCTGGGCGGCGCCGCGATCTCCGGAGTGCTGCTGGCGCTGGCCGTGCACATGCTCGGCGCGCGCTATGGCCTCGACCTCGGCGGCCTCTGGCGCTCGGATTCCAGGAGCTTCATGCCGGCGGGCGCGGCGATCGCCTGGTGGCTGATCGCGACCGTCGGCTTCTCCGGCGGCTATTTCACCGCAAGCCTGATGCACAGCGCCGTCTCCGGCCAGATCCCGCGGCGGATGCGGCAGTTCCTGATCGTGGTCGGCGTGCTCCTGCTCGCGGGCGCGGGACAAGCCGCCGCCGCGCCAAGCACGGTGTCGACCATTTCCAGCGTGCTGGCCGGAATGGCTGCATTGTGCCTCGGCGCCGTCATGGCGTTCTGCGGCGCGAATTTCGCGCTGCGCAAGGCTTAGTTCTCGCTCCGCCGCACGAGAATGGCGGCTGCGCCCACGAGCAACACGGCGGCTGAGATCACGAGGGCGGCATGCGCGCCCGCGACGAACGCGTCGCCGCGACCGAGCAGCGATCCGAACAAGGCGACGCCGAGCACGCTGCCGGTTTGCCGCGTCGCGTTCAACACGCCCGCGGCGATGCCGGATCGCGATTTCTCGACGCTGCCGAGCAGCGTCGCCGTGAGCGGCGGCACCAATAATCCAAGCCCACCGCCGATCGCGACGAGCTGCGCGCCGATCGCCAGGTAGCCCGTGCCGGGCGCGATCGAAAGCAGCGTCAGGCAGCCTGCGGCCGCGATTGCGGCGCCCAGTGCGATCGCCTGCGGCGCGCCGATCCGCTCGGCTATCCGCGCCGCCACGAGGTTCGCCGGCAGCACCATGCCCATCATCGGCACGAAGGCCAGGCCTGTGGCGAACGGCGACCAGCCGTTGACGTCCTGGAAATAGAGGCTGAGCACGAAGATCAGCCCATAGAACGCGATGTTGACGAGGAGGCCCACCAGTGCGCTCAACGCGAACATGCGGTGGCCGAACAGCGAGAGCGGCAACATCGGCTGCGGAGCGCGCGCCTCGCGATGGACGAACAGACATCCGATGACGGCCGCCAGCACGAAGCCCGCGATCACCCGTGGATCGTCAAAGCCGAGCGCGCCGCCTTCAATGATCGCGCCTGCGAGCGCACCGAGCGCCGCGATCGCCGCAACCTGACCCGGCAGATCGATCTCGCGCCGGGCAAGCCGCGGCGTCTCCTCGGCATAGCGCCAGGCGAGCCAGAGGCCGGCGAGCCCGATCGGCAGGTTGACCAGGAAGATGGCGCGCCAGCCAACCAGCGTGATCAGCGCGCCGCCGATGAAGGGACCTGCCGTCAACGCGAGGCTCGCGCCCGCGGCCCAGACGCCGACCGCCCGTCCGCGCGCCTTCGGATCGGTGTAGGTATGGTTGAGCAGCGCCAGCGAATTCGGCACCAGGATCGCGGCCGCAAGGCCCTGCACGCAGCGCGCGGCGATCAGGATCACGGCGGTGGGCGCCAGCGCACAGGCGAGCGAGGCCAATGTGAACAGCGCGAAGCCTGCCATGAAGATCCGCCTTGCGCCGAGGCGGTCGCCGAGCGCGCCCGCGGTGAGAATGAACGCCGCGAAAGCGATGGTGTAGGCGCTCACTACCCACTGCAGTTCGGCGACACCGCCGCCGAGCGAGGCGCCGATCGAATTCAGCGCCGTGTTGACGATGGTGACGTCGAGCTGGACTACGCCATAGCCGAGGCTCATGGCGGCAAGCGTCAGCACTGTCGCCAGATGCGAACGGGTGTGTTCCGGTTGCGCTGTGAACGAATGAAGCTTGAACGTCGTCTGCATGGTCACTTTCCCACGTTGCCAGGAAACATGACCGACGAGATAAGCCTGATTTTGCGATAATCCTTCCATACCGCTCGAACAATCATCGGAACGCTTCGCTCTTGATCGAAATGTCGTTGCTTGATGGGACAAATCGCTCCGCGCCGGGTTATCTCGGACCACGCCGCACATATTTTTGCGCGTTCGCCGATTGCAGAAACGCGACGCGCACCTAGTTCTTGTGGCCAGTCACGGAGCATCCTGATGACATCTGCTGACACTTCGAGGCTCGACCGGCCGCAACGGCACATCGAATTGAGCCGCACCGCGGCGACGGCAGCGGTTGCCGTTCTGATCGGCGTGCTGTTCGCCGGCAGCACCGCGGTGACGCCGCTTTACATCATGTACAAGCAGGCCTTCGGCTTCTCGCAGATCACGCTCACGCTGATCTATGCGGTCTATGTGGTCGGAAACCTTGGCGGGCTGCTCTTGTTGGGTCGCCTTTCCGACCAGGTCGGCCGCAGGCCGGTGGCGGCCGCGAGCATCGCTCTCGCCATCATCAGCGCGCTCGTTTTTCTGTTCGCGCGCGGTGTCGGCGCCTTGTACCTCGGGCGCATCCTGAGCGGCCTTGCCATCAGCATCGGCGTCGGAACTGGAACTGCGTGGCTTGCAGAGCTGATCGACGACGAGAGCAAATCGCGTGCGACCGTGATCGCGACCAGCGCCAATTTCATCGGCCTTGGTGTCAGCGCGTTGATCGCGGGCCTGCTCGCCGAATATCTGCCCTGGCCGTTGCACCTGACCTATATCGTGTACCTGCTCGCGCTGTTTGCGGCCGCAACCGCAGTTCTCATGGCGCCCGAAACCGTCACCAGGTCGCGGCCTTCGCTGCCTTTGTCGATCCGCCCACGGGTCTCCGTGCCGCCTCAGATCCGCGCCCAGTTCGTGGCGCCCGCGGTCACGGGATTCGGCTCGCTTGCCCTGGTCGGCTTCTACGCGGCGCTCGCGCCGTCCCTTCTCGCCGATCAACTCCATGTGACGAACCATGCCGTTGCCGGCGCGATCTTCCTGGAGATGGCCGTGTTCGTCGCCGGCGCCATCGTCGCGACCCGATCGTTGTCGAGTCGCGCCTCGATGTTGCTTGCGCTCGCGCTGATGCCGCCGAGCGTGGCCCTGATCGTCGCCGCGCAACTGGCGGCATCGATGGCGCTTCTGATCATCGCCACGGCCGTTTGCGCGGTCACGGCAGGGCTCGGCTACCGCGGCAGCCTGCAGGTGACGAACCAGATCGCGCCGCCAAATCAGCGCGCCGAGACCGTTTCGAGCTACCTGATTTGCGGCTTTGCGGGCAACGCACTGCCGGTGATCGGCATCGGCGTGATCTCCACGCTGGCCGGGGCGAACGCCGCAAGCCTGGCCTTCGCCGCCACCATCATCGTCTTCGCTGTGATTGCGCTCTATTTCGGGATGCGACAGCCGCCGAAGGGTGAATGAAGGCGGACGTCCCGGCCAGTGACGGGCTAGGCTACAGCGCTCTCGCGGCGCTCGATCAGCATATCCCGCAGCTCGGCGATCGGACGCGGCTTGCTGATCAGATAGCCCTGCGCCTGCGTGCAGCCCTCGCGGCTCAGCACGTCGAGCTGCTCGGCGGTCTCGACGCCTTCCGCGGTCGTGACCATACCGAGGCTCCGCCCCAGGCCCGTGACGGCCCGAATGATCGCGAGCGAATCGTTGCGCGCCGGAAGCTCGCTCACGAAAGAGCGATCGATCTTGATCTTGTCGAACGGGAAGCTGCGCAGATAGCTCAGCGAGGAATAGCCGGTGCCGAAATCGTCGAGCGAGATCTTGACGCCGAGCTCGCGCAGCTCGAGCAGCATCTCGCGCGTCGTCTCGCTGCTCTGCAGCAGCACGGATTCGGTGATCTCGAGCTCGAGCCGCCCCGCCGGCAGGCCGGACTGCTTGAGCGCCGCTTCCACGCTCCTGACCAGGTTGGGATTGCGGAATTGCACCGGCGAAAGGTTGACCGCGACGCAGGCCTTGGTCCAGCTCACCGCATCCAGGCAGGCCTGTTGCAACACCCAGTCGCCGAGCTTCATGATCAGCCCGGTCTCTTCGGCAAGCGGAATGAATTGGTTCGGCCCGATCAGGCCGCGCTGCGGATGTTTCCAGCGCAGCAGCGCCTCGCACACCACGATCTCGTCGGTTGCGAGGTCGCGTATCGGCTGATAGTGCACCTCGAACTCGCTTCGCTGCAGCGCGAGGCGGAGATCGAACTCGAGCAGGCGGCGGGCCTGGGCGCGCGCGTCCATGCCGGCCTCGAAGAAGCGGTAGGTGGCGCGGCCGTCGGCCTTGGCGCGATAGAGGGCGAGATCGGCATTCTTCAGCAGCTCGTCGGGATTGGAGCCGTCGTCCGGCGAAAGCGAGATGCCGATGCTGACGCCGATCACGAGCTGATGGCCGTCGATATCGTAAGGCGCGGCCACGATCTCGACGATGTGGCTTGCGAGCGCGGAGACCGCCGTCGGATCGCAATCCTTGCAAAACTGCACGATGGCGAACTCGTCGCCGCCGAGCCGCGCCACGGTATCTCCCGCACTGAGACATCCGGAAAGCCGCGAGGCTGCCTCTTTCAGCAACGCGTCGCCGATGGGATGGCCGAGCGTATCGTTGATCTTCTTGAAGTGGTCGAGATCGAGGCAGAGCACAGCGAGCTGATCGCCGGGCCTCGCAAGCTTGACCGCCCGCTCCAGCTCCTCGCGAAACAGCGTGCGGTTCGGCAGGTTGGTGAGCGCGTCATGGCGCGCCATGTGCGAAATCTGCTCCTGCGCGCGCTGCCACTCGGTGATGTCCTCGAAGGTCGAGACCCAGCCCCCGCCGCGCATCGGCTGGTCGACCATGCGGATCGATCGCCCCTGCCAGTCGAAGGTCCGGGTGACGGTCTTGCCCGCGCGTGCTTCGGCGAGCAGCTCGGCGAAGAAATCGTCGGGATCACCGCCAAACCTGCCGTTGGCCTTCATGAGGCGCAGCAGATCGAGCAGCGGCCGGCCCACGAAGTTGACGATGCCCGGCCCCATCAGCGCGACGGTGCGTTCGTTGTACAGGAGGATGCTGCCCTCGGCATCGAACATGCACAGCCCCTGCGACATGTTGTCGAGCGCAGTGTCGAGCAGCACCTTCTGCCGGCGCAGCGCGCCCTTGGCGCGCCGGTCCATCGCGGCCACCGACAGCGAGACGCCGAGAATGGCGAAGGCGCAGCCCGCGAGCAGGAACGACAGCGTGGTTGGCGAGATCTTCAATCCCTCGAACACCAGCGTCGGATCGGGGACCAGCGTCACCGCGCCCATCGCGGTGAAATGATGCGAGACGATGGCGAGCGTCAGCAGTACCGTTGCTCCCGCCGAGCGGCCGAAGCTGTCGCGGCCCGAGGCGACCAGGAGCGCGAATGCGCCAAACAGGCTGCCGAGCACCACCGAGGCGATCACGATATCCCAGGACCAGACGATGCGAGCGGGAAGCTCGAGCGCCATCATGCCGGTGTAGTGCATGGCGGCAACGCCGATGCCGACGATCGCGCCGCCGATGATCGCAAGGAAGCGCTGCTGACCGGAGAGCGCGATGCCAAGCCCGATGCCGTTGATCAGGATCGCAAAGACCAGCGACAGCATGGTCACGCGGATCGAATATCCGGCGCCGGCACTATGATCGTAGGCGAGCACGGCGATGAAATGGGTGGCCCAGATGCCGCAACCGCTGACCACGGCGTCGAGGGCGACCCAGACGGCGCGGGCGCGTCCTTGGCTGGCCCGCGCGCGATCGAACAGGCTGACCGCGACCGCGCTGGCAAGCAGGCAGACGGCACCGGCCAGCACGACCAGCCGCCAGTCATGCTCGGTGGTCAAACAGGTTAATACGCGGTACATGCCGGTTCCCGGGCCCATTGCGGATCGCAATCAAGCCCGGCGACCAATTCCACGAAGTTAACCCTCGTTGTTTCCTTGGGGTGATAGTGAACAAGCCTTGAATGCTAAGCGGCAGGTTCCCTTAAAAAATCCGCGGATTCCTTCACCGCGGCCGTCAGGGCGAGTGCCGCAGCCGCCAGGACGGGGTTTCCTCGCCGGGTTCCCGGCCCTGGTCTTGGCCGGGTTTCCCCAAGCGTTTCGGGGCGTTAAGCCTGCCACGCGACGTTATGTCTCAACTTCGAAGGCGACAGGAATGCGGCTTCCGGTCGTTGCTAACAGATGCCAAGAGGCGAAATGCGGAACGCAATGGACTTCAAGGGAATTTAGGGGCGAGGAGCGCCTCGGCCTGCCTCAAATCCACCGGCTTTGCCGCCGATTCGGCAGGCTAGGGACGCAAGGGTCGGGTTCGTGCGAGCCTTAAGCTGCGGTTGTCAAGGACTGCACAACGCAGTGTTTTTGTCTTATTTGGAACCCGGGAGACGGAGCGATCGGCCCCGCGTTCGATCGATGGTTGAACGGGTTTCTCTTTGGATCGTGTCGCCCTGCCGGGAGGATGAATGCAAGGATTGCTGACCGCGCTCAACCGCGGTTTCAAGAAATGGATCGGCTGGAAACGGCTGGGGTTTGCGGCGAGCCTGCTGATCATCACCCTTGCGATCAGGACCCTCGTCCATACGCTGAGGGGCGTCGACACCGGCGTGATCCTGACTGCGCTGACGGACATTCCGGCAGGCCATATCGCGTGGGCTGCGCTATGCGTGGTCGGTGCGTTTTTTACGCTGACCTTCTATGATTTCTTCGCGCTCCGCACCATCGGCAAGAAGCGGGTGCCCTACCGCATTGCCGCGCTTTCGGCCGTCTGCAGTTATTCGATCGGCCACAATATCGGCGCCACCGTTTTCACCGGCGGCGCGATCCGCTTCCGCATTTATTCCGAGCACGGGCTGAGCGCGATCGACGTCGCCAAGATCTGCTTCCTCTCCGGCCTCACCTTCTGGCTCGGCAATCTCGTCGTGCTTGGCGTCGGCATGACCTACCATCCAGAGGCGGCCTCTTACATGGACCTGCTGCCGCCGGAACTGAACCGCCTGATCGCGCTGGCCTGTCTCGGCGGCATCGTCGCCTATTTCGTCTGGCTGATGACCGGCGAGGAACGGCGCAAGCTTGGGCAGAACGGCTGGAAGGTGGTGCTGCCCTCAGCCAGGCTCACGCTGGTGCAGGTCCTGATCGGCGTGGTCGATCTCACCTTCTGCGCGACCGCGATGTACCTGCTCATGCCGACGCAGCCGCATATCGACTTCTTGTCGCTCGCGGTGGTGTTCATCCTGGCAACACTGCTCGGCTTTGCGAGCCATGCGCCCGGGTCGATCGGCGTGTTCGACGCCGCCATGCTGGTGGCGCTGCCGCAATTTGGCCGCGAGCAGCTGCTGGCGACGCTGCTCGTGTTCCGCGTCCTCTACTTCGTGATTCCCTTCTCGATCGCGATCTCGATCATGGGCGCCCGCGAACTCTGGCTCAACGTGGTGGTGCCCTGGAAGGCACGCCGCAGCAAGCTGAACGGCAACGGAAACGGTAACAGCGATAGCCAGTGCGCACCGTCCGACGCCGCGACCTCTCCGGCGCCGGCGCCCGCGCCAACCCCACTGCCCAAGAACAAGCCGCTCGCCACCACCGCCACGATGAGACAGCCCCTCAAGCGCCGGCAGTCACAGGGGTGAAATCACGTTAAGTTGGTCCGGGGGCTACTCCTCTTATTTCTGCCCCAACTGTAACGTCAAACGCGCGGGCCATGACGCGATTTTGCCTTCGTTTGTTCCTCACAGGCGCCCTGCTCGCGGGTGCGCTGTGGGCTTCCCCCTTCCAAAAGGCGGCAGCGCAGGACGCCTCCAATGCCGCGCCGATGCAGATCACCTGGGAGGTCCGGAACCGCTTCCGCCTGTTCCGCGAGGAGCGCGATTTCCAGCTCCATGTTGAAAGCCTGAAAGGCCGCAGCATCCTTGCCTCCGAGGACGCGCTCGAGCTGCAGAGCGACGGCCGCGGCTGGGCACGCAACATGGTCAACCGCCTCTGCATCGATTTGCAGGGCCGTGTCGCCAATCCATGCGTGCGCGACAACGTCAAGGAGAATTACCTTACCCCGATCGATCATCCGATCACCGTCCGCCTCAGCGGCGAGGTTCCGGTCGGCGCCACCTGCGCCTGGTCGTTCGACGACGGCGACGGGCCGCAGAAATCGACCTTCGACTGCGCCGAGCCGGTCAATTTGCGCGTCCGCTATGGCCGCCAGACGGTTGCGGCCGTCGAGGTTGCCTCGGGCTCCGAGCCCACGCAGAAGATTTCGACCGAAATACAGGTGCGCGATCTCCTGATCGCCGGTCTCGGCGACAGCATCGCCTCCGGTGAGGGCAATCCTGACCGCGCGGTCGCACTGTCGGACGAGGGTTTCTGCTTCCGCAGTTATCTGGCCTCGGCGGCAGCGCAATACTACCGGCCGAGCCGCGCCGGCTACAAGGGCGGGCGGGCCTGCGAGGCACCGGACGCCCTGGCGAACTGGCAGCGCTATGGCGCGCTGTGGTTCAACGCCGCCTGCCATCGCTCGCTCTACAGCTACCAGACCCGCGCCGCGCTCGCCCTCGCCGTACAATATCCGCACATCGCGGTGACCTATCTGCCGCTTGCCTGCACCGGCGCCACCATTGCCGACGGCCTGTTCGGCAGCCAGCGCGCCCGCGAATGTCCGCCGAGCAAGTCGAGCGCGTCGTGCCAGGCCGGGGTCAACGGGCAGCTCGCCGAATTGCGCGCGGCGCTCACGGCGGCCAAACGGCGCCAGCCCGACCGCACGCTCGACCTGGTGCTGCTGTCGATCGGCGCCAACGACGTCTACTTCTCCGGTCTCGTCGCCAACGTGATCGTCGACACGCCGACCGAGCGCGCGCTGTTCCGCCGCACCGGCGTGATGGCTTCGGTCGACGATGCTCGCACCGCGCTGGCGCGCGATTTGCCGCGAGGCTTTGCAAAGCTGCGCGAGGCGCTGAAACCGCTGGTCGGCGACCTCTCGCATGTCGTCTATACCTCGTACGCCAATCCGGCGCTGTCGAACGGCGGCACGCCGTGCCCGGGCGGCCGCGCCGGCTTCGACATCCATCCCTCCTTCAATGCCGATCCGCAGCGGCTCGCGGACGTCTCGGCCTTCGTGCAAAATGAATTCCTGCCGCAGCTCAAGGCGCTCGCGACGTGCACGTCGGGCACGTTGTGCAGCGATCCCGCCGCCGACCGCTTCACCTTCGTCGAGGCGCATCAGGCCGCCTTCGATGACCACGGTTTTTGCGCGCGCGCCGAAAGCGATCCGCAATTCGACCGCGACTGCTTCTCACCCAAGGGCGAGAGCTTCGATCCCGACATCGTCAACTCCGCGAACCAGCCGCTGCTCTGCGGCCGCAGCGCCGGCGAATACCGCGCCTATCTCCCGCGTGCGCGCTGGATCCGCGACGCCAATGACAGCTACTTTGCCGCGATGACCTATCCGCAGGGGTTGCCGACCTCGATGCAGCCGACCGACATCCATGACGCGACCTGGGGCATCCTGTCGGCGGTCTATGGCGGGGCGGTGCATCCGACCGCCGAAGGCCACGCCGCGATGGCCGACGCCGTGCTGCCCGCCGCGGCCAATGTGCTGCGGCTCGACGCCGTCGAGCCCGACGTTCAGAGCGGGCCGATCGCACCGGCCGAAGACGCGCGGCAGCCGGCGGGCACGGCGCAGCAGCCGGCTGGAACGCCGCAGCAGCCGGCGGGAACACCGCAGCAGTAAGTGCGTAGGATGGGTTGAGCCAACGGGTCGCGCGAACGCGCGCCCGATGACAGGCTCCGCGAAACCCATCGCTTGGCTCAACCCATCCTACGAACTACGAACCAACATAGGTGGGCGGAGAACGGCCGGGCCTTTCGACCCGGCCGTTCTCGCCCGTTACCAGTCGCCAGTTCTGGTGAACTAGTCGTCCCAATCATGGTGACGGATCACCACGCCGCGGTCGCCGTAATAGTCGCGGTGATACCAGCCGCGGTGCCAGCCTCGGTCGTGTTCATAGAACCCGAAGCGCGGACCACAGTAGTGGTAAGCGCAGTAACCGGGGCCGCCGCCGATGCGGAAGCCGAATTCCGCCGCGTTGGCGATCGTAGGCGCCGTAACGGCCACCGCAGTCACGGCAGCGAGTACGTAAGAGAGCTTCCTCATGCGCTCCTCCTGTCGCTGGTTGCGCAGCAGGGAAAACGAATGCGACGGCTGCCGGTTTCGCGAACGACACAGGAACTTTCTTGAATGGATGTTCACCATCATTGCATCGTGTGGGTTCAATCGGAACATTGAGGATCGCGACCACTGCGCCACGATAGGACAAACCTGTGCCTAGTCCCGGCCGCGACTGGCGACGAGACGCGCCAGTCGTGCGGCCGCCGGAACGATGAGCTGCCGCGGAAACCCCGAAAAGCCCAGCATCAGCCCCGCGCGCGGGCGCGCCGAGCGATAGAAGCGGCTGATGGCGCGCACGATGATGCCGGCGCGGCGCGCGGCCTCCTCGATTTCGACGTCGGACGTGCCGTCACGCAGATAGGCGACGAGATGCATGCCCTGATCGGGCAGCGCCACGTCAAGGCTGCCGGCGGCGCGACGCGTCAACGTCTCGGCCAGCGCATCGCGCTGCTCGCGATAGAGCTGACGCATGCGGCGAACATGCGCGGCAAAGTGGCCCTGCTGCATGAACTGGGAGACGACCTCCTGCTGCAGCGTCGCGGGCTGGCGATCGATCAGATAGCGCGCCCCGACGAAAGCCTGCAGCAACGCCCGCGGCACCGCGGCATAGCCGATGCGCAGGCCGGGAAACAGCGCCTTGTTGAGCGTGCCGACATAGATCACTTGCTCGGACCGATCGAGCCCCTGGAGCGATGCCAGTGGCGGGCCCGAATAGCGGAATTCGCTGGTGTAGTCGTCCTCGACAATGAACGCGCCGCTTTGCCGCGCCCAGGCGAGCAGCTCCAGCCGTCGCGCCATGGACATCGCGACGCCGCACGGAAATTGATGCGACGGCGTGACGAAGACCGCTCGCGCGCGCGGCGCCTTGCGGCGGCCGGTATCGACGATCAGGCCCTGGTCGTCCACGGGGATCGCGTGCGGCCGCACCTTGGCGAGCAGGAGCTGTGCATGGGTCAGGGGATAGCCGGGATCCTCGACCCAGACCTCGTCGCCCGGCGCAAGCAGCACGCGGATCGCGATGTCGATCGCCTGCTGGGTGCCCGCAGTGATGACGATCTGCTCCGCCTCGCACTGAACCGCACGGGCCGCCCGCAGGTAGTCGCAGATATTGGCGCGCAGCGCGGTGAGGCCCGCCGGATCGGCGTAGCCGAGATCGTTCGATCCGAATTGGCGCACGGCGCGATGCGTGAGGGTGCGCCAGGTGTCCGCGGTGCGCGCGTCGATCAGCGTACGCCCGGTGTTGAACGGACGCGCGTCGCCCTGCACCGCCGAGCGCTCGAAATCGGGAAAGGCCCTGGCCATCGTCGGCACCGTGCGCTTGATCGCGCGCGGAGCGCGCCGGCGTGTCGCGAGGCCCGCGACATCGTTGGAGATGAAGGTGCCCGACCCATGGCGGCTCTCGACATAGCCTTCGGCCAGCAACTGCTCATAGGCCGAAACCACCGACGCCCGCGCCACGCCGAGCTGCCTTGCCATGGCGCGCGACGACGGCATGCGCGCGCCCGCACAAAGCGCGCCCGAGGCCACGGCGGAGCAGACCTGCATGTAGATCTGCCGCGACAGCGGCGTGCGGCTCGCGCGGTCGAGTTGCCAGGAGTAGAGATCAGCCCATCCTTGCAATGACGACGCTCCCGAAAGTGGTCTGCCCCAATGAGCAAAATTGGACCATCCAGCCGATCCAGTAAAGGTTAGCCTCGGGCCTCGCCGTTCCGTTTGCAAGGATTTTGAAATAATGACCGCGTCCGAGCCGCTCGACCTAGCCTGGCGCTACTCCTTGTTCGAGGCGATCTATGGCCGGCGCTCCCGGCGTTTCGGTCTCGGCTTCGAGATGCCTACCGGGCCGTTTCGCTACAAGTCCACGCACGCGCCGTTGCCGCTGACCGAGCTCGAGGAGGCGCTGTTGGTCGGCGCGGGCGCCGGATTCACCGGGCTCGCGCTCTGGGACCTGCCGACGCCGGCGCCTTATTCCCGTCGCAGCGGCCGCGCCTTCCCGACGACGCACCCCGGCGGCCAGACCGCGCTGTTCTTCACCAACGACGAAGGGTTTTATGTCCTCGACGACGACGTCGCCGCGAGCAAGCCGCGCGAGATCGAATCCACGGAGGAGCGCGGCAAGCTGCTCGAGATCTACCGCGCGCAACGCCGAACGCTGAAGCCCGGCCGGCTCGATATTCCCCGCCGCGCGCCGACGATGAGCGGTCACGACCACTGGGATTCGAACCGGCCCGGCTCCACGCTGTTCATGCCGGTCTGCGACGTCAGCGCATCGCTGATCTCGTTGATCGCACAGTTCGTCGATCCTGCGCTGCGCCGCTATGCGGCCGGAGGCCGCGGCATGAATATCGTCGACGACCGCCACGGCTTTCGCCCGGCCGGCACGGAACGCTGGCTCAAGGATGGATTGATTGACGCCGAGCAGGTCTTGCCGCTGTCGATCGTCGAGCGACAGGCCTGCTACTACGTCTTCAGCGAGCCGGCTGCGATCTGCCAGAACATGTTTCTCGCGACCGAGGCGATCGGGCTCGGCGGCTGGAAGCATTGCGGATTCCTGTCGCTCGGGATTCTCGAGCGCATGGGATTTCGCATCGTGCCTGCCGCGAGCGGCGGGTTGTTCGGCAATCCGATCGGGCTCGACGGCGTATTCGAGGCAAGCTGTCCACCCTATCATGCGAGCATGGATGCGGCGGTCGATGCGGCATTTTCGCGGAGGGCCAGCGCGGAGACGGCGGTCGTGCCGCATCGCATGTCGGAGGCCGACCATCGCGCCGGAACGGTCCGTCTCAGCGCCGAAGGACTTGCCTGCACCAAGGCGGTCTGCAACTACATCTACGAGACCTACGGCCGCTTTCCAGCCACGACCGACGCCATGCATCTGATGTGGGTGATGCAGGCGCACCACATCGACACCGACTACTACGACCGCTTTTTCGGCGCGAACGCGTACGGATCGACGCACGCGGCGCATATGGCAAATTGGCATCGGTAAGGGATCGGTTGTCGCACGTCGTGCACTACGCATGGTGAGAACGGGCACGCTGCCGTAAGGCGGCCAAAGCCGCGGAGCGCCGTGCCCACAATCACGCCCCGATCCTCACCACGCATCACGATCTTCAGCTCTTCATCGAACAAAGTGTGATCGCCGACACATCACCAAGGCGCGGAGCCTCGTTAACTATCATGCAGAGGCGGACGATCCTTGTCCGCCGCTCATGATCAGAGAGGAGACCCCTAAATGACGACGACATACGGAATCCTTGGTTCCGCATTACTGCTCTCGGTGGCACTGGCGGCCGGCTCTACAACCGCGGCTTTGGCGGGAGGCACTCGCGTCCCGGTCGTGCATCCTCCGATCTCGCGTAATCACCTGCCGGTGTACCCGCCGCAGCCGCGCCAGCCGCCGGGTGGCGTTATCGGCGGAGGTGGTGCAAGCTCATCTTTATGCTACGAAGACGAGATTGGACACAACGGGTGTCACACACCGTATTAAAGCCACCGCACTGACAGTCCAGGCTCAAGAGCCCTGGCGCGATAACTGATCCACGCCGGGGCTTCTCTTTCGATGCGATGCGACCTCTCCCACGAGGGAGACGTGAAGAAGGCACTGCCCGTCAGGCAAAGCACTTCGCTTTATCAGAAGACGCTTTGCCTTAAGTCAAGCCCTCTCGCGAAAAATATTCCGCTTCCGTTTTTCGGAAGACCGTGATTAGTTTTGCGCATCCCGCTCCGGCAAGAGGGGCGTTTCGGCCGATCGTCACGAACGTAGGCAGCGGGATGCGATGGACGTGTTGCAGCCGGTCAGACGAGCGGGGTGCGATGCGGACGGCGAAATCGCGTGGTCCTGGCGCCCCGACGCTGGCGTCAAGCTTCGCTTCTGATGATGGCGAGGCGACGGAGGCTAACAAGCCCGGCACTCCGGGGAGATCGCGTATAAGCCGTAAAACCATTGCGCGGGGAATGCCGGTTGTTCCGGCTGCCCTGTTGTTGCCTGCGTGCTCAAAGTGCACTTTTCTTTGCACGCAAGGCTCGCGGGTGCGGCCTGCACCCGGCATTCCCTGCGCCCTCTCTTTCTTTCGAGGGCCACGAACGATGCATCACTCGGGCGGATTTCCGTCGCGGGAATGGTCAGTCACATCCCCTCCACTGTCGTGCCCCGCGCATGCGGGGCATCCAGTACGCCGAGACGGTCATGAGAATCGAGATAGCGGTGATTGCTGGATAGCACGGTCAAGCCGGGCGATGACATCCGAATGGACGGCTGCTTGAAATTCTAATCCGAAAATCGCCACGCTTCAATGCCGGGGCGCGGCCTTCTTGCCGACGGTCGGCTTCATCCCGGCGGTTGGCTTCATCGCCGCTGCCTGCGCCGGCAGATATTTCTGTACGATCGAGGGATCGAGCTCGGCCACCGCGCTGTCGGGCAGGCGCACCCAGATCTCGTCCTTGCCGAACAGCGAGATGCCGAGATAGCCGCGCATGGTGAGCTGCTGACCGTCCGGGCTCAGCGTCATCTTGGCGTTGTAGATATTGCCGTCGCGCGGATCGAGCACGTTGCCGTCCTCGTAGCTCAAACCGTTGCGCTTCATGTCGCGGATGAAGGGAATGCCGAGCCACGGCATATCCTTGCGATCGTCAGTGCATCTGGAGCAGACCGGATTGGGCGGATCGCCTGGTTTCAGAAACATCTTGGCGATGACGCCTTCGTAGGTGCCGTTGTTGTCTTCGATCACCAGGAACCAGCCGACCGACTTGCCGTTCTCGATCTTCTGCCACAGGCCCACGGCCGAGGTCGGATCGAACGCGCGCGCAGCCGTCGTGCCGGTGAGCGAGACCGCCAGCGCGGCAGCGGCTGCGAGCAGCCGAAGTTGGAAGAGCGATTTCCGCATCGTCATCACCTGACCAATCAACAAATTGAATGGCCGGAGACTACGGCCATTTCGAGGTTGGTGCCAGTGCCCCGGGGCGCGAGATTGCCAGGTCGCAATGCACCTTCGCGAGAGGCAGCAGGTCATAATTCCGTTGGAATCAGCTGACGCCGAGCTTCTTCTGCAGGCTCGACGACGAGGTGGTGTACTGGAACACCAGCCGCTTGTCCGGATAGACGTAGCGGTGTGCTTTCTGCGCCATCAGCGCGCCTTCGTGGAAACCGCACAGGATCAGCTTCAGCTTGCCAGGATACGTATTGATGTCGCCGATGGCGAAGATGCCGGGCACGCTGGTCTCGAACGCGCTGGTCTCGACCGGAACGAGATTGTGCTCGAGCTCGATGCCCCAGTTCGCGACGGGTCCGAGTTTCATGGTGAGCCCGAAGAACGGCAGCATGGTGTCGCAGGAGACCTTGGTGACGCTGTTATCGTTGCCCTTGACGGTGGCGCCCTTGAGCTTGCCGCCCTCGCCTTCAAGCGCGGTGACCTGGCCGAGCTTCAGATCCATCTTGCCGGAGGATACCAGCTCGCGCATCTGCTCGACGCTGTGCGGCGCGGCGCGGAACTCGTCGCGCCGGTGCAGCAGCGTCACCCGCTTGGCGATCGGATGCAGATTGAGCGTCCAGTCGAGCGCGCTATCGCCGCCGCCGACGATCAACAGTTCCTTGTCGCGGAACTGCTCCATCTTGCGCACGGAGTAGAACACGCTACTGCCCTCATAGGCCTCGATGCCCGGCACCGGTGGACGCTTGGGCTGGAACGAGCCGCCGCCCGCGGAGATCACCACGACCTTGCATTCGAATACCTTGCCGGCGTCGGTGGTGACGCGGAAGGCGGGATCACCGATCTTCTCGATCGTGTCCACCATCTCGCCCAGATGAAAGGTCGGCGCGAACGGCTTGATCTGTTCCATCAGCGCATCGGTCAGCCCCTGGCCGGTGACGAAGGGAATGCCGGGAATGTCGTAGATGGGTTTTTCCGGATAGAGCTCGGCGCATTGGCCGCCGACCTTATCGAGGATGTCGACCAGATGCGCCTTCATGTCGAGGAGGCCGAGCTCGAAAACGGCGAACAGTCCGCATGGGCCCGCGCCAATAATCAGCACATCGGTTTTGATCGCTTCGCTCATATCGCTTCTTTTCGGTTGGACCGCCCGGTGGGAAAAAGATAGGGGCGACCGCCTGTCTAGCCAACCATGCGAGATCAGGAAAGCCCATAAATGAAGGGGCTGGCCCGCCGCACACCCCCTTGCCGCAGACGGCAAGGCGGCTAGTAACGGGGACGAGAATTGCGGAGATTGCGTCGTGAATGCACCGATACGTCAGAATGCCGAGCCGCGGCTGGAAGATTTTCCCTATCGGATCGCGGACAACGTCCGCTACGCCGATCTCGATCCGAACCAGCACGTCAACAACGCGGTCTATGCAAGCTATTTCGAGACCGGACGCGTCACGCTGATGAAGGACCGCTCCCGCGGCCTGATGCCGGAAGGGTTGTCGTGGATGATGGTGCGGCTCGACATGCATTTCCGCGAGCAACTGCGCTGGCCCGGCACAATCGAGATGGGGCTCGGCCTCGTCAAGTTCGGCCGCACGTCAGTGACGTTCGACCAGGTGGTGTTCTCGGAAGGAAAATGCGTGGCGTCGGCGCAGTCGGTCAGCGTCCTGATCGATGCGGTGACCCACAAGCCGATGCCGCTCACCGCAGGAATCGTCGCGGCCTTCCAGCCGTGGCTGCGCCGCGGCGTCGAGATCGTTCAGCCGAAATTTCGGGCGTGATCCTACGCCTGGCGCTCGGGTGTCGCGACGGTGAGCCCATCGAGTTCATCGCTCACCTTGATCTGGCACGACAGCCGCGAATTGGGCCGCACGTCGAAGCCGAAATCGAGCATGTCCTCTTCCATCGGCGAGGGCGGGCCGACCTTCTCGCGCCAGGCTTCGTCGACATAGACGTGGCAGGTCGCGCACGCGCAGGCGCCGCCGCATTCGGCCTCGATGCCGGGAATGGCGTTGCGAATTGCCGCTTCCATGACGGTGGCGCCGTTCTCGACGTCGACCGTGCGGGTTTCGCCGTGATGATCGACAAAGTTGATCTTGGCCATGTGTTCTCGTGTTGCCCGATGAAAAGGTTCGGGCTGTCCTATAACGGGTCGATTTGCCGAGCGCTAGGGACCGAGGCCGCAGACCGGGCCGGTTTGGCGGCCTTTTGGGCAGATCGGCCCGCAGGGAATCAGAGCCGCCCGAGCCGAGCCTCGATCACGCCGCGCGCCTCCGCGACCGCCGCGCAGAGCGCAGCGAGCGGCCGGGAGGGATCGCTGCCACGGCGAGCCGCTTCCTCGAGCGCGGCCGCAAGGTCGGCGACGCGAAATGCGCCGATCGCCCGCGCCGAGCCTTTCAGCGTATGCGACAACGCGGCGACCTCGGCCGACTTGTCCGCAAGCGCATCGATGAGGCCGCTTGTCTGCGTCAGAAACAGCGCGAGCACCTCGCGCTCAAGCGCTTTCTCGCCGCCGGTCATGCGCGCAAGATGGTCAAGGTCGAGCGGCGCGGCATCGGGCGCGAGCGCTGTGGATGGCATCGGAGATATCCGCGGCATGTGTACTTTGAGGATTAAGCCGAACGCGCCTGCCTTTTCCCTTGCCGAAACCAGCGCTTCCTGCTGGCAATGGAGAACATGGTTAACAGAACGTTTGGCGTACCGGCCCATACTTTGCCGCGTTTTTGACGACAAGTCGCCGCAATCTGCAAAAGCAACTGGGAATTTCGTGGACTTTTAATGCCTTATCGGCTTGTGCTGTTAACGATGATTAAGATTGTATTAAGGTCCGCCATTTCATTCACGCCACACAGCCAATAGGATGTTTGGCGGATTTGCGGACACGCGCGCCCCGCTGGGTCGCGCTGGGACGCCGCATACGGCTTTGATGCCGGTCTCGAGCTTGCGGGGGGCGCTCACGCAAGGCTCGCCGGGGGCATGCGTTTAGTAAGAGGGCTCGGACTCACATGGCAAACAATCCCAAGAAGGTCAAAGACCCTACTGAGGTTGCGCTTTCTGCCATTCAGGAAGCTTTGAACATCAGCGATACTGCCGCCGACACCAGCCGCAGCGCTCCGCGCAGCGAGCCGGCGCCGCCGATCCCGCCTGTGACGCCAGATTTCAACGAGCCGGTTTTCGAGACGCGCCCGAGCGCGGAGATGCCGGTGTTCGAGCCGATTGAAGAGTCCCGCGCGCCGACCGCGCGCCGTGCGGCCAACGACGATCGCGAGACCATCGGACAACTCCTGCAGGCGATCCAGAAGGGCCGCCCGGCGCGCAACGTCTATACGCTCGCTACTCTCTTCGCCGGCGTCTGGCTGATCGGCTGCGGTCTGCTCACCGTGAGCTTCCTGCCCTCGCTGCAGGCCTCGATCGGCCAGGGCGCGGGCGGCGTGCTGGTGATGACTGGCCTTGTGGCGCTGTTCTTCGCGCCGGTGCTTTTGTTCTATTTCCTCGCGAGTCTCTCCTGGCGCGGCCAGGAATTGCGCATGATCGCGCAGTCGATGGCGCAGGTCGCGATCCGTTTCTCGGATCCGGAAACCTCGGCGAGCGACTCGATGGTCACGGTGGGCCAGGCCATTCGCCGCGAGGTCGCGGCGATGGGCGACGGCATCGAGCGCGCGATCGCGCGCGCGGGCGAGCTGGAAACGCTGGTCGCCAACGAAGTGGCGGCGCTGGAGCGCGCCTATACCGACAACGAAGTGCGCATCCGCGCGATGCTGCAGGACATCGCCCACCAGCGCGACAACCTGGTCGGCCAGGCCGAGCAGGTGCGTAGCGCCATTTCCGGCGTGCAGATCGACCTGCGCCACGACATCGCGCTGATCTCGGATGCCATCGCCTCCCGCGTCGACGAGGTGGCGAAAAGCATCACCAGTGCGCTGGAAGAGCGCGGCGCCCACATCACCTCCGCGCTCTCCAATGCCGGCGACAACATGATCCTCGCGCTCGGCGAGCGCGGCGGCGACCTGCTCGACCGCCTCGAGGAAGCGAGCGCCGAGACCACGCGCGCCGTGCTCGATGCTTCCGAGCGCCTCACCACCAGCCTCAACTTCAAAACCGGCCACGTGCACGACGAGTTCGTCGATCTCGCCGACCGGGTCCACGACATGTTGAACGAGCGCATCGACCGCATCACCTCTGATTTCGAGCAACGCTCCTCCGGCATCGTCGACGGCATCTCCGACCGCACCGAGCAGGTTCACGACTCGCTGAAGAACTCCTCGGATTCGCTCTTGCTCGAGCTCGAGCTGCGCAGCAATGACCTCGTCGGCAAGATCGACGACGCCGGCAACCGGCTTGCGACCTCGATCCTCACTTCCGGCGACAAGGCAAGCGACGCGCTCGATGCCACCGTCAACGCGCTGGTAGCCAAGGTCGTCGGCCAGACCGAGACCACGCATGACACGCTCTCGCTGCAGATGAGCGCGTTCGATGAGCTCGTGAAGAACCAAGGTGCGGAGCTCGCCGAGAAGTTCGCGCGCGACTCCGGCACGCTTGGTGCGCTGATCACCCGCCACATCTCCGAGTTCGACCGCACGGTGAAGACCTTCGGGGGCGAGATCGTCGATCGCATGGGTCAACGCACGCAGGACATCAACGACACCCTGAAGAACTATGTCGACAATTTCGACAGCAAAGTCACCTCGAACGGCGGGGAGATCACCGCCGCCATGGACCAGCGGCTGGCGCAGTTCGAAACCACGCTGCAGGGCCGCGTCGAGCACCTCGACACCTCGCTCGACACCAAGATCCAGTCGTTCGACGAGACCATCGACAACCGTCTGAAGGCGCTGGAGGTCACCTTTGCGACCCGCTCCAGTTCGGTGACCGAGATCGTCGACAACAAGCTGAAGCTTCTGGAGACGAGCTTCGACACACGTTCGAGGTCCGTGACCGAGACCATCGACAGCCGGATCGCCACGCTGACGAGCTCGCTGACGGGCGGCACCGCACAAGTGATCCAGTCGCTCGATACCCGCCTCACCCAGCTCACCACCTCGCTGACCGACGGCACGGCGCAGGCGATCGCGGCAGTCGACACCCGCATCGCCAACGTCTCCGACACCATCAACGGCCGCAGCACCGAGCTCGCCAGCACCATCGCAGCGCGGTTCCAGGAGATCCACTCCGGCATCGAGAGCAAGGTCGGCGCGGTCGCAACCGACATCGATACACGCATCGCGCAGTTCGAGGACTTGCTCGGCTCGCGCGTCGAAGCCGTGGCGGGCCGCATCGAGAGCAGCGGTCGGCAGGCGAGCGACGCCCTGATGGCGCGCGCCGAGCTGCTGTCGGCCGGCATCAAATCGCATGTCGAGGATGCCGAGCGCTCGCTGACCAACCTCGTGGTCAACACCAGCGAGACCATCCAGACAGGCGCCCGCACGGCGCAGCAGTCGCTGCTGACGGTCTCCTCCGACGTCGGCGCCCAGCTCAAGCTCACCTCCTCCGAGGTCGAGCGCGCCTTGAGCGCGGTCGGCACCGGCGCCGCCAACTCGATCCTCAACAGCGCGCGCGACGCGCAGTCGACCCTGGTGACGGCCTCGACCGAAGCCGCAAACCAGGTCAAGTCGCTGTCGGCCGATGTCGAACGGGCGCTGCAGGCCGCGGGCTCCGCGACGGCCGCTTCGATTCTTTCCGGCGCGCGCGAAGTGCAGAACACGCTGGTGACGGCTTCCTCCGACGCCGCCAGCCACGTCAAGACGCTTGCGACCGACGTGCAGCGCTCGCTCTCGATCGCGGGTACCGCGACCGCGGAATCGATCACGGCCGGCGCCCGCGAGGCCCAGAGCACGCTGGTGACCGCGTCCTCGGATGCCGCCAACCACGTCAAGGCGCTCGCCGCCGACGTGCAGCGCTCGCTGTCGATTGTCGGCACCTCGACGGCCGAAACCATCGCGGCCGGCGCGCGCGATGCCCAGAACACGCTGGTGACCGCCTCCTCCGAGGCCGCCAACCACGTCAAGACGCTCGCCGCCGACGTCGAACGCACGCTGTCGGCTGTCGGTGCGGACACCGCCGCCTCGATCCTCAACAGCGCGCGCGAGGCGCAGAGCTCGCTGACGGCGACCTCGGCCGACGCCGCAACCCAGATCCGGGCGATCTCGTCGGATATCGAGCGCGCCCTCTCGACGGTCACCGCCAATACCACCGACAACATCCAGACCTCCGCGCTCAACGCGCAGAATGCGCTGGTCAATGCGTCCAACGACGTCTCCTCGAAGGTCAAGTCGACCGCCTCCGAGATCGAGCGCGCGGTCTTGTCCGCCAGCAACGCGTTCGGCTCGGCCATGACCGGCAAGACCGACGAGATCGTCTCCTACGTGCAGCAGCAGACCGACCGCCTGTCGCAGGCGATCGACGGCAAGCGCGGCCTGTTGGTGGAAGCGATCGGCGCCAAGACGGGCCAGCTTACGGTCGAGATCGACCGCGTCACCTCGGATGCGCTGAAGTCGATCGAGACCCGCGGCCAGGCCTTCTCACAGTCGATGATGGGCAACGGCAACGACGTCGCGCGGACCATCACCTCCGCGGGCGAGCTCGCCACCGGCGCGCTCAACCGCTCGCTCAGGGACATGGAGCAGGCCTCGAAGGCGGCGATCGAGCAGTCGCGCCAGGTTTCGGTGGCGGCCGTCACCGAAATGCAGGAGACCTCGAAGATCCTGCGCACCGACACGGTCGCGCTGTTCGAGCGGCTGCGCGAAGGCAACATCCTGCTGCAGGAAGTGCTGACCGGCGCCCACGACAACCTCAACTCGCTCGAGCGCGCGCTCGTGACCCGCGTCGCCGACTTCGTCTCGGCCATGAACGACGTCACCTCGCGCAACGGCGCGGCGACGCAGACGCTTCAGGACCAGCTTGGCATCTTCAACGACAAGACGGCGAAGGCGCTGGAGGATCTGGGTTCGCTGTCCGCCCAGTTCGACAGCCATGGCCGCACGCTCGTCGAGGCCGCCGCGGTGGTCGAGCAGGCCAACCGCTCCACCACCACCTCGGTCGCCGAGCGCAAGGCTACGCTTGAATCGCTGGTCACGACCATCGATTTGCGCACCGCCGATCTCGATCAGCGGCTGTCACGCTTCACGAGCCTGCTCGATGAATCGCTGGCGGCTGCCGAAGAGCGCGCCCGCGACATCGCGCGCGTGGTGGCGGAAACGGCCGGCGCCGGCTCGGCTGCGATCAGTCGCCAGTTCGAGGCGGTCCGCGCCGCCTCCGAGGAAGAGCATCGGCAGACCGTCGAGACGATGCACGACATCTACCGGCAGACCACGGAAGAAGCGGACTCGATGTTCAAGCAGTCGGCCGAGCGGTTCGCCAATCTGGTGGGTAGCATGAAACAGATGGCCGCCCAGATGCATCATGAGCTCGAAGCCACCCGCAACGAGCTCCGCCGCGGCGTCCTCGAAATGCCGCAGGAGGCGGCCGAGAGCACGGCGCAGATGCGCAAGGTGATCGTCGACCAGATCGAGGCGCTCGCCGAGCTCAACCGCATCGTCGCCCATCACGGCCGCGGAATGGACGTGGTGAGCCAGGCGCGTCCGAGCGTGCAGCGCCAGGAGGAGCCCGCGGTGGTGGCCGTTGGCGGCCGGGGTGACACCCGCGTGCGCGACATGCGCGACACCGGCAGCGTACGCGACGCCGGCGGCGGGAGTGCATCCAGCCTGCCCCCGCCCGACCTCGGCGTGCCCTCGCGCCGCACCGAGGCTCCGCCGGTCAGCCCGGCCGATCAGGGCCGCGACGGCTGGCTGTCCGACTTGTTGAACCGGGCCGACACCGGAGGGAGCCGGGATGCGCCTCCGGCGCCCTCGCGCGGCCGCGCGCCGCAGCCGGCCTCCGGCAACCCGCTGGAGTCGCTGTCGCTCGACATCGGCCGGCTGATGGACCGCAATCTCGCCGCCGAGATGTGGGACCGCTACCAGCGCGGCGAGAGCAAGGCGTTCAGCAAGCGCCTCTATACGCCGGCGGGGCAGAAGGCCTTCGACGAGGTCGCCCGCAAGTACCGCGCCGACCGCGGCTTCAAGCAGACGGTGGACCGCTACATCACCGAGTTCGAGCGGCTGCTCGACGAGGTCGCGCGCGAGGATCGCGGACCGCAGGCGCTGCGCAGCCACCTCACCTCGGAAACCGGCCTCGTCTACACCCTGCTCGCACACGCGGCCGGACGGCTGGGGTGAGAAGAGCAAATAGCGCGTAGCGAATCAAAAACGGAGGCCTCGCGGCCTCCGTTCTTGTTCGTTTTCCCTGCACGCTATTCGCCGCTCGCCATTCGCCACCCACTACCGCCGCCTCTCGACTGCAGGCGCCGGTGCCGGCTGCGCGGCCTGGGCACTGCTCGAGGTGCCGCTCGCGCCGAAGATCACCCGGGTCGGGTTGCGGTCGAAATTGTTCACGGCGCGGCTGATATCGGCGAGCGTCTTGCGGCCGTCCAACATCAACGCGCCCGAGCGCTTGTCAAAATCTTCGGCAAGCTCGTGGATGGATTTCACGGTCTGGAACAGCTCGCCGCCATCCTTGCCGCCGGCGAGCGTATTGAGGCCGAGCATCAGATCGTCGGCCTTGCCCATGACGCCGTCGACCCTGTCCATGATGGCGTCGATCCGCTCGGAGTTGCGCGCCAGCGCCTGGCTGAAGGTTTCCAGATTATGCAGCGAGTTCTTCACCGCCTCCTGGTTGTCGGCGACGATCTTGTTGATGTTCTGCAACGTGCCGCGGATGGCTTCGGTGACGTCCTGCAGCTTGTTCGGATCTGCAGTGAGCTCGGGAATGCCGTCGTCACCCAGCGGCACCGGAGGTGCGTCCTCGGCGCCGCCCTTGAGCGAGATCGCGGCAACGCCGGTGAGGCCCTGGAATTCCAGGCCGACCTGCGTGTCCTTGCGGATCGGCGCGTTTTTCTCGACCAGCGCCAGTGCAACCACGCGGCGCGGATTGTCGAGCTTGACCTTGATCACCTCGCCTACTCGGATACCGTTAAAATTCACGCTGCCGCCGTTGCGGAGGCCCGCCGCGGGACCCTCGAAGATGATCCGCAAGGGGCTGCGCTGCTTGGTGGTGTGGAGGCTCTGAAACCACAGAACGAAGCCGAACGCGGCCGCGATCACCGCCAGCGTGAAGGACCCGATCAGGACATAGTTCGCCCGCGTTTCCATGTTAACTCCGGTATTAGCCCACAACGGAGCGGGCGCGCTTGCCGTTGAAATATTGCCGCAGCCAGGGATG
The DNA here is from genome assembly GCF_035309285.1 of Bradyrhizobium sp. Taxonomy (GTDB): domain Bacteria; phylum Pseudomonadota; class Alphaproteobacteria; order Rhizobiales; family Xanthobacteraceae; genus Bradyrhizobium. The sequence goes on along the minus strand of NZ_DATGFH010000003.1, from coordinate 56,108 downwards.
CTGCGATGCCTTCATGTCGGCAATCGATCCTGCAGCAATGATCTTACCGTTCCCCAAAACGGCAATACGGTCGCAAGCGGTATAAAGGCTGTCCAGATCGTGAGTTACCATGAAAACGGTCAGGCCCAAAGTGCGCTGCAGGGTCCGGACCAGCTCGTCGAAGTCGCCGGCGCCGATCGGATCGAGGCCTGAGGTCGGCTCATCCAGGAACACCAGCTCCGGATCGAGCGCGAGCGCGCGCGCTAGCGCCACGCGCTTGATCATGCCTCCGGAGAGCTCCGAGGGGAATCGGTCGGCGACCTCGGGCTTGAGCCCGACCATCACGAGTTTCGCCACCATGATCTCGTCGAGCAGCTTCTGCGAGACGTTGAGATATTCCCGCACCGGAAACTGGATGTTCTGGCGCACGGTGAGCGAGGAGAACAGCGCCCCCTGCTGGAACAGGATGCCCCAGCGGCGCTCGACCGCACGGCGCTGCGCGTCGTCGGCCTTGTCGAGGTCGACACCGAACACCTCGATGCGGCCTGCGACTTTCGGCACGAGACCAATGATCGTGCGCGTCAGCACCGATTTGCCGGCGCCGGAGGGGCCGACAAAGCCCAAAATCTCGCCGCGCTTGACGTCGAGGTTGAGACCGTCGAGCACGCGCGTCGAACCGAACTGCACGGTGATGTCGCGGACCCTGATGACGGCTTCGGAGATCGGTTGCGGAGCCTGCGCCATGGTCACATCCCGATCGACGCAAAGACGATGGCGAACACACCGTCCATGACGATCACGAAAAAGATGCTCTTCACCACCGAGGCCGTCGTGTGCTGGCCGAGCGATTCGGCGCTGCCCTGCACCGCGAGCCCCTCGACGCAGGCGACAATGCCGATCACTGCCGCCATCACCGGCGCCTTGATGATACCGACGGTGAAATGGTCGATCGAGATCGCGTCGCGCAGACGCAAGAGGAACGCTTCGGGATCGACGCCGCCGTAGAGCCAGGCGACGAGGCCCCCGCCATAAAGCGCAGCCATGGCGCCCAGGAAGGCCAGGATCGGCATCGCTATCACGAGCGCGAGCAGACGCGGCAGGATCAACACCTCGATCGGGTCAAACCCCATCGTGCGCAGCGCATCGATCTCCTCGCGCATCTTCATCGAGCCGAGCTCGGCGGTATAGGCGCTTCCCGATCGGCCGGCGACCATGATCGCGACCAGGAGCACGCCGATCTCGCGCAGCACCAGAACGCCCAGCATGTCGACAACGAAGATATCGGCACCGAAGCGGCGGAAATGGAAGATGCCCTGCTGCGCGATGATGCAGCCGATCAGGAAGGTGATGAGCACGATGATCGGCACCGCGCGCCAGCACACCTGCTCCAGATGGTGCACGGTCGAGGTCAGGCGGAAATCGCGGGGATGCAGGGCCACCCGGCCCGCCGCCACCAGCACCGCGCCAAGCATGTCGATCAGCCCGACAAAGGTGTCGCTGATGCCGACCACGCTGCGGCCGACCTGGGCCAGCATGCCCGCGATCGTTAGCGGCGTCAGTTCGACCGCAGGCGCGTCCTTCACGCGCCGCACTTCATCGACCAGGCTCGCGTAATTGGCCGAAAGCCCGGCAATCTTGGCCTCGATACTGCCCTGCGTCAGGCTGCGACGCAGCCGCTCGATCAGCCAGGCGCCAAACGTGTCGAGCCTGGAGATCTGCGAGACATCGATGAAAATGTTGGGCCGGCTGCCGGCGAGCTTCTCGGCATCGGCAACGATCGCCTCCAACAAGGGCGCAAACGGAGCGGTCCATGGTCCCGCCGCGCACAGCGCAAGCCCGTTGCCGCGCGCAATCCGCTCCAGGGTCGGGTCGCCGTTCACAACTGATAGCTCCTGCGCCTGCCCCTCACCCGGCATCCCCCGCTTTGCGCAAGGCTCGCCTTGTCGAAGGCACCCCTAACCAGCCATAGTTGGTCGCGCCCCGCAAGCGCATGGTTCAAAAATCGCCTGACATTAAAATGACTTCCAGTCAATTTCCAACACTTGACGTTCGAATCGAGCGCTTTCCCATCACAGGCTCCTTCACCATCAGCCGGGGCGCCAAGACCGAGGCTGTGAGCGTGGTGGCCGAGTTGAAGCGAGGCAGCCATACCGGACGCGGCGAATGCGTGCCCTATCCCCGCTATGGCGAGACGCCTGAGGAAACGCTCAAAGTCCTTCAAGCGATGCGTGAGGCGGTAGGGCGCGGGCTCGACCGCGAGGCCTTGCAGGCGGCAATGCCCGCGGGCGCCGCCCGCAATGCGCTCGACTGCGCCTTTATCGACCTTGAAGCCAAGAGCAGGGCTCAACGCGCCTGGGACCTGCTTGGCCGGCCGGCGCCGCAGGCCTGCACCACCGCCTATACGATCTCGCTGGCGTCGCCTGCGAACATGGCGGCCGCAACCGAGAAGGCCGCGCACCGGCCGCTCCTGAAGATCAAGCTCGGGGGCGATGGCGACCGCGAGCGCATCATGGCGGTCCGCCGGGCCGCGCCGAAATCCGAGCTCATTGTGGATGCCAACGAGGCGTGGCTGCCCTCGAACCTCGAGCAAAATCTCGCGGCCTGTGCCGAGGCCGGTGTAACCCTCGTTGAACAGCCGCTGCCTTCCGACTGGGACGAGATGCTGGGGCGGATCCGAAGGCCGGTTCGCGTCTGCGCGGATGAGAGCGTCCATGATCGAAAATCGCTCGATGGGCTGCGCGGGCGCTATGACGCGGTCAACATCAAGCTCGACAAGACCGGCGGCCTGACGGAAGCGCTCGCCATGGCGGACGCCGCGAAGGCGCTCGGCTTCGACATCATGGTCGGCTGCATGGTCGCAAGCTCGCTTGCGATGGCGCCGGCGATGCTGCTCGCCGCGGAGGCGCGCTTTGTCGACCTCGACGGCCCGCTGCTGCTCGCGCGCGATCGCGATCACGGGCTGCGCTATGACGGCAGTCTCGTTCACCCACCGGACTCCGCGCTGTGGGGATGATCCATCAACAGGCGGCGCGCCGAAAACATCACCAATCCGCCGCAGGCCGCGATGCCGGCCATCACGAAGTAGACGTTCTGCCCGTAGCGGGCGAAGATCGCGCCTGTCAGGATATAGACAGAGCCCGTGACCATCCCGCTGCAGGCAGCGAGATAGCCCTGCCCGCGCGCTACAACATGTCCGGGCACGCGACGCACCATCAAGGCCATGGTGCCGACCTGGGTGAGTCCGAACGTTAGCCCGTGCATGGTCTGGACCACGGCCAGGATCGCGATCGGCGGCGCCTGCGCCGTGATGAGCCAGCGCGCGACCGCACAGCTGGCCGCGATGATCACCAGCATCGCCGGCGGCAAGGTCAATCGCGGCGACAGCGCGAACACTACGATCTCGGCGAGCACGCCGAGCGTCCATAGTGTCGCGATCGTCAATCCACCAAAGCCTTCCTGTTGCCAGGTAATGGAGGCGACGACGTAATAGGCGGCGTGGCTGCTCTGGATCAGCGCGGAAGCGAGGATGATGGCGAGAAAGCCCTTGTCGCGCAGCAGTGCGCTTGCGCCCTGATGCGCAACAGGAGCCGGCTTCAGCGGGGCCAGCGGCTTGAGCCCAAGGCTCACTAGCGCGCTGAGGGCGGCCATCGCGGTGATGATCCAGATCAGGTCCCTCGCCGCGATGACATCGATCAGCGCGCCGCAGGCGAGCGCGCCAGCGATGAACGCCGCCGATCCCCATAGCCGCAGTGGACCGTATTTGAGACCAAATTGACGGATGCCGCGCAGCGCATAGGCGTCGATGAGCGGCACCATCGGGGTCCATATGCAGCAGGTCAGCGCATAGGCAAGGAAGATCAGCACGGCCAGGTGCTGCAGGCCGACGATCGCGAGCCCGACCGTGGTTGCAAAGCCCATCGCGATGATACCGCCGCGCAGCGCCTGGTGCCGCTCGGCAAAGCTCGTGACGAAAGGCAGCGTCGTGAAACGTGTCACCGAAGGAACGGCCGTGATGACCCCGATCCAGGCGGCATCGACGCCGACCGCCTTCAGCCAGACCGGGAAGAAGGGTTGATGCGTGCCGACAATCCCGAAGCCGGTGGCATAGACCAGCGCCAGCCGGGTCGCGAATCGCTTTGCGGCGGCCTGTGATGCGGTGGGGATTTGTGAGGGGGGCGACATCAATTCAATTGCGATTCGGGCGAGTTCATGGTGATCGTTAGCGCAATGTGCGCTGATTTGCGCGCCCTGAGTCTGTCATGGCCAACCAAGCATTCGCCCTGTCGCCGATTTCCGCTCGCGCCAGCCTGCCGAGCGAGGAGGACTATGAGGCGATCCGCGATGCCTTTATGGAGACCGCGCGGGGGCGCTGGTTTCTGGATGAATATGCCAAGCGGAACCGCAATGCCGATACCCGCATGGTGCTGGATGCAGTGGCGCGAATCGAGGAGACACTGGCGGCGCAGAAACAGCCGCCACCGCCCGTGGTCGTCGACCGTCTGCCTGCAGCGCTGACTTCGATTCGAGGCGCAGTGGAGAGGGCGCAAGGCGCCGCCTCCAACGCGCTCGACGGGCTGCGGCTCGAGGAAAACCTTGCGCCAATCCGCAAGGGCAGCCGCATCATCAAGGAAATCTCCTGGCGTTGGCGCGAGATCGGCGCCGACGGCCGGATTTGCGACCTGATTGATTCGCAGGTGGCCGCGATCGACACGGCTTGCGCCCAGCTTGCCGCGACCGACCCGCGCGTTGCCTTGCGTGCCGCCTTCGAGATCATCCGCTCCGAGATCGAAGCGTTCCGGAACAGCAGCGAAGCCGAGGCCGCGCCTGTGCAGGTTGCAGCACCTGAGCAGACCGCAGCACTGGTGCAAGCCGCAAGGCCGACGCCGCCGATAGCGCTCGCTTCTGCCCCCGTTGCCGTAGATCTGGCCGCTGCGCCCGCCGAAGCGGATGACGAACTCTCTCCAAGCGAGGTGGAGACCGCATTCAACGAACCGGATCTGCCCGTCGAAACCACTGCTGCTGAAGAAGAGCTACCGGAGCTTACCCAGGACGATGCGGAGGACGAGGCGGTGCTCGAGCTGGTTGCAGCCGAAATGGCCGCGCCCGACCCCGACCACACCGACGATTTTCCCGATGTCGTTGCCGAGAGCGAGCCCGCGCATGTCACCACGCCGCCCATCGTCGAGCCGATAACATCGTTCGTGCGCGAGCTTGAGGAGGTCACGCCGGTCTCAACACAGGCGCCATCGCCGCACGGAGGACCGCCAGTCCCTGCACGGGCGCCGGCGCTACAGCCCACGCTTTCGGCCACGCCTCCCGTTGCACCGGAGCCCGAGGCCACGCCTTCGCTCGGCTCGACCCTGATCGCGAGCGGAATCCTGCGCAAACCCTATAGTCCCGCCAGCGATCCGCTCGCGCCGATCCGCCGCATGAGCCAGGCCGAGAAGATCGCGTTCTTTTCGTGAATCGATCCAAACTCTTCCCCACGCCTCCGTTAGTGACTCGCGTCACGTACGCGTGCCGCGCTTCGCTCTAGCGTCTCCACGACCCGTCTCAGCTTGAGATCTTTGTCGAGGAAGACGCCATGTCCTCTTTCATTTCGTCTCGCATCGGATCGCTGCTCTTTGCCGCAAGCTTGCTTGCCGGCCTGCTCTGCTGTGGGCGGGAAACGGCTCTCGCGCAAACCCAGACCGCGGAACTCGACCGCATCCAGGCGCCGGCGCAGGCGCTGCCAGGGCCTGAGCAACGTGTGGCGCTGGTGATCGGAAATTCGAAATACGAAAACACGACGCCGCTCGCCAATCCCGACAATGATGCGCAATCGGTTGCGCAACTTCTGAACTCGGCCGGCTTCGACGTGATCGCCGCGACCGACCTGACGCACAACGACATGATCGAGGTCATGCAGGATTTTTCCGCCAAGGTCGCCGAGCACGGACCGAATACGGTGGCGATGATCTATTACGCCGGCCACGGTGTGCAGGTCGCCGGCGAGAACTACCTAATCCCGGTCGACGCCAGGATCGCAAGCCCCTCCGATCTCGTGAGCAACGGCGTCCGGCTGGTCGATCTGATGGCGACACTGGAATCGATCCCGAGCCGGCTGCGCATCGTCATGCTCGATTCCTGCCGCAACAATCCGTTCCCCAACCTCGACGATTCCAGCCGCGGACTTGCGATCGTCGACGCACCCTTGCGCTCGATCGTCGGCTATTCAACCGCGCCGGGCGCGGAAGCACTCGACGGCGCGAACGGCCACAGCCCCTACACCCAGGCCTTCCTGCATCTCGCGCGCGAGCCGAACCTGCCGATCGAGCAATTGTTCAAGCGCATCCGCCTCGAGGTAAATCACGAGACAGAAGGACTGCAAACGCCGTGGGAGAGCTCGTCGGCGACGAGCGACTTCTACTTCTTCGGCGATACCGCGGTGGCGTCGGCCCGCGCGCCCGAGCATGGCCCGGTGGTGCAGATGGCATCCAACCTGCCGTGGGAGGCGGTGGACCAAGTCTACGACTACGTGGTGTCGGAGGATTCGCCGCAATACTATCAGGAGTTCCTCGTGCGCTTTCCGCACGACCCGCGCTGCGATCGCATTCGCCGTCTGCTCGCCAATTTGACGCTGGCCGCGGCGTGGCATCAGGCGGTGCTGGCGAACTCGCCGCTCGCCTACAAAAACTTCTATGACCATCACCTGGACAGCCCGTATGCCAAGGTGGCGCTGCATCTGCAATCGCAACCAAGGACCATGCCGCTGCTGCAGGCCGATCATCTCCTGAAAGGAAGCGGCGGTTTCCAGCATCAATTGCCGCTGTCGAGCAACGCAAAAATCACGACGATGCCGGTGCACACGGGCCTGAACACCGCGCCGACCCTCGGCAAAATCGTGAACCTGCCGTCACATGACAAGGGCAGCGAGCACAATTTTCGACATGAGGACCGCACCGTGGGTCACAACACCCAGGTCCTCAAGGCGCAGAAGCCGTCCGTACCGTCACATGACAGCAAGAACAGTTTCGTTCACGACGACCACATTGTTGGTCACAACGACCGCGTCTTCAAACCGCAGAAGACAATCGTGCCACAACGGCAGCTCGACCGGCGCGAGGTCTCGAACACCAATGTCTTGCGCAGCAACCGCTTCGCCAATACGCAGGCCCACATGACTGGTGGCGGCGGTGGTGGCGGCACGCACCTCATGATGGGCGGAGGCGGCGGCGGTTTTAGACGCCGCTTCTGACCGCGGCGATGGTCAACGATGGGGCAGAGCCGAGAGGGTCTGCCCTTTGCATTTCCGCTCAGGCGATGAGCTTTGCGAACAGATCGGCGTCCACATTGCCGCCGGAGAGCACGATCACGATCGTCTTGTCGCGCACGTCGATCCGCCCTGCGAGCAGCGCGGCAAGCCCGACCGCCCCGCCCGGCTCGACCACGAGCTTCAATTCACGAAACGCAAAGGCAATCGCCGCCCCGACCTCCTCATCGGAGGCGTCGACGGCGCCTGCGAGCAGCCTGCCGTTGATGGCGAAGGTGATCTCGCCGGGCATGTCCGCCATCAGCGCGTCGCAGATGGTACGCGCCTTGGCCTGATGCGCCTCGCGTTTGCCGGCGCGCAGCGAACGGGCGTGATCATCGTAGTCCTTCGGCTCGGCGACGATGACCTGCGTGTTCGGAAATTTTGCCTTCACGGCGGTCGCGATCCCGGCGATCAGGCCGCCGCCGGAGGCCGGCGCCACGACGATATCGGGCGTGATGCCAAGGGAGGCCATATCCTCCGCGATCTCGCGGCCGGCGGTGCCCTGGCCCGCGATGATCAGGGGATCATCGTAGGGCTTCACCAGCGTCGCGCCGCGCTTGACGGCAATGTCGCGCGCGATCGCCTCGCGGTCCTCGCGGTCGCGGTCATACAGCACGACCTCGGCGCCATAGGATTTCGTGCGCTCGCGCTTCAGCGCCGGCGAGTCCGCCGGCATCACGATGGTCGCCTTGATGTTGAGAAGCTGCGCCGCCGCGGCCACGCCCTGCGCGTGATTGCCCGACGAGAAAGCGACCACGCCGGCGCCGCGCTTGTCCTCCGGAATCGACGACAGCTTGTTGAAGGCGCCGCGGAATTTGAACGAGCCGGTCCGTTGCAGCGATTCCGGCTTGAGGAAAACCCTGGCGCCGAGGCGCGCGCTCAGGACTGGAGAGGACAATAGCGGCGTGCGCACGGCAAAAGGCGCAATCACCCTGGCGGCGGCATCGATGTCGGCCGGGCTGACCGGCAAGTCTTTGGTGGTGTTTTCCTGGGGAATGTTTTTCATGTCGGCGTCTTAACGCATCCCGAAGCAGGCCCGCAAGATGGCCTCAAGCGGCGCAGCGGGGATGTTCGGGCACGAAGTCGACGCTTCCTGTCGCAGGCCGCGAGGTGCCGGTCGCGGCAAGTCTCGTCAATCAGGCATCAGGCCGCGCGCGCGGCGATCTGCGGCACCGGCGCGACGCGCCCCTGCGGATCGGTCCAGGTGATGATCTCGAAGCGCCCATCCTCATGCTCGGCAAGCGCGGTGCAGCTCTCGACCCAGTCGCCGCAATTCATGTAGCGGATGCCCTGGTCGTCGCGGATCACGGCATAGTGGATGTGGCCGCAGATCACGCCGTCGGCGCCATGGCGGCGCGCTTCCGCCGCGAGCGCCTGCTCGAACGCGCCGATATAATTGACGGCGTTCTTCACCTTCTGCTTCGCCCATTGCGACAGCGACCAATAGGGCACGCCAAACAGGCGGCGGAAGAAGTTGACCAGGCGGTTCATCTGGATCGCGAAATCATAGGCCTTGTCGCCGAGATGGGCGAGCCAGCGCGCGTTCTGCACGACGAGATCGAAGATGTCGCCGTGGATCACGAGGAAGCGCTTGCCGTCGACGCCGGTGTGCACGGCGTTCTCGACCACATCGATGCCGCCGAAATGCGTGCCGTAGTATTGGCGCAGGAACTCGTCGTGATTGCCGGGGATATAGATGACCTTGGCGCCCTTTCGCGCCTTGCGCAGCATCTTCTGCACGAAGTCGTTGTGCGATTGCGGCCAGTGCCAGTTCGACTTCAGCGCCCAGCCGTCAACGATGTCGCCCACCAGATAGATGGTGTCGGCGTCGTGGCTGCGGAGAAAGTCGAGCAGCTTGTCGGCCTGCGAGCCGCGGGCTCCGAGATGGACATCGGAGATAAACAAAGTGCGAAAGCGCCGCTCCGGGCTTTCCTCACCAACAGCATCACTTCCCATGCGCGCGCCCTTAACAGATTCCCATGACAGAGCGGTGACGACCGGGCTTGCCCAAACAGGAACCCGTTAACGCCTCGCCTTTGCAGGCGCCCGAATCGGTCCCCGCCTGCATTGAATCGCGATTACCAGCGCTCAACGACAATCAGGCGACGACGGCAGCAATTCCGGGGGAATACGGGCGACAGAAATGGCGACCGCTATGTCCGATCAAAACCAATGTCGACGCTGTAGGAACGCGCATCGCCCGGGTTCAGGTCCCTCTCCGTTCCGTCGAGCTTCGCGCTCGTGCAGGGCTCGATCGCCAGAACACACGCATGTGGCCGCAGGTCATGCCAGAGTTGCAGGTGGGGCAGTGTCGCGGCGTCGAATGCGACGCTCACCCGAAACATCGCGCCCCGCTCGAGCGGCGTGTTGAGCGTGCAGACCGCTTGCGCATCGATGTCCTCGACGGGAAAGCTGATGGATTCCGAACTCGCCGACCGATCGGGAAACGCCTTCACCTCGACGAGCTTGCGCCCGCCGAGCGAGACCGTCGATCCTGCCGCCAGCGCCGGATAGCCGAAATTGATATGATACAGGCTCGCCTGCGCCGTCCGCTCGTTTCCCAGATTGACCACCGTGTCGCGGATTCGCAGCAGGTTGCCGCCGACCGGCACTTCGATCCTCCGTTGCAGCCTCAGCGCCTCGCCGCCGAAGCGGAATTGCATGATCTCGCCTTCGCAAAAGAGCAGAGGGTCGTCCCGCTCCCAGTCCTCTCCATAGGCGGTCACGCGCGCCGGTGTGAACGGAAGCCGTCCATGCATCGGATGTCCATCGGCGGGCTGGCGGATATGGTCGAGACCGCAAGTTACGAGAAATCCGGAATTGGTGCGGCCGTAGCCGCGGCCGCCATCCTCCTCCGGATGATGCAGGGCGGGACTGCGAAACCCGGCCATGCTCTGCCAGGCGACGGGAAAACCCTTCCACCACAGGGGACCGATATCGAGCGAGCGATCGGGCAGCACCCAGAAGTCAAGGCCACCGCCGCTCGAGAAGGCAAGCGCTCGCACGCCGCGTTCCACGCCGTCGTCCAGCACAATGCGCCTGACACTGGCGAACTGCCGGAGGTCGCCAACCCTTGAACGCAGCTCCTCGCCGGTCATGATTGCGTTTCGTGCTGGAGCGCGATCGCAGGCTCGACCAGATCGAGCCGCCGAAACGCTTCCGGCGGAGCCTGGTTGGCCGCCATCAATTGCGCCATCAGCGCGGCAAGTCGCCGCTCCTGCGCCGGATCCTTCAGCGGATGCTGCTGCCCCGGGTCGGCTGCGAGGTCGTAGAGACGCGTGTCGTTCTCGAGCAACGCACCGGGACCGTAGTTGAGATACATCGGCGAGCGTTCGATCACCGGAACTTTCAGCACCTTCGCGCCCTTGGTGAACGGGAAGCCGTCCGAGAGGCTCGTGCCCGCCAGTTCTTCCGGCAGAAAGGCGGAATGAATGTGGGTTGGCATGACCGTATACTGGAATAGTTCCTGATTTTTCGGATCGGCCGGAAAGCGGTGGTAGGTGTAGGTGCCGTCGGTGACGTTGACGGCGCCGCCAAAATAGCCGAACAGCGCCGCCTCGCGCAGCGGCCGTGCCGCACGCGCCGCCGCAAGGACGGAATACCCTTCGATCTCCGGCGGCGGCGCCACTCCGAACAGATCGAGGAACGTCGGCGCAAGATCGATCGACTGCGTCAGCACCGCGGTGCGCTCACCCGGCTGGGGAAAGCGGGGATCGTGCACGAACAGCGGAATATGCACGATCTCCTCATAGAGGTTCATCCGGTTCTTCGCCCAGAAATCGTGCTCGCCGAGCAGGAAGCCGTGGTCGGTGGTGACGACGAGGGCTGTGTCGTTCCACATGTCATGGTGATCGAACGCGTCAAGCAACTGTCCGAGAAGGAAGTCGCACATCGATACCACGGCATAATAGTTGGCGCGCAGCTCCTCGCATTCGGCCGGCAGCTCATCGACCCGGCCATAGCGCGGCCAGTCCCGGATCGGTCCGTTCCAGCCCGTGTCAAACCGCGCCTTGAAGCGCGCCGGCGCATGAAATGGCTCGTGCGGATCGAACGTCTCGATCTGCAGGAGCCAGTTATCGGCGTTTCGATTGCACTGGAGGAATTCGAAGCCATGAGCGAAGCATTGGACGGACGGAAAATCCTTTTCCTCCTTGATGAACTCTCGGTTGATGATGTTCTGCGAGTGATATTTGCGCCGCTCCGTGGTGAACTGGCGCGCGTGGTACATCTCGCGCAGCCGCTCCCAATGCGGCTGCACCATCGCCTTCCACGGATCGCCCTCCTGGCCGCGTACGAATTCATAGCTGTTGTAGCGGTTGTGGTAGGTCGCGCCGCCGTCCTCCCAATAGTGGAAGTGATCGGTGATGAGATGGCTGTAGACGCCCGCCCGGTGCAACAGCTCGGGCGCGGCGGCGTCGAACGGCTCGAGCGGCCCCCAGCTTCGATGCAGGAAGCTGAGGCGTCCGGTCAGCATGTCGCGCCGGGCCGGCATGCATGGCAGGCTGCCGACATAGTGCTTTTCAAAAGTGAGCGTCTTCGCGGCGAGCCTGTCGAAATTCGGAGTTGGAATACGATGGCCGCCATAAGCGCCAAGCAGGTGACGGTTGAGCGAATCGAACAGGACGAAGACCGTCTTCATGGGCATTCCTTCGACTTGCAGAGGCGCTTCACTTCACGGCACCCTGGGTAAGCCCGGCCACGATGTAGCGCTGGCCGATGATCAGCAGCACCAATGCCGGAAGAATTGAAAGCGCCGCGGCGGCGGCCATCTGGGTGTAGAGGATCTCGTAGTCCTGCGCGAACTTGGCGATGGCGACCGGCACGGTTGCGGTCTGCTTCATCGTCAGCGTCAGCGCGACGCCGAACTCGTTCCAGCTGAACACGAAGGTCAGGATCGACGTGGCCGCCAACCCGGGCGCGATCAACGGCAGCACGACCCGCCGCAGCAGAACCGGCGTGGTGGCGCCGTCGAGCCGTGCCGCCTCTTCGAGTTCCACGGGCACGTCGCGCACAAACACGCCCATCAGCCACAGCGCCATCGGCAGGTTCAGCACGGTATGCGCAAGGATGACGGCAGTGAGCGTGTTGTCGAGGCCGATGCTGCGCATGATCGTGAACCAGGCGCTGGCGAGCGCGAGCGGCGGGAACATGTGAAACACGAGCGCCCAGCCGAAGAAGATGTGCACGAACCAGCGCGGCCATGGCATCCGGTGCAGCGACCAGGCTGCAAGCGTTGCGGCAACGAGACAGATCAGCGTGCTGAGCGCGCCGACGATCAGCGAGTTGAGGTAGTTGAGGAGGAAATCGGAAGTCTTCGAGAACAGTACCTCTCTGAAATTCTTCAACACCGGCGTAAACCAGAATGCACCGGACAGGAGCGAAATCTGCGTGCGAAAGCCGGCCAGCACCACCCAGATCACCGGCACGGCGACGCATGCGGCGGCTCCGACGAGCGCCGCATGCGCGAGCCACGATCGTGAGGCACCCCTGGCTCCCGCGCTCATCGGGCGGCTCCCGTCTGCCGGCGCGACGAGAACGCAGCGACGAGCAACAGACACGTCATGAAGATCACCGCGATCGACATGGCGGACCCGTACCCTGTCTGGTCCTCGCGGAAGAAGCGTTGATAGAGCGTGTAGCTCACGACCTGCGTGGACGTTCCGGGCCCGCCGCCGGTCAGGAGATACACCTCGTCGAACACCTTGAATGCAAGCACGAGGCGGAAGGCGAACGTCACCATGATGGTCGGCAGCATCATCGGCAGGGTCACGTATACGAGCTCCTGCCAGGCGGAAGCCCCGTCGATTCTGGCCGCTTCATAGACGTCGAGCGGGAGGGATTGAAGACCTGCGAGAAACAGCAGGAAGCAGAACGGCGTCCAGTGCCAGATGTCGACGAAGATCACCGAGGCGAGCGCGGTGCTGGCCGAGCCGAGCCAGTTGACGGGATCGAACCCGATCAGTCCGATCGCCTGGTTGACGAGGCCAAAGTCGAAATTGAGCAAGAGCTTCCAGATCGCGCCGACCACGATGCCCGGAACGAGGATCGGCAGGATAAAAATGGTCCGGTACAGGACGCGACCGCGCGTCACCTGATTGCACAGCAGAGCCAGCACAAAGCCGCACAGCATTTGGCCGCCTACCGCGAACGCGGCAAACAGGATGGTGTTGAGCAGACCGGCGCGAAACAGCGTATCGCCTGCCAGCGCCCGATAATTGGAGAGTCCCGCGGGCGCAAGGCTGGAGTGCCCCCCGCTCCAGGTGACCGTAAAGAAACTGGTGATGAAGAGATTGATCAGGGGCAGCACGCTGAGTGTCAGCAACAAGACGAGCGCAGGCGACAATGCCGCCCAGCGCCAGACGCGCTCATCGAAACCGCGATCGAAATCGCCAGCGGCAGGCCGCTTCGCCAGGGCCGGTTGGCCGGCTGCGAACGGTGCCGCATGGGCGGCAGTACCTGCAATCGGCTCCATGCGTTCCTCAGCGCAAGGGCGGCTCCACGCCCGTCTTGTAGCCGTGCTTGGACATCACGTCGTGGATTTGCCCGGCCATGCTGTTGAGCGCCGCGACGGCGGTGAGGTTGCCGGCGACGGCCTGATTGAGCCCAAGCTCCAGGATCGAGATCACTTCGCTGGCCTCGGGAAACTGGTAGATGTTGACGGCGTGCGGCAAGGCCTCGCTCAGCGGCTTCATCCAGCGAAACTTACGCTCCTGCGAAATCGGGTCGCGATAGGTTGCCGCGCTCACGGGGATTCCACCGGCCTTGGCGTAAGCGAGCTGGGCGTCGGCGGTCTGGAACCAGCGCAGGAATTCCACCGCGGCACGCTTGCGATCGTCGGGAACATTGCGCGCGATACCGCCGAGCCAATGACCAAGACCGGGCCCCGGCGAAAAGCCCGGCGCATGCGGCGGGACCGCGAATTCGACCTTGTCGACGACCAAAGACTTGTCGGGATCATCCATCTGCGACCATGCCGAAACCACGACGATGATGTGTCCGGCCTTGCCGGTCACCATGTTCTGGATGACTTCAGCCTGCTCGAGAGAGGCTGTCTGCGGATGACCGGCTTCCTTCGCGAGCCTGAGGTAGTAGTCGAGCGCGGTGTGGCCCGCCTCGTTGTTCAACGTCACCGAATAGTCTCCGGCGGCCTGGTTCTTGAAGACTCCGCCGCCGAACCCGTAGAGGTAGGGATAGAAATCGTAGCTGACCGATGCGGGACCGCGCGCGCCGCGCTGGACGATGCCGTAGCGCCTCGGCGGCTTGTTGAGGCGCTTCGCATTCGCCTCGAGCTCGGCGAAGGTTTCCGGCGCCTTCACCAGCCCCGCCTCCTTGTAGAGATCGCCGCGATAATAAGTCAGGGGTATCAGCGGCGCGATCGGAACCGACATCAGCTTGCCGCTTGGCGTCATCGTCTTCTTGGCCGCGTCGAAATAAACCGTGTTGTCGAGCGTGTAGATGTCGGGATCCAGCTTGAATGCCGGGTCGATGTCGCTGATCGCTTCGAGGAAGCCGCCAAAATACATTTCGGCGAACCAGCCGCTGTTCATCACCAGGAGATCGTATTGTCCCTGCGCGGCGCGGACCGAGTTGCGCTGCTTCTCGAGCGATCCCGCAAATGGATTGACGTCCAGCTCGACTTTGTTGCCGGTGTCCTTCTCGTACAGCTCAACGACCTTGCGGAAACTGTCGAACCACGGCGATTGGTTGATTACCACGGTGATGGGAACCGCCTTGGCTGCGGCCTCGGCCGGCCGCCGGGGCGCCAGAAGCCCAAACGCGGCAACCCCGCCGCCTGCAACCACCTGGCGGCGCGTCACGCCGCGCCCTGCGCCGTTTGCCGGCATGTCATGTCCTCCCCACCCGGTCGGCTGTCGCCGTTTCTCCAGGCTATCAGCAAAACAGGATTCCGGTATTCTTACAAAGAGCTTTTCATGCATCCGGCATAGCCAAAAGCTATGGATTGGATTTCTGGCCGCGAGCTTCGACCGCGCAAACCGCCCTCAATTCGCTGATGACATGGCTGGCAGCAGGCGAAAGCCAGCCGCCCTTCCGGGTAATGACGCCCGCATCACGCGACAACGCTAGGCCCGGGACGTTGAGCATCGTGAGGCCCTTGCCTTCAGGGGTTTCGAGCGTCTTCGATACTGTGCTTGCCAGTGCGTTGGATTGGCGCAGGACGTTGAGCTGGAGCGCGACCGATCCGCTTTCGAGCACGCTCTTCGGCGGCGGCAGATCGCTCGCGACGAAAAATGCGTCAAGCCGGCGGTGCGCCCGGGTCGAATGCGGCGGCTTGATCCAGGGGTATTGCAGGAGATCGCGCATGGTCACCCGCCGCCGCTTGGCAAGGGGGTGACCGCGACGACAGCAGACGCCGAGACGATCGGACGTCAGCGTCATGGTCTCGAGGTCCTGCCGGTCCTCGGCAGACGGAATTTCGGCCACGACGAGGTCGAGCTCGCCCCTTCTCAGCGCGCGAAACAAGGCCTCGTCGAAGCCGGCTTCGACGCGGATGCGCACGCTGGGATGCGCTGCGATGGTGCCGGAGAGCGCGGTCGGAAGGTAGCGGCGCAACCAGGTCGGGCCGGCACCGATGACGACGCTTCCGGTCGTGCCGCTGCGCTGGGCGGCGATCTCCTCGCCTGCGTCCTTCATCTGAACATGCACGGCTTCGGCGTGGCGCAGCATCGTCTGGCCGAATGGTGTCAGCGCCACGCCGCGCGGCAGGCGCTCGAAAAGCTGCACGCCAAGCTGCTCCTCCAGCAGCTTGATGCTCTTGGTCAGGGTCGGCTGCGCGATGCCAAGGTCGGTGGCGGCGAGTGAAATGTTCTTGCGCTGCGCCACGCGCAGAAAATATTCGAGTTGCCGCAGATCCAATGCCATTCGCGCGCTTGAGGAGCCGTAGCCGCCCTGCCCTTGTGACCACGCGTCAATAGTAGCGCCACGCCAGACATTCGCGCAAATTTCGGCTTTAAACCGGAAAAGTGCATCAGTCCTGAACAAAATGTGCAGGCTCACATCGTCAACTTCCGCGGCTCACGACGTACGCCCTCGCACGTCCCGCCTGATCGATTCCGGCTTTTCCACGTCCGCATTGCCGGGTGGAGCGCGTCCGTCGCAGGCATGCGACCGCGCCGCACACACCAACACCCTGATGTTGGCTGTCACGATGCCGCTGGCGTCGACAAGAATGAGATTCGTGACGCCGGGGTTAAGCGGGTTGATGACCAGGGAGCGATCATCGTCGATGCGAACGTCGACGACCAGGGGATCGCCGATCATCACCGTCTCGAAGGCACGCGCCACCACCACCCTTGTGGCGTTGCCGAGTGCGAGCGCGAGCGCAGTGTCTTCCGCCCGCGCGCCCGAAATCGTGACGCAGAACAGGAATACGCCGAGCAGGAACCTTCCAGGCTGCCTTGTCATGCCGAGCCCCAGAGGGTGATGAGATTATGTCCACTGGAACGGCGTTGAGGTTCACCTCTCCCACGCAAAGTCGGGCCCGATTTGCGTGTATCTGCCCGTCGGGCAAGCGCTTGTTCCCGCTTCGAAATCTCGACACAAGAGTGCCGTGCCGGAGACAAGTGAGGATCGCTATTCCAGCGCAAACATGGCGGAAGGTTGTGGCTTGATTCGAAACGACGGGGCAATCCGAGTATGGTGAGCGCAGACGAACATATGCCGATCGCTGGATCAGGCCAGATCAACGGGAAGGCAGAGCTTCCCGGCAAGAAAGCCGAGAAGCGGCGGCGCAAACCAAGTCAAAAACCGAGTCAACAACCGGAGGCGGCATCGCGCGCGCTCCCGGAAGCGAGCGAACCTGTGCTCGAAGCACGGGAACAAGCGGAGATGCCGGTGGTCTCAAGCGAGCCTGCTCCGGCCCTCACGCCCGCGGAGGACATCTCCCCGCGCGAGCCTGCGGCGTCGGAACCCGTCGCGGCCAGCGTTCAGGCCATCACGGACGCTTATGGCAGCTACACGAAGAAGTCCTTCGAGCAGACCACCTCGTTTTTCGAGCAGCTTGCAGGCGCGCGTTCCCTCAACCGGGCGTTTGAGCTTCAGAGCGAATTCGCGCAAGCCGCTTTCGAGACCTTTGTGGACGAGTCGCGGAGGATCCGTGAGTTGCACCGCGAGCTCGCGAAGCAGAGGCTGCGGAGCCTTGAAGGCTTTGTGATGGGACGAGGCGCGACGCGTTCGACCTGACGCGCATCGCGCCTCAGCCGCTCACCGCTTGCGCCGCGCAATGAGCTGATCGGCGACATCATTCAAGTCGCGGCCCACGATCTGCGGCTGAGGACCCACCCCCAGGACGTCATTGCCCGGACGCTTGATCAGCGCGGCTTCCCAGCCGGCGGCAACCGCGCCGAGCGTGTCCCAGGTGTGGCAGGCGATCAGGCAAAACTCGGAAGGCCTGGCCCCAAGCTCGCGCTCGACATAAGCATAGGCCTCGCGCGAGGGCTTGTGGTGCTTGACGCCGTCCGCAGAAAACCGCCGCTCGAACAGATCGACGATGCCGCCCTGGGTGAGCTGGCGCGTCTGCACCTCGAGCAGGTTATCCGTGAGCGTGAACAGCCGAAGGCCGGCGGTCTTCAGCTTTCGGAGCGCGGCCGGAACCTCGGGATGAGGCGGCATGGTCGAGAATTTCTCGGCCAGCTCGCGCCTGTCGGCCTCGCTGATCCCAATGCCGCGCGTATCCGCCAGCATCTTCATCACGGCCGCACCGATATCGGTGAACGGTACGTAGCATCCCGCGACCGTCAGCGCCGCCGAATACATGATGAAGTTGGCAAACCAGAGCCGCATCGCACTCTTGTCGCCAAAGATGCGCTGGAACGTCGGCTCCATCGTCTCCAGATCGAGCAGGGTCTCGTTGACGTCGAAGACGATCAGGGGAAGCGCAGGCATGATTGGTCTCCTTTTTGTTGGTTTGCTTTGTTGTTGATCTGCCCTCAGCGTTTCGTCTTGAGCCGATTGCGGTGCGCAGCCTGCTTGGCGCGATTGCCGCAGAGCGCCATGCTGCACCACCGACGCGCCCGTCTCCTGGTGTGGTCGGCGAACATCAGCGTGCAGCCGACGCCCTCGCACGCCTTCACGTCCGTAAAATTTTCCTCGCAGACGAACTGCGCCATGGCTTCACCGATGGGCAGCAGCAGTGACTCCGGCGATTTCCATCGCCGCATGGCCCGAAGCTCCAGATAACGTTCGCCGTGACGGCTCTCTGCATCGTGGTGCGGCACGAGCTGCTTGAAGGTCTCGTCGCGTTCAAGCAGCCGATTTAACGGCTCCAGTTCGCGGAGCGCTTTGGGCGTCAGCGGGCGGCCCATATGCGTGCGAACAAAATTCCTGAACCACTCGCGAAAAGAGCGCGCCTGGTCGGCGACCTTGTCCAATTCGCCCGGCAATGCGCGCGCCTTGATCTCGTCGAGTGTATCGGAGGGAACAAGTCCAGCCTGGGCCAGCCAGTTCAAAAGCCCCTCACCGTCCTCGATCCAGTCAATCGCGGTGTCGGCCGGTGTCGCCACCGAGTTGAGAAAATCGAGACCAAGAGAATCCGCGATGAAGATCGCGGGCGAATGCCTGTCCACCGGTGCAACCTCTCTCGGGCGGTCCAAGGGTCAGCCCGTAATGAGGATATGTAACCTATAAAATCGCACTTGACAAGTTACTGCTTGACGATCATAACTACCAAATATAGATTTAACAGGTTACGTAAGCATGACCAATCCGAGGGAGGAGAAGATGGCGAAGATCACTGTTGTGGTGGCGCACGGTGCCTGGGCGGACGGATCGAGCTGGGCGCGGGTCATTGCGGCGCTGAAATCGGATGGCGTGAATGTGATCGCGGCGCCGCTGCCGCTGACCTCGCTTGAAGACGACGCCGCCGCCGTCGATCGCAGCATCGATCGCGTTGATGGGCCGATCGTGCTGGTCGGCCACGCTTATGCAGGCGCGGTGATTGCCGAAGCGAGATCAGAGCGGGTCAAGGCGCTGATCTATGTCGCGGCGTTGGCGCCCGACGAGGGCGAGAAGGTTGCCGAAATGTTCTATCGCCTTCCGCCGCATCCGAAGGCCCCGAAGCTAGCGCCGGATGCCAACGGACTGATCTGGCTGCCCGACGAAGCCTTCAAGTCAGCTTTCGCCCAGAACGCCTCCGACGAAGATCTGGCAGTGCTCGCCGCCGTGCAGCGGCCGATCTCGCCGGCTTGCATCACGGTCCCTGCCGGCCGTCCGCTTTGGAAGCACGTACCGAGCTGGTTCCTGATCGCCGAGGACGACCGAATGATCGCCCCCGAAACCCAACGCTTCATGGCCGAGCGCATGAAGGCGACGGTGCGGACACATGCGGTCGATCACACGCCCATTGTCACTTCGCCGCGCGTGGTCGCCGACATCATCGTCGAAGCCATCAAGCACGTCGCGAAATCATAACCTCATAATACCAATCCAAGAGGTTACGATATCAACCCCTCAAACACGACCCGAGAAGTTATCGATCACAAGCAGGAGAAACGCCATGTCGAGCGTCAAATACAACACAGCCAATGTGGATGGTTTTGGAATCTTCTATCGCGAAGCTGGCCGCAAGGGCGCGCCAAAGCTGCTATTGCTGCACGGCTTCCCGAGCGCGGGCCACATGTTCCGCGACCTGATCCCGCTGCTCGCGGATGATTTCCATATCATCGCTCCCGACTTGCCGGGATTCGGTCAGTCCGACATGCCGCCGCGGGACAAGTTCACTTACACGTTCGACAATATCGCCGGCGTGATCGAGCGCTTCACCGAAGTCATCGGCTTTGATCGCTTCGCGGTCTATGTCTTCGACTATGGCGCGCCGACCGGCTTCCGGCTCACCAAGCGGCATCCGGAGCGGATCACCGCGATCATCTCGCAGAACGGCAACGCCTATGAGGAGGGACTGAGCGACGGCTGGAATCCGATCCGCGCCTATTGGCAGGAGCCATCGCAAGCCAATCGCGATGCACTGCGCGCGTTCCTCAAGCCGGAAACGACGCGCTGGCAATATACCCACGGCGTTGCAGACCCGACGACCGTGTCGCCGGATGGGATGAACCTCGACAACTTCTATCTGGCGCGCGCCGGCGCAGACGACGTGCAGCTCGACCTCTTTGGCGACTACAAGAGCAACGTCGCGCTGTACCCGAAATTCCAGGACTATTTCCGCACCCACAAGCCGCCGACGCTCGCGGTGTGGGGCAAGAACGATCCGTTCTTCCTGCCGGGCGGAGCGGAGGCGTTCAAGCGCGACAACCCGGCCGCCATCGTCCGCTTCTTCGATACCGGTCACTTCGCGCTGGAGACGCATGCGCGCGCGATCGCGCAGACCATCCGCGAATTCCTGCTGCGCGCCATCGGCGCGAACCGCGCGGCCTAATCAAAAGCGTGGGCCCGCCACAGAAATCGCCCCGCCGTGCTGAGAACACGGCGGGGCTTCTTCCAACTTCCCCCTGCTCGAGTGTGGGCACGGGTGCAATTTGATTAATCAGAAAAGATAAACAGATCGGAAAGCAATCGCCGCGATTGCTAGGCATCGCCGCGCTGTCGTTTGTAAGCTTGCTGTAAGGAAGCCGTCTCTTCTCGGGTCGCCATCGGCGGCGCAACTCATCGGCGGCTTCACCTGAAGTCCGGATAATTTCAGCCCGTTTCGCCGAATCCGCAGCGGGGTGTTATCCTGCGCGAGGGGATTGCTGCCGCGCAATTCCACTTCCGCAAGCCCACGCCCCTGGGGTAACGTCATCGCAAAGCTGCCTGAGCCGCCCTCCAGCAAGGACGACCCGCAGAATGTTCCGCCGCGCCGTCTTCGCTATCGCCGGTCTGCTCGTCTCCCTGTCGGGTGGATCCGTGCGCGCGCAGACCGCCCCGCCTCTCAACGTCCCGCCGGCGCTACTGGAGGACATCGTCGTCGGCAGCCGCATCCTCGCTGAGTTCGGCGTGCTCGACGCCTTCGGCCATGTCAGCGCGCGTGATCCCAACAATCCGAAGCACTTCCTGATGTCGCGGTCGCTGGCGCCGGCCCTGATCACGGCCGACGACATCATGGAATTCGACCTCGATGGCAACCCCATCGATGCGCGGGGACGCTCGGTTTTCCTCGAGCGCTTCATCCACGCGGCAATCTACAAGGCCCGCCCGGACGTGATGAGCGTCGTGCATTCGCATTCGCCGGGCGTCATACCGTTCTCGGTAAGCAAGACGCCGTTGCGTGCGGTGTTTCACAACGCGGCGTTCCTCGCGGGCGGCGCGCCGGTCTGGGACATCGCTCACGAGTTCGGCGCAACCGACATGCTGGTGCGCGACAACGGCATCGGCAACTCGCTGGCGCGGACGCTTGGAGACAAGCCGGTCGTGCTGATGCGCGGGCACGGCGACGTCACCGTCGGGCCCGACGTCAAGATCGCGGTGTTTCGCGCCTATTACACCGATGTCGACGCGCGCCTGGAATCCCAGGCGATCGCCCTCGGCAGCGAGATCACCTATCTCAGCCCCGAGAAAGGGCTGAAAGCCGACTCGATCAATCTCGCAGTCATCGACCGCGTCTGGAATCTCTGGAAGCAGAAGGTGCAGGCAAACCAGGGCAAGTAGTGTCGCTGGTGAGCTCCGGATCGAATGATCGCGCCCGCATCGCGCGACGCGCGTGCGATCAGCTTTATTTGACCGTCTGCAACTTGCACCCGCGGCGCGCGTTGGTATTTTGACGGGCCAAAATGCCTCCGGCTCCGCCGTGCGCTCAAGTCACCCGCCCGTTTGATCATCCAAAATGAAAACGATTCTGATCTCAGGTGCTGGAATAGCAGGCCCCACGCTCGCCTTCTGGCTGCGCGCTGCCGGCTTTGGGCCGACACTGATCGAACGCGCGCCCCGTATCCGCACGAGCGGCTATGTCATCGATTTCTGGGGCCTCGGATATGACATCGCCGAAAGAATGGGGCTGATCGAAGAGATCAACCGCGTCGGCTATCGCGTGAAGGAAACGCGGATCGTGGACGACGCCGGTCGGCGCCGCGCCGGGTTCGGAACCAGGGTTTTCACCGAGCTGACCGGCGGTCGCTATGTCACGCTCCCGCGCGGCGAGCTCTCCCGATTGCTGTTCGAGAAGATCAGGGGTTCTGTCGAATGCCTCTTCGGCAACGAAATTGCCGGGCTGCGTGAAGAGGCGGACGGGGTTTGGGCGCGGCTGAGACACGGCGGCGAACGCCGGTTCGATCTCGTCATCGGGGCCGACGGCCTGCACTCCGCGGTGCGCCAACTTGCATTTGGTCCATCCGCGCAATTCGAGAAACATCTGGGCTATGTGGTCGCGGCCTTCGAAGCCGATGCATATCGTCCACGCGATGACGACGTCTATCTGATCTACGGTCAACCGGGCCGCATGATCGGGCGTTTCACCCTGCACGACGACCGCACGCTCTTTCTGTTCGTGTTTCTAGCCTCCGATGTCGCGCCGCCCGTAACCCTAGCAGAGCAAAAGGCGCTGTTGCGCAAGATCTATGCCGACGCGCGTTGGGAAGCTCCGCAGATCCTGGCCGCGCTGGAGCGCACCGACACGATTTACCTCGACAGGGTAAGCCAGATCAGGATGAGCGGATGGACGCGAGGCCGCGTGGCGCTGATCGGCGATGCCGCCTTCTGCGTCTCGCTACTGGCCGGACAAGGGTCGGCGCTTGCCATGATCTCGGCCTATGTGCTGGCGGGAGAGTTGGCGGCCGCGGATGGGCGCTATGAGGAAGCGTTCGGCAGGTATGAAACCTCGTTGCGCGACTATATGGACGCCAAGCAAAGAGCCGCCGAGAACTTCGCCGGTGCGTTCGCACCAAAAACGCGGACGGGCTTGTTTATCCGCAACCAGGTCGTTCGGGCGTTTGCGATCCCCGGCCTTGCGAAGCTCGCGATCGGCAGGGAGATCGCCGACAGGCTGGAGCTTCCTCGCTATCGCTGGCTTGCCGGTCAATAGAAGCGGTGGAAGTGATGGATCGGTCCGTGGCCGTGGCCGATAGTGAAGCGATCGGCGGAGGCGATCGCGGCGCTGACGAAAGTCTTGGCGTTGCGGACGGCGGCTTCCAGCGCTGTACCTTTGGCAAGCTCGGCAGCGATCGCCGCCGACAGCGAGCAGCCGGTGCCGTGGGTGTTTTCCGTCGCCACGCGCGGCGCCGCGAGCGCGAGCGTGGCTCCGGCATGGACAAGAGTGTCGATGCTCTCGCTGCCCTGCCCGTGCCCGCCCTTGATCAGCACGGCAGGACAGCCGAGCGCGAGCAGCCGCTCGCCTTGCGCCTCGATCGCGGCCTCGCCCACCGCGACCGGCTCGTTCAACAGTGCCGCCGCCTCCGGCAGGTTCGGCGTAATGATGGTTGCGAGCGGAATGAGCTTTGTCCTGAGCGCCTCGACCGCGTCCTGCGCCAGCAGCCGTCGGCCCGAGCTTGCGACCATCACGGGATCGAGCACGACATGCTTCGGCGACCAGTGTTTGAGTGCCGCCGCGATCGCCTCGATCCCGGCAAGCTCTCCCACCATGCCGATCTTGACGGCGCCGACATCGAGATCGGAGAACACAGCATCGATCTGCGCGCGCAGGAATTCCGGCGGCACGGCATGAATGCTGGTCACTTCCTGAGTGTTTTGCGCGGTCAGCGCCGTGATCGCGGAGGCGCCATAGACGCCGAGCGCGGCAAAGGTCTTCAGGTCGGCCTGGATGCCGGCTCCGCCGGACGAATCCGAGCCTGCGATGGTGAACGCGACGGGCGTGGTCATGAGCTTTCCTTAAGGCTTGTCCTAACGCGCCCTCCCAACCCGAGCAAGCCGGCTTGCCTTGCCGCCCCAAATTTGGCCTATTGGGTTCCAATCGCGCTCCCGGAGACGCCTTCGATGGTCCCTTTCTTCGTCCAGATCAAATGCAAGCTTGGCCAGTCCTACACCGTCGCCAATGCGCTTGCCGAAGCGGAAATCGCGTCCGAGATCTACTCCACCGCCGGCCACTATGATCTTCTGGTGAAGTTCTATGTCGACAAGGACACCGACATCGGCCATTTCGTGAACGAGAAGGTGCAGGTCATTCCGGGCATCCAGGACACGCTCACGATCATCACCTTCAAGGCGTTTGCCGGACGCTAGCAGCGGAATGACCTCTCCTTCGAGCGGCTGGCTGAGCGCTTTGGTGTGTTGCAGCATAATTCCCTTTCGTGGGATGTGGTACGTTCACGACTTGAGGGGGAGAGGGTATGAGGCGACGTGAATTCATTGCGCTTGGTGCAGGGGCGATAGCCTTTTTGCCGCCGCGCGTGCTCGCGCAGCAAGGCAGCATGAGGACGATTGGTGTTCTGGTGCTGGGCAATCCCGATCCCGCGCCGTTTATCAAGGGACTGCGGGAAGAGCTGCACGACCTCGGATACCGGGAAGGGCAGGATATTCAATTCGAGGTGCACTCCGCCGGCGGGAAGGCGGCCGAACTAGCGGTACAGGCAGCGCAGTTGGTCGAGCGCAAAGTCGACGTCATCGTTGCCTTTCAAACGCCGGCTGCTACTGCGGCGAAAAAAGTCACGATAGAAATTCCAATCGTCATGGAGGCTGCGGACCCGGTTGAAACCGGTCTCATAGCAAGTCTTGACCACCCCGGCGGCAACCTCACCGGCATAAGTGGCGCTACCGCCGAACTTGCCGGGAAGACCATGGAATTGATTGGCGAGGCACTGCCCTCTGCCCGGCGTGTCGCCATCCTCGCCAATGCCAATGATCCGTTCCACGTCCTGTTCCTGAAGCATACCCAAGCTGCGGCCAGTTCGCTGAAGATGGAAATCAAGGTGGTCATGGTGCGATCCGCGGGCGAACTTGAGAGCGACTTTGAGGGAATCGCCAAGTGGCCGGCCGATGCTGTGCTGGCCCAGCCGTCGCTACCAACGTATTGCCGATCTGGCACTGAAATTTCGATTACCGGCGGCTGCGCCGACGTCGACCTTCACCAGGGTGGGCGGCTTGCTCGCTTACTCCGCGGACTTGAACGCGCTTTACCGTCGCTGCGCTGACTTTGTAGACAAAGTTCTGAAAGGCAGTAGGCCAGCCGACCTACCGGTTGAATTGCCGACCAAGTTCTGGTTGGCCGTCAACGACAAGACTGCAAAACGTCTCGGCGTCACCGTCCCGTCGACGATCATGTCCCGTGCCGACGAAGTGATTGAATAAGAGACCGATGCCTCCTGATGTTCCCACAGCGGACATGGCCTTGCGCTCCGCCGATCTGCGCTTTCTGATGGGAGAGCGGACATCACGATCTCGCATGAGCGCACCCGACTATGGGTACACAACCCTCAACCCGCCTCCGGCTTCTTCTTCTGCGGCGGCTTCGGGCCTTCGACCGGCGGCAGCGTTTTCAGGTATTCCGCGATCGCGCTGCGATCGGCTGCACTGAGCCGCGACGTGTTCTTGATCACGGGCACCATGGAGCCGCCGGTGCTGTCGCCATCCGGCGTCACGCCGTTCTCGAGATAATCAGCGATGTCCTGCTGGCTCCATTCGCCGATGCCTTTGGGCGTGATGTTGGGCACCCAGCCCTCGCCTTCGGGATCGGGACCGCCGGCAAAGCGTTGGCTCGTGATGATGCCCCCCAGGAAATTGCGCGGGCTGTGGCATTCCACGCAATGACCAAAACTGTTGACGAGATACGCGCCGCGATTCCATGACGGCGGGCGCGACTGGTCGGGAATGAACAGGTGACCGTCAAAGAACAGCAATTTCCAGACACCGATATTGCGGCGGATGTTGAACGGAAACGGCAGATCATGGTCGCGTACCTTGCCGGAAACCTTCGGCAGGGTTTTCAGATAGGAGAAGAGATCGCGCACATCCTGCACCGTCGCGTGGGCATAGGAGGTGTAGGGAAAGGCCGGAAACAAATGCGTCCCGGCAGGTGAGATGCCCCGCTTCACCGCGTTGACGAAATCCGCCTCGCTCCAGCGCCCGATGCCGTCATCGGGATCGGGCGAGATATTCGGTGCGTAGAACGTGCCGAAGGGTGAGGGAATCGCAAGCCCGCCCCCCAGCCGCGTCCGGTCGGGCTGGTTCGGCGCCGCGTGGCAGGAGGAACATCCGCCGGCGTTGAAGATTGTCTCCCCGTTCGCGGGGTTCGGCGTGTAGGCGGCAAGCGTCAAGGGTGCTGGCACGGCGGTGAGCCAGCCGTAAAGGGCTAGCCCGGCGAGGCCAGCGGCGATCAGCAAGAGGAAAATTCGTCGCAGCATCACCCAACCGTCATCGACGCGCGTACCTTACGGCTCGTCCGTTCGCCGCTCCAGCCATAAGATGGCCGAAAGTCTTAATGTGAATGCGGCGATTTCGGGAATAAATCCGCAATCGTCGTGTTGATCGGGTGTCGTCGTGAGACGTCAACAGGGAGAGAGAGCCATGACCAAGATCGTTTTCGCAACCCTCGCATTTGCGGCTTCCGTCGCCCTGGCGGGCCCGGCCTTTGCCGACAAATACAAGGCGACGCTGAACGCCAAGTCCGAAGTGCCGCCGAACGCTTCCGCCGCCACCGGCACTGCTGATATCAATTATGACCCCGCCACCAAGAAGCTGAGCTGGACGGTGACCTATTCCGGCCTCACCGGCCCCGCGACTGCAGCCCACTTCCACGGGCCGGCGGAAGCAGGCAAGAACGCCGGTGTCGCCGTCGCCATTCCGAACGCCGGAAAGAGCCCGGTTGAAGGCAGCGCAACGCTGACCGACGCGCAGGCCACCGACCTTACCGCCGGCAAGTACTACGTCAACGTGCATACCCAGGCTAATCCCGGCGGTGAAATCCGCGGGCAAGTGACGAAGTAACCGCTTTCTTCTCCTGAAGTGAAAAAGGCGGATGCGCAACGCATCCGCCTCTTTTCATTTTGCCGCGGGATCAGATCGCGGCTCACGGTCTCACTCGCGCGGTCACTTCAGCTTGAGCCGATAGGTCTCGTGGCAGGCATTGCATTTGTCGTTGAGCGTATCGAACGCCATTTTGACGCTGGCCTGATCCTTGATCTTGCCCTTCAGATCGGCAACCGCCTCGGTCACGGGCTTCACCTTTGAATCGAAATCAGCCTTGTTCTTCCAGATCTTTTTCGACGCTCCAAAGCTCGCGTTGACGACCTGCTCCTTCGGATTGGTCTTGAACACGGTCGGGATCTTGGGAACGTCGGTCTCGAGCTTGGCGAGCGCCGCATCGACCGCCGCCTGGTCATAGGGCAACTCGCCCTTGCTCATTTTCAGCATGGTCACGTAGACTGCCTTGCCGATCCCTCGCATGAAATTGTCCTGCTCGACCGCGAGCTTCTGGTCGGCCATCACCGTGCTCGACCCCAACAGCAACGCTCCCGCGACAACCACCACTTTTTTCATCGGCGAACTCTCCGTCTCCGCTGCGTACAGGCAACGGACCGGTCCGTTTCAAACGGACCGCGGCGCCTTCGTTCTTATAACCCTGCGATCGTGGTTTATTCCCGGCATTGTTCTCAAAGGCTATGCCGGCGCTGGTGCTCGCGGATCGCGATCCAGACCCGTTCGGCGGTCGCGGGCATGTCGATATGGTCGATCTTGTACTCGCGCCAAAGGCCTTCGATGATGGCGTTGACGACCGCCGGGCACGAACCGATCGCGCCGGCCTCGCCCGCGCCTTTCACGCCCATCGGATTGGTCTTGCAGGGCACATTGTGGGTCTCGAAGTGGATTGACGAGACGTCCGCCGCGCGCGGCAGCGCATAGTCCATGTAGGTCGCGGTCATGAGCTGGCCGTCGCTCGGGCTATAGACCACCTGCTCCATCAGCGCCTGGCCGATGCCCTGCGTGACGCCGCCATGGACCTGGCCCGCCAGCAGCATCGGATTGAGCGTCACGCCGAAATCGTCGACGATGACGTAGTTGATGATCTTGATGATGCCGGTCGCCGGATCGATCTCGACTTCCGCGATGTGGGTGCCGTTGGGATAGGTGCCGTCGGCGCTGTTGAAGGTCGCGCTGCCGTTGAGCTTTCCGGTGTCGGAGCCCGCGCGCTTGGCAACGTCGGCAAAGCTGATCGAACGGTCGGTGCCGGCGATGCGCACCACGCCGTTATTGATCTCGAGGTCGCCGGCACTCGTCTCCAGCGCTTCAGCCGCGAGCTCCTTCAGCTTCTTGCCGAGATCCTGCGTAGCACGCTGGACGCAGACGCCGCCGGTCGGGATCGACGCGGAGCCGCCGGTGCCAAGTCCAGTCTTGATCTCGTCGGTGTCGCCCTGATGGATGTGGACGCGCTCCGGCGGCAGCCCGAATTGCTCGGCGACGATCTGCGCATACGCGGTGTGATGGCCCTGCCCGCTCGACTGGGTGCCGATCAGGACGGTGACGTCGCCGTTGAGATCGAGCCGAACATTGGCTGTCTCGTCGCCCATGGTGCCGCAGATCTCGACATAGCTCGACATGCCGATGCCGCGCACGAGGCCGGCCTTCTTCGCGAGCTTGGCGCGCTTGGGAAAGTCTTTCCAGTTCGCGACCTCCATCGCCCGCTTCATATGCGCGGCGAAATCCCCGGAATCATAGACCTTGCCGGTCGCCGTCTTGTAGGGCAGCGCTTTCGGCTGGATGAAATTCTTCTTGCGGATCGCATCCGGCGTCATGCCGAGCTTTCGCGCGCAAGCGTCGACCAGCCGCTCGACCACGTAAGCCGCCTCTGGCCGGCCCGCGCCGCGATAGGCGTCAACCGGCACGGTGTGGGTGAACACGGTGCGGACGCGGCAGTGGAAGGCCTGGATGTCGTAGAGCCCCGGCAGCATGCCGGCGCCGCCATGCGGGATGTAGGGCCCGAAGGTCGAGAGATACGCCCCCATGTCGCCCATCAGATCGACGTCCATACCGAGGAATTTGCCGTCCTCGGCGAGCGCCATCCGCGCGGTGGTGACGTTGTCGCGGCCTTGCGCGTCGCCGATGAAATGCTCGCTTCGGTCAGCCGCCCAACGCACCGTCTTCTTCAGCTTGCGGCTAGCTACCGCGAGCAGTGCATATTCGCGGTACGGAAACAGCTTGGTGCCGAAGCCGCCGCCGACATCGGGGCAGATGACCCGCATCTTCTCGACCGGAATCTTCAAGACGTTCTGGCACAGGACGTCGCGCAGCCGGTGGCTGCCCTGGCTGCCGACGGTCAGTGTCAGATGATCCCGCTTGGCGTCGTATTCGCAGTGCGCCGCGCGCGTCTCCATGAAGCTTGCGACCACGCGCGGATTGACGATGGAGATTTCGGCGACCGCATGCGCTTTCGCGAAGACTTCTTCCGTCGCCTTCTTGTCGCCGACCGGCACGTCGAACAGGATGTTGCCGGGCTTGTTCGGCCAGACCTGCGGCGCGCCCTTTTTCACGGCATTGGCAACACCCGCGACCGCCGGCAACGGCGACCAATTGACCTCGATCGCCTCGACGGCGTCGCGCGCGTGGTCGATGGTGTCAGCCACGACAAAGGCCACGGCATCGCCGACGTGACGCACCTCGTCTTTCGCCAGGATTGGGTAAGGCGGACCGGTGAAAGGATCGACTTCGAAATTGAACAGGCATGGCAGGTCGCCGAGATCGGTGATGTCAGCGGCCGTCAGGATCAGCGCCACGCCGGGAAGGCCGCGGGCGCGACCGGCATCAATCGTGAACTTCGCATGCGCGTGCGGCGAGCGCAGCACCAGGGCGTGCATCGCCGGCTGCGGCGCGAGGTCGTCGGTGTAGCGGCCCCTGCCGCGGATGAGCGCGTCATCCTCCTTGCGCAGCACGCTTTGACCGACGCCGAATTTGATGGGAGCAGCCATCCCTATCTCCAATTTCTCGGTTCTGATTTGCCGGCATATTGCAGTGGTTTGGCTGGAAGCGCAAACGCACTTTAGCCCTTGACCAGGCCTCTCAACCACCTCAGGCC
This sequence comes from Bradyrhizobium sp., assembly GCF_035309285.1. Classification (GTDB taxonomy): domain Bacteria; phylum Pseudomonadota; class Alphaproteobacteria; order Rhizobiales; family Xanthobacteraceae; genus Bradyrhizobium. The sequence continues at coordinate 25,932 of NZ_DATGFH010000003.1, read as the reverse complement.
GAACAGGCCGACGACCGACCCGGTATAGACCACCGCGCCGATCCCGATCAGCAGAAGCAGTGCGACCTCGTCGTGAAACCGCATGCCGCCGAATTGCGCTGCAGCATATCGAGCGGCAAGCCACAGTGTCGCCGCGAGAACGAGGCCGCAGATCGCGAATTTGGCGATCGACCGGCCAAGCGCACGGTTGACTTCGAGATAGCCGGCGCGCACGGCAAAGCCGAGCACCAGCAGGAGATTGACCCAGGCGCCGACCGCGGTTGCCAGCGCCAGGCCCACCTGCGCCAGGGATCCCATCAGCAAGAGCTTGAGCCCCATGTTGACGGCAAGCCCGGTGAGCGATGCCTTCACCGGCGTCGCGGTGTCCTTGCGCGCATAGAAGGTCGATACGGCGCTGCGGATCAGCACGAACGGAATGAGACCGACGGCGTAAGCCGCAAGGGTCGCGCCCGAGGCCGCCGCATCGGCACGGGTGAAGGCGCCGCGCGCGAACATTGCGCGCGTGATGACGTCCGGCACGGCGAGGAAGGCGGCGACAAAGGGCACGGCGAACAGGAGCGTGTAGTCGAAGGCGCGGCGCTGCTGCTCCATCGCCCCGGCATGGTCATCCGCGGTGATTCGCCGCGACATCTCCGGCAGCAGCACGGTGCCGATCGCGATGCCGATCACGCCGATCGGAAGCTGGTTGAGGCGATCGGCGTAGTAGAGCGCCGACAGTGCGCCCGCCGGCAGGAAAGTCGCGATGATGGTGTCGGCAAACATCGCCACTTGCGTACCCATCGAGCCGAGTGTCGCCGGCCCCAACGCGCGAAAGAAGGCGCGGATGTCTTCATCGAGCCTCAAAGGCGCAAATCGCGGCAAGCCGCCACGGCGCGCGAGATCGCCCGCGAGCAGGAAATATTGCAGGAAGCCGGAGATCAGCACACCCCAGGCCGCGGCGTGGCCTGCAGTCGGGAAATACACCGCGACCGCGAGCGTCATCATCATGGCGAGATTGAGCAGGATCGAGGCGGCGGCGGCGCTCGCAAAGCGATGCATCACGTTGAGCATGCCGCCATAGAGCGTGACCAGGGTGATCAAGAGCAGGTATGGAAAGGTGATGCGCGTCAGCTCGATCGCAAGGTCGCGCTGGCCGGCGTCGTGGGTGAAGCCCGGCGCCAGCACGCTCATCGCCTCCGGCATGAAGACCCAGGCAACGACGAGCAGAACCACCTGCGAGAAAAACAGCAGCGTGAACACGCGGTCGGAAAACAGTCTTGCCGATGCCTCGCCCTTCTCGCCATGCACATGCGCGTAGGCCGGCACGAAGGCGGCGTTGAACGCGCCTTCGGCAAAGATCGCGCGGAAATGATTGGGCAGGCGGAATGCGACGAAAAACGCGTCCGCCACGGGACCGGCGCCGAGGATCGCCGCGAGCATGATGTCGCGCGCGAACCCGGTCAGCCGCGAAAGCAGGGTATAGCCGCCGACGGTGAAGATGCGCCCAAGCATGCGCTGCTTCTATCCTATAGAGCTTCGCTGTCCATAGCTGATCGCTTGCTGTATCTGGAGAGAATTGTCCCGGGCCCGAGACCCGCGATGAGAGCCCAGGAACCGGATCCTTCGACCTAGATGTGCAGATGACGTCAGCTCCCCGCCTCAGTCCGACCATCTCCCGGATATTCCTGGGGGCGCTTGCCGTGCGCTGGACCTATGCGCTGCTGCTCTATGCCACGCTCGGCGAAAGCGGCCTGGAGGGCGTCGATTCCATCGTATTCGTGGGGGAAGCCCGACAATTCGCCACCGCGATCCGCGATGGCCTGATTCACGGGTCGCACTGGCTGGGCGATGCCGCATCCAACACGATGCCGCTCTATCAGGTGCTGACGGGCGGTTGCTTTCTGCTATTTGGCCATCTCGGCCCGATCGCCGATGCGCTGACGCAGGGCGCCACGGACAGTGCAACATGCGTCCTGGTGTTCCTGATCGCGCGGTCCCTCGACGTACGACTTGGGGTACCCTCCGCGATCGCCGCGATCTTCAATCCGACGCAAATCGTGATGAGCGGCCTTATCTACACGGATACGCAGTTCACGCTGTTCGTGGTGCTATCCATTTTCCTCGTGCAACGATGGTTCCGAAGCCCGAGCTTCGGCCACGCCGCAATGCTGGGCGTTTCGCTTGCCTGCGCGGTGCTCACGCGCGTCTCGATCGCGCCTTGGGCTTTCGCCGTGATCGGACTGCTGCTCGCCATGTCAGCCTGGCAACGGCGATCGCTATCACAATTGGCCGCACTGGTGGGGGCGGCGACGATGGTGTCGCTGAGCCTGGCGGTGATCTCGGTGCGCAATCACGATCAGTACGGTTCGTATGCGCTGAGCGCGCAAACCGGCGAGCACGTGGCCTGGTGGATCGTGCCGCTCGCGCGTGAAATGCAGGACCGCACGCCGTACGCGGTTGCAGCCAAGGAAATGAACGATCGCGCGATCCAGCGCTACGGCGCGCCGTCCCCCAACCGCTTCGAGCAATCCAGGCGGCTCCAGGAGGTTGCCGCCGACGCCCTGCGCAACGACCTCAAGCTATCCGCGCTGATCAAGTCCTGGGCGTCGGGTGCCTTCATCAACCTCGTTTCTCCAGCGCATCTGGTCTCGCCGCCAGTCTCGCGCCTGCCACGGACAGGCTTCTATGACACGCCGGGCGCTTCCTTCGCCGAGAAGGTGTTCAACTATGCCTTCCGCTCGGGCAATCCCACCTATTCCTGGCTACTGATTGCCGGGACGCTCGGCCTTCTTGTGCTGCGGTTGATCCAGGCGATCGGACTGGTATCGCTGGCGAGACAGCGGAGCAACTGGCCAAGCCTGCTGTTTGCAGGTTCGTGGATCCTGTTCCTGCTGCTGTTGAACGGTCCGATCGCTTCACCGAAATATCGCCTGCCGCTGGAGCCCTTGTTCGACATCCTCATCGGCGCCGGCTGCGTGGCGATCTGGAGCTGGCGGCGCGGGACCGGCGCGAAGCAAACCGCCGCGCCTTGAGAGCCGTATTTCGCACGATCAAACCACCTCGCGCACGGCGGCGATCACGCGGTCCTGGGTTTCCTCATCGAGATAGGCGTGCATTGGCAGGCTGATCACGTCCGCTGACAAGCGCTCGCTGGCCGACAGGCCGCCCTCGGCGACCGGGAAATCCCGGTAGGCGGTCTGCTGGTGCATCGACTTCGGATAATAGATCGCGGTCGGAACGCCGCGCGCCTTCAGCGCGGCAGCAAAACGATCGCGGTCGACGCCCTCGGGCAGACGGATGGTGTATTGCGCCCAGATCGAGGTGCGGCCGGCAGCGAGATGCGGCACGGTGACGACGTTGCTCAAGCCGCGCGCATAGCGCTCGGCGACCTTGTTGCGCGCCGCGATCTCGTCTTCGAAGATCTTCAGCTTCTCGATCAGGATCGCCGCCTGCATTGTGTCGAGCCGCCCGGTCAGGCCGAGGCGAACGTTGTCATACTTGTCCGAGCCTTGCCCGTGCACGCGGATGCTTTTGAGCGTCTCGGCAAGAGCTGCGTCATCAGTGAAGATCGCCCCGCCGTCGCCGAAGCAGCCGAGCGGCTTTGCCGGGAAAAAGCTGGTGGCGGTCGCGAGCCCAAAGGTGCCGAGCCGGCGGCCCTTGTAGCTCGCGCCAAAGCCTTGCGCTGCATCATCGAGCACGAACAGGCCCTCGGCTTCCGCGACAGCGGCGATCGCGTCATGGTCGGCGGCCTGGCCGAACAGGTCGACCGGAATCACCGCCCGCGGCTTGAGGCCAAGCTTTCGTGCCGTGGCGATGCCCTGCTTCAGCGAAGCGGCGTCCATGTTGAAGGTCGCGTCATCGACGTCGACAAAGACCGGCGTCGCGCCGGTCAGCGCTACCGCCTCGCCGGTCGCGCAGAAGGTGAATGACGGGCACATCACGGCGTCGCCGCGGCCGAGCCCCTTCGCCATCAACACCATCAACAGCGCATCAGTGCCGCTCGCGCAGGTGACGACATGCTTCGCGCCGCTGAAGGCGGCAAGCGCCGCCTCGAGCTGCGTCACTTCCGGACCATTGACGAACTGGCAGTGGTCGAGCACGCGGGCCATCGCCTCGTCGATCGCCTTGCGGAGCCGCTTGCGCTGGGCGGCGACATCGATGAAGGGGATGGCTTGCAGGCGCAGATGTTGATTCATGGAACCTTGCACGGACGGAGGGACGGACATCGGAAACTGGTGTTAGCCCACGATGCGGCGCGGCCCCTTGCGGGCGGAAGGGGCCGCGACACGCTTCGGTGAGGTTTCGAGGCAGCGGGTGGCGATCTCGAGGCTGGCGACGCCTTCATCGCCGGTGACCGCGGGTGCAGAGGCGGAGCGAACCGCGTGCACGAACGCGACCAACTCGGCGCGCAGCGGCTCGTCGTGGCCAACCGGAAGATGCCGCATCGAATAGCTGCCGTCGGGCTTGAAGCCGAAGCATTCGGTGACCTGGCGCGTGAGCAGGTCGCCCATGACATATTTCCCGCGCGTCGCCACCGTGACGTTGCGCGCCTTGAACGGCGTCAGCCAGTTGGTGTTGATATGGGCGAGCACGCCGGACTCGGTGCGGAACTGCAACAGCGCGATGTCCTCCCGCTCGGCGACCGCGCTGGAAAGCTGCGGCTGCACCTCGACGATGTCGGACTCGGTGAACCAGCGAATCAGGTCGATATCGTGCACGGCAAGGTCGATGACGACGCCGACATTGGACATGCGTGGCGGGAACGGTCCGACCCGGGTAATCGCAATCGACAGGATGTCCTCGCTCGCGATCGCCTGCTTGATCGCGGCGACCGCCGGATTGAAGCGCTCGACATGGCCGACCATCAGCGTCACGCGCGCGCGCCGCGCGGCCTCGACGATCTCCCGGCCCTCCTCCACGGAGGAAGCGATCGGCTTCTCGACCAGGACGTGAATCTTGCGCGCGATGCAGGCCAGCGCGATCTCGTGATGCAGATGGGTGGGAGCGGCGATGGTGACGGCATCGACGCCGGCCTCGATCAGCGCCTCGAGGCTGTCGAAGGTGGAGCAGTTGGCGAGCTCGGTCGCGCGCTTGCGATGCGCCTCCAGGGGATCGACCACCCCGACGAGGCTAACGTTGGGAAGGGAGGCCAGCACCCGCGCGTGGTTGCTACCCATCACGCCGGCACCGATGACACCGACCCGAAGCGCATGTTTTGGTTCGGACTTCGTCCCCAATCCGAACTCGTTGGAACCCATTCGCCGACCCCAATCAAATCAAGCCCAATATAACCCCGCCGCTCTCTAGCACGTCGTCACACATGTGGCGATTGCAGAGACGCGAAACCGGACACGATTTGATGCAAAAAATTACAGCAGCGAATCGCCAAAAGCGCAACGATTCGAACCCCCTGTGGCTGCTGATGGCACGCCTCGTCAAGCCGCGCTTCGGCCCGATTCGCGTGAGCCTGAAAACCAGAAAGATCGCCGCGCCGCAAGTCCTTCCGGCAAATTCCCGTAAACAAGCGGCAGTCCCTCGGGAAAAGCCCCGCGGGCCTCTCAGGAATAGCGGCCGCGAGACGGGAATTTGATGACGCGCGCGGTCTCCTGCGCCGCTTGTGCCTCGTGTCCGCCCTCGGCTGCAGCGGCGCACAAGGTGTCGATTTCCTGGTCCGAAATCCGGTGGAGATTGATCCGGATCTCCATCGCTGTCATGGTCAGAAGCTGCGCCACGAAGTTCAGGTTCAGCTCCTTGGCCAGATTGATGTGCTCCTGAAGCGATCGTGCCATCAGATCGAGCTTGTGGTCGATTGTGCTGCTCATTTAGCCTCCCAGAGAAATGCTTGCCATCTGTTCCGAGATCCAGTCCTGCGTGGTCGTGACCTCGCCATAGAGACCGATCAACTGCGCGACGGTTTCGTGAACGGTTGGCGCCGGAATCTGATTAAGCGCCAGGCTTGCCGAAGCATCGGCGAGATAGGTGACGCGGTGGCCATGGTGGAAGGCTTCCACCGCGGTCGCGAGGCATCCCGCCTCGCCGGAAAATCCGGCCAGCACGAAGTGGCCGCCGCCTTCGGTCATGGCGTGGGCAAACTCGCGGTTGGCATAGCAGGACGGCTTGGAGCGCTCGAACACCATCTCCGAGGTCAGCGGCTCGAATCCCGGGATCCAGTTGGAATAGGACAACACCGGGTTGAAGAACGGCGAGCGGCCGACCATGCGCAGGAAGGCGACAGGCAATCCCACCTGCCGTGAATGCCACAGCACGAGCCGGCAGTTCTCCAATGCCTTCTCGGCTCCGGTTATGGAGAACAGCCGGGGTGAGGCGATGTATTCCTGCTGCAGATCCATCAGCACCAGCGTCGGGATCAACGAAGCATTCGAGTACGATCGAAGATTGACCACGTTCCTCATTTTTTCTTGCCCGCTGCAAGTTGGCCTGAGCCGCGCTTGGCCGAGCGGTCCAGCACACCCGGCCGGTCCCATCGGCCTTCGGGCCGCATCAAGACATAGGGGTCGACGCCGAGCGCGATCGCCTGCGGATTGGGATCGGTGTCGATGACGATCTCGATATAGGCGTAGTCGGAGAAGAAGAATTCTGACGAACCTTCGAGCGGCCTCCAGCCCATATTGAGGTAGTAGTCGAGCAGGTCCTTCTGCGCGCGGCCGTAGATGCGGCGATAGCCCTTCATGCGGCAGAACTCGACGCCGGCCTTCATCAGGCGCGTGCCGATCTGGCGGCTGCGGTACTCGTGTCGCACCGCCAGCCGCTCGAGCTTGGCAAAGCCGGCGAAGTAGCGGATGCGGAGGCAGCCGACCGGCTCCTTGCCGACATAGCTCAAGAGATGGCTTGCGGAAAAATCATTGCCGTCGAACTCTTCGTCATAAGGACAGTCCTGCTCGGCGATGAAGGTCGCGCCGCGAACCGCAACGACGCGCATAAAATCCTCAATCGAACGCACCACCGTGATCGAGACGTCGTGGTCGTCCTCCATGTCGAGGAAGTCGTCATAGATCGCACGCGTTTGCTTGATCGAGACGCCGCGCGGATACATGTGGAATTTCGGCGCGGCCCTGCCGTGGAACCTCGCGCCGCGGCGGAATCCCAGGCTTTCGGCGAGCCGCAGGCCCTCGATCGTGATCGGTCGGGTGAAGATCGGCGCGTCACGATAGAGCGGCGTCCAGGTCTTCTCGAACGCCAACGGCACGCCGCCGGCAATCAGGCCGGGCGCGTAGACGCCCCAGAAGTAGATCGCAGCCGGTTTCTCGTGCTGGCGCGTCAGCAGATGCAGCGGCGGATCGGTCGCATCGAGCTCACCGCTCAACAGGAGATCGGCGCCCTCCGCGTTGAGCATCAAGAATGCGACGTAACCTTCCGCCGCGGTATCCCCGGAAGCATAGCAGTCGCGACGGGCAATGCCCCAGAGTGAATCCGGATTGTGCCGCGCCACCCGATGAATCACCTCATTGGCGGCGCCGGCGCCCATGGCCTTGCGCGCGCGCGGGAGCAGCGTTTCGATATCCCGATAGGTCGCGCTGAAGACGACCAGCCGCTGCGAGAGGTTGGTCAGCCCGGGAGCTTCCAGAGCGAATTTGGCCTTCTTTTTCTGAGCACCGACAAGGGCTTGAGCGGTCCGGGTGGTATGTCGGTCATGGTGGGTCATGGCGTGCTCCGGTTGCCAAAGCCTGCGCTGTACGAATAGATTACGGGGATTGCAGGGGCGCCGTATGCCGATAATTGTGAACCGGGGCGGTCCGGAAAACGAACACGTCGACTTAAGTTCGTGTGCCGGCGGTCCCGATTGGGAGTCGGTCCGCACCTTTCTTGAGCTCGCCCGCTGCGGCAGCATCCGCTCCGCCGCCGACCGCATGGGACTTTCGCCCAATGCGTTGCGCCGCAAGATCGACGACCTGGAACGCGCGCTCGGAACCGTGCTGGTCACGCGCCATGTCGACGGAATCCGTCCGACCCCGGAAGGCGCCGAGATCCTGCTCGCCGCCAAGCGCATGGAGGAAGCAGCCTTCGGCCTGATGCGGGCGCGCAACCGCGCGGCGCCCGCAATGAGCGGCGAAGTGCGTATCGGCATCACCGAGGCGTTCGGCACGTTCTGGCTCGGGCCGCGGCTCGTGGAATTCCAGCGCGCCTATCCGCAGCTCGCCGTCGACCTGATGTGCGCGATGCGGTCGGCGGACGTGTTACGGCTCGAGGTCGACGTCGCAATCCAGCTCACGCGACCCACCAGCCCCGATGTGAAGGTGCTGCGCCTTGGCCGCATTCATTCGATGCTGGCGGCGGCGCCGTCCTATCTAGCGATCTACGGCACGCCGAAGACGATCGAGGACCTGCGCAAGCATCGCCTGGCGATGCAATTTGCCGACCAGACCAAGAGCCAGGAAGTTTTCACCGGGCTGTTTCCCGATGTCGAACTGCGCAAGCTCGTAAAATTCTCCACCAACAATTCAAGCGCGCTGCTCTGGGCCATCATCAAGGGCGCCGGCATCGGCTGGTCGCCGACCTATATTCACGTGATGGGACCGAAGATGGTGCCGCTCGATATCGATGCGGTGTTCCCGTTCGATATCTGGCTCACCTATCACCCCGATGCGGCGCGCGTGCCGCGGGTGCGGCGGATGATCGACTGGATCGTCGAGAATTTCGATCCGAAGGTGTTTCCGTGGTTCCGCGACGAGTTCATCCATCCGCGCGATCTGCCGGGCCTCTATCACGGCCCGCCGCTCGTCAATTTGTTCGAGGGGCTTTCCTGGGAAAGCAATATCGTCAAGCTGTGACGAGCGGCGGCAACTCCGCGATACCGGCTCAAGTGGCGTAACGCAGCGAGCGCTCCGGATCGATCATCCAGAAGCCAAGCAGGCCGCCTGCAACCATCAGCGCGCCGCTCAGGGCAAAGCCGACCTCATAGCCCCGCGCACCCGGCAGGCCCTGGATCAGGACGGCGCCGACGACCGGGGCTGCGATTCCAGCCAGTGAGGCCACCGAATTGTTGGTCGCAAGCACAGCACCACGGCGCTCGGCCGGCACCACTTCTGCCAGCACCGCTGGGCCCAGCGAGTAGACGATCGGCGTGCAGCCAAGCGCGAGCGCGATCAGTCCGATGCGGAGCCAATCGGCGTGCGGGCTGACATACAGTAGCGAAAACAGCACTCCTGCCAGCACGAGCAGCGCCGACAGATAGCGGCCTCGCGCCGTCCTGGACGGGATGCCTTTCTGCAGCAGACGCTCCGAGCCCCAGGCAAGGGTGATGCCGAGCGGGATCATCAGCGCAATCACGAGCGCGTAGAGCCGACCCGAGACGACGCCGTCATAGCCAAGCCCGCGCTCGAAATAGGCGGGTAGCCAGGTCAGCGTCAGCCCGAGGCTCCAGTAGCCGACGAAGTGCGTGATCGCGCAGCCGAGCACGCTGCGGTCGAGCAGCAATTGTGCGAATGACGGCCCGATTGGATTGGATGACGCGGCATCCGCGTCGGCGCTGTCCACGGTCCCTTCATCGGCGAGCGCCAGCCACGCCAGCGCCCAGGCCCCGCCGATCGCGGCCAGCGCGACAAAGTTGGCACGCCATCCCCATCTCGCCGTGATCAGCGGTATGAGGAGGCCAGCCGCGATCAACCCGATGGCCGACCCTTGGGCCACGATCGCGATCGGCAGGTTGCGCCGGTTGTTGGGAAACCATTTTGTCAGCGCGTGAACCGCGACAGGCCAGGCCGGCCCCTGCGACAAGCCGAGCACGGCGCGGCAGAGGATGATGGTTCCGAGCGAGGCGGTCGTGGCGATGGGAAGCTGACACAGCGACCAGACCAGCACCATGGCGGGGATCAGGGCCCGCGTGCTGAAGCGGTCGGCGAGAAACCCGCCGAAGACGCCGCCCACCGCAAACAGCCAGAAGAAACCGCTGCCGAGATCGCCGAACTGTCGGGGCGAAAGTCGCAGCTCGTCCATCAGCGGCACGGCGACGAGCCCGAGCGCGATCTTGTCGAGGAAATTGATCAGCATGAACGCGGCGAGCAGGATGGTGATGGTCCAGGCCCGCCCGCCTCCAGATGCTTCACTCATCGCCCTTCCCGAACGTTCGAGCCGCTCTCCAAACCGTTCAGGGAGGCCGCCCCTGATCGCCGCGGCGGCCGCATTTGGCCGCCGTCGTTCAAAAATTCGTGTCCACCTGAGCGTGTAACACACCCTGGTCCGGTTGCGAAATTGCGCAGGACATCCTTTGGAGGGACCCCATGCTACCGCGTCCGCTCATCGCTTCCCTTGGCTTGCTCGCCGCCCTGACCCCCGTCGGCGCGAGCGCGGCCAGTCGCCCGGTCGTCGTCGAGCTCTTCACCTCGCAGGGATGCTCGTCCTGCCCTCCCGCCAATGCTTATCTGAACGAAATGGCCAAGAGCCGCAGCGACGTGCTGGCGCTCGCGTTTCACGTCACCTATTGGGACCGGCTCGGCTGGAAGGACCCCTTCTCGCTCGAGGCTGCGACTGAGCGCCAGGACCGCTATGGCCATCGCTTCGGCGACGGCTCCTATACGCCCGAAATCGTCGTCGACGGTGCCTCGAGCCATGTCGGCTCGGACCGCGGAGCGGTTGGCCCCGCGATTGAAGCGGCCAAGCAGGCGGGAAAAACGGCTGCGAGCGTTAGCGTCAGCAGGAACGGCAGCGACCTCGTGATCGACGTAGGCTCCGGCTCGGGCCGCGGCAGGGTGCTCTTGATCGGCTTCGACCACGACCGTCAGACCGCGATCCGGCGCGGCGAGAATGGCGGCCGCACGCTGGAGGAAGCCAACGTGGTGCGCTCGATCCGCGTCATCGGCGACTGGCAGGGCGCAGCCCTCCGTCTCAACGAGAAACTCCCGGAAGGCGAGGAAGTCGCGGTGATCCTCGAAGCGCCCGACGGTCACATCGTGGGCGCGTCGCGGCCGCTCGGGAGCTAGCGAAGGACCTCATCTAGTCGCGGTATGAGCGCCTCGCCTCCTCTCGGACACCTCTGCGGCGCGGGCGTCGTGTCACCTGGTAGATGACCGGGTGGGGCTACCGGACACTGCTTGGCTCGCGCAATTAGGGCTTCATTAACCATACTTGTTCAGGCTCGCAGCGGGCGGCGTGGCCTCCCGGGAGCCAGCTTCAATGACCATGACAACCTATGACAGCTTGCCCGACGCGCGCGGGCTGAAGCTACGCCGCGCACTCGCCCTCCCTTTCTATGCCCTCGCCCTCATCCTGAGCTACCTCAGCGATGCGCTGGGCAGCCTTGCGGCCGTGATCGCGCGAGACCCGTAGTTCTCCGCCCGTGAACGAAGTTCCCGATGCGGTGCTCATCGGGTTGAAGGGCTCGCGGGCGGATCTCCCTGTAACCTTTTTCTACCCTGTTTTCCCCTGTTACTCCCTGTTACTGATGTTTGCGATGACCCCTGCGGCGGCAGGATTGGCCGCGATTTGCAGGGTTTTATGACAGCAATTTGCCACTATATGCATCGGCAAGAAAAGCGGATCAGCGTAGCTCGCCTCCGGGGCGGATCTGATTCAATAACAGGGTAAATTTACGTGACCAAAGACAAGCGCTCCCCTTCCAGCAATTATCGCAACCCTCCCGCCGCGTACCGATTCAAGAAGGGGCAATCCGGCAATCCGAAAGGGCGACCAAGGAAGAAAAAGGCTATTGGCGCAAATTTCGGTGCACTGCGCGGTGGGATCGCCGATCGCTTTGCCTTCATGGCCTTGGAAGAAGCAACGAGACTGGTCACGGTTCCCGAAGGCAACAAGGCCTCCAAAATACCTGCAATGCAGGCGCTGATTCGAACAATGTTTACAGCCGCTGCGCAGGGAGACACCAAGGCGGGACGCCAGCTTCTTGATGTGATTGCGCGGGCGGAAAGCGCACGGGCAGCGGACGCGCAGGAACTTGTCGGGTACGCGATGCTATACAAAGAAAGATACCAGGAAGTTGATCCCCCGGACGATCTTTACCCTCACCCCGATGACGTCATCATCGATCGGGCTACCGGCGCGGTTGAAGTCGACGGGCCGATTACAAAGGACGAGGCAGACGGGCGCCAAGCCGTTCGAGAGCGGGCGATAAGGTCCTTGGGTCGCTATCTCGAGGTAGAGGCAGCCCTTAAGGAGGACCCCACCAACGTCGATCTCAGGCGAGAGTTCAAAGAGCTGAAAAAATACTACGACTTTCTCAAGAATGACTCCGCTAGAAACGCGCGGCTCGAGGCACTTCGACTATCGCGGCGCGCCCTCCAGAAACCCGAATCAAACGACGACGTCTCGGATCAGTAATCGCTAGGGATGATCTGCAACGCGACAATCTCCGGGAAGGATTGTAGGCCAAAGAGCGCTCACGTCGGAAAGCGTCGGCGAGCATGCAGAAGCGAAAGAGGTTAACCTCCCAAAACCCCACGTGCGCGAGCTCAAGAAGAAGACCCAGCGCACGCGGCGATCGACCGAACATTGGGTTCGTTTTGTGAATTTTAGGTCATCTGGCTCTCATCACACCTCCATGCCGGATCGGTAGCTGCCGTTCCACGCGTTTTCACCGGCTTGAGCCTGGAACTCTCGTCCTCAAGTCCGGTGTGAAAGCAGCTTCTTCTGCACTACTTGGCCATCGACTTCGAGAAATCAAGCGCGAGAACTCAGCAGTCTCCGATCCAGCCAATACGAGCGCGGACAGCACAAGGCCAGGATCATGGTACGACGCGCTTAACCCTTATCTTGGTCCCGTCTTAAGCATATGAACTTCTGCTTTCCAGAATCTGCACGTGGCAGCTTCACTTGTTCTTTGGTTTGGCGTTACTCGCCTTTCGCGACCGTACGCCGGGCCTTCCTCCGTTCTCATCGATGAACTCGACGCCGGCGGCCTCCAAGGCTCGTCGGACTGCTTGATCATTGGCGGCCGTCAACTTAGGCGGCCTCACAAAGGTTGATACATCTCCTGGGCGCAGCGGTCATTCTCGCTCATCAATCGCCAATTCGATTGCCCCAGAGATGTTCACCAAATAGGTACGCTCGCCCATCGGCGCAACTTACGTTCGGGTCAACCGCACAGGCTCCCAAGCAGGAGTGCCGCCACGACCGCGAGAACTGCACCAAGCCTGCCAAACAGGGCTGCCCCCGTCCAAACCAGCTTCCTAGCGGCTCCGGCTTACATGATAGTTACGGCATCGCTTTCGCTTGCCCGAAGGCAAATTAGGACATTCCGAAATTCTACTGAAGATACCTCGGGTCCAAATACGGGCAGCACCTTTGTTGACAATAGAACAAAATAGGAACATTCTCTGGACCGGTCAATCACGGAATTGAGCATGCGCCTGGCATCAGCAAGCGAGTTGGATGCACTTGAAGTCGCGACCGACCAGGTCATTGCAGCTTGTGACGGCGATGTACGCGCGGCCGTGCGCGCGCTGATCGTCGCCAAAGGACTGTTGGAAGCCGAACTCGCCGAGGTGCATGCGGCAACGTCGCGAGGATATGCCCGCGGCCGCATAAGAAAGGGAGATCAGGATTAGGGGGAGCACGTGCCCAACATCACCTACTATGTTGCCCTTCCTTTCGTGAACGGCGAGCAAGGTCTCTTTCCGCTATTGCGACCGAGGCAGCACACCTTCAGGTCGCTCTTGACAAGGCAGATGAGCCAACGGCGGTTCAATCGATGCAGGCCCTGAATGGTTTGCTGAAGCCCATACCAGGGTTTGATGAGTTCGAACTGCAGCAAAAGGCTTTGCGAGAGCAAGAAGAAAAGCGAAGACTTGCTCAAGCGCGAAACCTCACGCTCGCCGAACACTCTGCCGTGAACGAAACTCTTTGCCGTATCGCGCGAAGCTGTCGTGAAACAGAGCGGCTCTACTGTCTACCGCGAGGTAACAGCCCTGAGGGAGTGCGGAATGCGTACACTGATATTCGGCGCCATTCTAATTGCAGTCGCCGCTGTAGGGTTTCAAACCCTGATTTCGTCTTCGCTTGCCGCGGCTCGGAATGCCAAAGCCGCGACATTTTCCCAGCGATTTGATGCGATGCTCAAGCCCGCAGTGACCAAGTGAGAAAAACCCGCCGCCTGAGAAGCCCGACGGCTCTTTTGCGTAGCCGGTGCCGCGGTACGCGATAAGCCTCCCGGGCCGAACCTGAGTGTCCGCAGCCGCGACCGCGGTGGCCTAGCGCCGTTCCATGCCCCAAGGGATTGACGATTTGCGCCAGCTGCTGCTTCCCCGCGCATGACCAGCGTCCGCCTGATCAAACACGAAGCCGTTCCGAAGTGTGGCAGTTACGAAGTCCGGTCTTCGGACGGCGATCCCAATGGCGGGGCCCTCTAACCCTGCCAGCGGCGCCGGATCAAGGCTGTCACCCGGCTCTGAAAACCTCTGATCTCTCGGAGCGCATTGTCTCGCTCCAAGCCATAAGGAAGCTGTTGCACCGCGTGGCATAGGCTCGCCTGCAACTCGACTATCTCTTTCAAGTTATCGATTTCGGACACGCCTACTGTGCGATTGCTCAACGACCCGTCCTCTCATAATTGGATGCCATGTTCGGCGGACTGTTTCGAAGGTTCACCTCAGTCCTTCGATCAAGGTCCTCAAGCCGAGCGCATGGTTTTGCCATCAGCAGAGAAACGCGAAGCATTGCCAAGTGGTGTGACAATTCGCAATCCGGTCGGGGCGTTCAGATCACTGACGAACAAGGTGACCGCGTTTCTAACATCACCTCGGTCGAAATAATCAAAGGCTCGTTGCTCGCGCCGCGCACCATACTTGTCGCGCGACATATCAGTTATAGGGGCACGATCCATTTTCGCTAGCCAGCCGCCGAATCAAGTGTGAAAAGTGCCGACAGGTTGGAACGGAGGTTCTAGTCCGTCTGTCCGAAAGCCGACAAACCAACGTCTTTTCAATCGCAGTGTGGGAATCGGGAGACACGTGTCCGGGTCTGCAGACAGCCTCAAACCCGAACGGCTGCTGATTGGCAGCGAATCGGATAAGGGTATCGAACAGGCTTGGAATTGGACGGTTCAACTTAACGAGGCAGCCATGCTCCTCTTCGCCCTCCTTCCGTGGATCTTCTTTACGGTCTTCACGTCACCGCTGTTGATCTTCTGACGACCGCGGCGCCTAGCGCTGCTGTCGCAAGAACGGTGATCCCCGCCCCAATTCGGCGGCGTTTCTCGTCTGAGGTTGCGCAAGAGGCAGCGGTGGGCCGGCCCTCAGGTTTTGCAGCGGCGAGCAGATCACGCGCGCGTGCGATGTTGCAGGCGCCTTTGGCGAACAGGATGCGGTGCAAGCCTTAGCCTGGAGGCTTGCCGTGACACCTATGCAAGCTTTGCATGCTTGGAAAATCGAACGGCCTGTCGGCGGTCGATGTTTCGCAAGCATCCCGCTGCGAGTGCTACGCGGCCACGGCTCTCAGCCGTACGTAAGAGCCCGGGGCGTCTTCGATGATCGGCAGCTTGCCACCGCCCGATTCACGCGCAGGCACTCGCTCCGAGTCCAGCCCGGAGATCCACGCGTCCCAAACAGGCCACCACGATCCTTGATGGGCTGTGGCACCCGCGAGCCATTCGTCAGGCGTCGGCGGCAAATCGTCGTTTGTCCAATGCCCATACTTGCTACCCGGCGCGCTGATCACGCCAGCCATATGGCCCGAAGCAGACAACACGAACTTTAAGGGGCCAGAGTACAAGTGCGTTGCCGCATAGGTCGATTTCCAGGGCGCGATATGATCTTCGCGCGTCGACAGGATGAAAGTCGGCACCTCAATCTTCGACAAATCGATCGGAACGCCGGCGAGGCTGATGCCGCCTGGCCTGGCCAGAAGATTCTCCTGATACATCTTTCGCAGGTAGAACGAATGCATGGCCGCCGGCATCCGCGTCGAGTCCGAATTCCAGAACAGGAGATCGAACGGAAGCTGGTCCTTGCCGAGCAGGTAGTTGTTGACGACAAAGGACCAGATTAGATCGTTGGCGCGCAACATGTTGAATGAAGTCGCCATGTCCTAGGCGTCGAGATATCCTTGGTCGTGCATCCTCCTTTCAAGCGATGCGAGTTGCTCATTGTCGATGAAGACAGCCATATCTCCGACTTCGGTGAAGTCGACGAGCGTCACGAAATAGGTGGCGCTGGCAAGCCGATCGTCGTTCTTCGCCGCGAGATAGGCCGCCGTCGAGGCAAGCAAGGTGCCACCAAGGCAATATCCGACCGCGTTGACCCGACGCTCGCCCGTTACCCTCTCGACCGCATCCAGGGCCGCGATCGGCCCTTCGAGCATGTAATCTTCGAAGCCTTTCTCGGCGAGCTTCTCGTCAGGATTGACCCAGGAAATGACAAACACCGTGTGTCCCTGATCCACGGCCCACTTGATCAGCGAATTCCTTGGCTGCAGATCGAGCACGTAGAACTTGTTGATCCATGGCGGGATGATGAGCAGCGGTTGTCTGCGAACCTCACGCGTCGACGGGGCATACTGGATCAATTGCATCAGATTATTCTGATAGATGATCTTTCCCGGCGTCGTGGCGATGTTCTCGCCAAGGCGAAAGGCCTTCATGTCAGTCATTTTGATCGACAGGCGGCCATCGCCGCGGCTCAAATCGGACAACAGATTCGCCAAGCCGCGCAGCAGGTTCTGTCCACCCGATTCCAGCGTTGCGGTGAGAACCTCCGGATTGGTCGCAATGAAATTGGAAGGCGATAGAGCATCGACGAACTGGCGTGTGTAGAAGTCGACCTTTCGGGCCGCCGCCTCGTCCATGCCCTTCACGTCCCGGACCGTCGAAAGGATCGACTTGGCAGCGACCAGATAGCTTTCCTTCACGAAATGAAAGACGGCGTTCTCGGTCCAATCGGGGTGCTTGAAGCGCTTGTCCTTCGGCTTATCGGTTTCAGGAGCTCGTAGGTTGAACATGCGCTCCGCGCTCTTTTGCCAAACCGCGAGATTGTCGTTGACGAGATCGATCTGCGCCTTCGCCACCGCGGTTGGGTCGGCTGACATCTTCGTCATGAGGTCGGCAAAATCGAATCCAAGCGTCGATGTATCACCCATGCCGAATTTCGTGGGGTCGGTCTGGTTGGACACAAAGCGCTGCATAAGCACCTGGCTTTGCTTTGCGATGTTCTGGAGCTGCTCTGCCAGTGCGAGGGGGTCCCACGAGGTCTGGGTTGACTGGTCCGCCATGTTTCCTCCGCGAGCGATTTTGTGTCGGACCGAGTGCTCGGAGCCTCGGCCGTTTAGTGTAGCCTAACACCTCACCGGCTCGATTGGAGAAACATAAAGCGCAGCTCGCCACCGCAGCTTTTTGTTCCGACCTCCCGCACGCGAATACCATCGCTCAATGACGATCATTTTTGCCGCCGCTCGAACTTGTGCGAAGCGAGATCGCCCCCTTGCGCTGCCTTGATGGTTCCATCCCTCCCGGCCCGCTTGTGAGGTAGCCTCCGGATATCACCGGATGCGTCGGGGTCGGACGCTGCCGCTGCTCTTCTTCGGACGCTTCCTTCTGCGCCTGCAGCCGCTGCACGAAGATTTTTGCAGCCCGCGAAATATGATCGCGACTGAGCCGCTCTGCTTCCGCGCCGTTGCCCGCGATGATGGCATCGAGGATCGCAACATGCTCGCTGAGGATGGTTTGCGGCATTTGCGCACCGTCGCGCAGCACCTCGCCCATGACGCGTCGCAGATAGGGCCAGTGCGGCGCGGTGAACCCGACGTCAGCCTGCTGTAGCGCTCCGAAGTTGAACCGAATTCAACGAGGGAACACGCACGGAATCACCTGCCGACCGTGCCGCCGGTAGGTTCGAAAATCGGCATCCGTCGTCAACACCATGGGATCGTTCACGACCTCGGTCATCCGAACGAGGCAGGCATCCGCGAAGCTCATGGGCACCTCGGAGTATTTCTCCAGCAACCTGAGCACGGCGTCCACATCATCGGCAAATCGGTAGCTGCAGATGAGCGCGCCGCGGCGAAGCAGCGATGCGATGCCTCCTATTCCGCGTCCTCCGAGGAGGTGAAGGGTCTCGGATAAGACGGCCTCGCAGGTTAACCAGGGAGGTGGGAAACGCGAAGCTTCGTCTGCGGCCCAGCCGTGGTTGCCATCGCGCCGGCTGAGGAGCGCCACGAGAAAACCGGCATCAACGAGGGCGCTTGCGGCCATAGCCGGTTGACCTCAGGTATTCTTTCTTCCGTGCGCTCAAATCCGGCGGCAACTGATCAGCCGAACCGATGAGATCGGCAACCGCGTCGAGCAAGGTTGACCGCGTCGCACGAGACCTGCCTGTTTCGGTGAGGCGCTCCCGCACAACGTCGGATTTCGACATCTGACGGCGCCGCGACTCCGCTTCAATTTGAGCGACCAGATCTTCAGGCAATCGAACGGTCAGAGTTTTCATGGACAAGATGTATTACAAAAGCGGCAGATGCGCAATACAGATCAATGACTGCTTTTTGATGTCGTGGCCGACCTCCGGTCCCTTCCCAGTCAGCCCAACTCGACGTCCGCGGCTCCAAGTGTGCTTGGAAGCCGCCAGCTTCTTTCAACCAGAGAGATTGGGTCTTACCGGTCTTTCACCGCTTCTGCTTTTGCGGCTTTCGAAGCCGTACGCCTGGCCCGCCGCCGTTCTCGTCGATGAACTCGACCCCGGCGGCTTCCAGGGCGCGTCGGACTGCGAGGTTGTTAGCTGCGGTCATGGAAGTCTCGCCATCTGCTAGCTCGGCGCGTCGGATCGTCGCGACGCTCAGCGAACTTTCGCGAGCAAGATCCTCCGCACTCCACCGAATAAGCGAACGGGCGGCTCGGATCTGAGCGCTAGTCAATGCGCTGATGTTCATGTTGACACTTTTTAGAGCTTGTGCTATGTTTCATATCATAAGCATCTATTCATATCGAACCGAGGAATTGCGTCAGCAGGATCGATTCTCCAGTAGCGAGAGGAAGACATGAAATCGAACAGGTGGAAAGAAGCGCACAGGCGTGAATTCATCGGTGGCTCTGATGCCCGGATCATCATGGGCGACGACGAGGCGGCGTTGCTCCGCCTCTGGAAGGAGAAGCGCGGCGAGCTTGAGCCAGAGGACTTATCAGGCGAGCTTCTGGTCCAGCTCGGCACGGTGACGGAGAACCTAAACCGGCACTGGTACGAAAAGAACACCGGACAGATTGTCCGTGACGTGCAGCGGCAGGTCTTTCATCCCGTGCACCGCTGGATGGCGGCGACCCTCGACGGCCACGTGGCGGAAACGGGGGCCGTGTTCGAGGCCAAGTTCATGCTGCCGTGGAATTTTTCGGAAGAAGGCGCGGCCGAGAAACACATGGCCCAGTTGCAGCACAACATGTGGGTGACAGCCTGTCGGGCGGCCGTCCTATCCATCATCACGGGGGGCGGCAAATGGGTGGAGATGACCATTCCGGCCGATCCGCTCTATCAGCACCTGCTGTTGACCGCGGAGCGGAAGTTTTGGCGCTGTGTCCAAAGCGGCGAAACCCCTCGCCTCTTCGGCATCGAGCCGCCGCGGCCCAGGGTCGAGGCGGTCAGAACCATCGACATGAGCAGCTCCAACGCCTGGGCGGAGTTTGCAAACCTCTACCGCATGACCCGATCTGCCGCGCTCGACCATGATCGGGCGAAGACCGAGTTGAAGGCCCTGGTACCGCAGGACGCAAAGGAAGCCTGCGGGCACGGAGTAAGAGCGAGACGATCAAAGGCGGGAGCGATCAGTTTTGAGGTCGTTGACGGGGAGGCACATGATGCAGTCCTCCAGCGCTAGCATTGGAGCGCTCGCCGCAGCCCTTGCGAAAGCTCAGGCCGAGATCGCGAACCCGGAAAAATCCCTCACGGCGACCATTGTCTCGCCATTCCCGCGCGAAGGGAATCGGAGCTTTCGCTACGCGTCCCTCTCCTCAGGTCTCGATTTGGTGCGCAAATGCCTTGGCGGGCACGAGATCGCCACCGTGCAGACCACAGCAATCGATGAGGGTAGCGGCCTGATCAGGCTCACGACCAAGCTCGTTCATGCCTCCGGTGAATGGATTTCGTCGGACTGGCCGGTTTGTCCGGTCGGCGAGACGGCAGCGCCGCACCGGCTCGGAGCCGCCCTCACCTATGCCAGACGATACGCCTTATTCACCCTGGTCGGAATTGCCGGAGAGGATGATCTCGATGCGCGAGACCTGAACGTCCTTCCAATGACCGCAGCACGTGACGGATTGGCAGCGACTGGGAAAGGCGAGCCTTACGAGGACTCAGAATTGCTGGCATCTAAACGTGGCCCGGCGCCCCCACGCCGCAATGGGACCGAGCGCTCAAAACCCGCCGTTCTCTCGTCCGCGGAGTCCGAAGACCTCCGGCAGCAATTGACCGCTGAGCTCACGTCCCTGAATGAGCCCGAAGCACTTGCCAATTGGGCGCATCGGGCGCTTCCGCTTAAGAATCAGCTACTGGCTGCAGATGCGCAAAGAGTCGAGGCCGCGTTCGCGGCCAAGCTGAGCCAGCTCGATGAAGGCGCAGCAGTCGAACCGCCGATCAAAAACGGCTGCAATCACCAATTGTCGGGCGAACCCTGCGGCAACGCAGTCGTCACCATTCGCAAACCGATCCGCGAACGCGACCGCCACCATCTGAGATTTGTAGCCTCTCAGCCCTGTCTTGTCTGTGGGAGGGTCCCAACCGATGCCCATCACATCAAGTTTGCGGAGCTGCAAGCGATAGGACGAAAAGTCAGTGACAAATTCACCGTTCCGATCTGCAGGATGCACCATCGTGAACTGCACCGGCACGGGAATGAGCGAACCTGGTGGCAGAATCAGGGAATCGATCCTCTTCCGATTGCGGCCTCGCTGTGGGCGCGGACGCATGAGGTCGTGTCCGTTGCTGCAGAGATGATCGGCGACATTGACGTTCCCACTAACGTCAACGGACGGAATGGACCGCTACCCTTAGTCCCGCACCAAAATGACGAAACGAAGCCAATTGTTGTTCCAGAGGCAGAATGACCTCCTTTCGGCAAATCGAGGCGAACCGCCGTAACGCACAATTGAGCACCGGTCCCATCACGGAAGACGGCAAAGGAAGATCGCGACAAAATGCGGTTCGTCATGGTTTGACTGCGGAAACCGTCATTCACGCGCTGGAGGATGCCGAGGACTACGCAGCATTCGAGACGGCCGTGACATCTGACTACGACGCGCAATCGGCCGTCGAAAGAGAGCTGGTGCTTAGACTGGCGAGCCTGTTGTGGCGCTTACGTCGTGCGACCGCCATCGAAACGGGTCTCTTCGAGATCCAGGCGCGACAATTGCTGCAGTTCCGCAAGCGACGCCGATACGATCGGCGGGATCAACGGACGGTCGACAATCTAGACCAGCGCCCTGCTGGGTCCGAGAACGATGGAGACCAATATCGCCGGCTCCACGCCAGGTGCGATGACGCCAATTCACCGTCGAAGGCAGAGAACGATCTCACACGATCCTTCGTCCACCTGACCAAGCATCCATCTTGCCCTCTCGATCGATTGAGCCGCTATGAGGCCACGCTTTGGCGACAGGCTTGCCAAATCCTGCTCTGTTTGCAGGGTCTAAGCCGGCGGAGGCCTTGGGAAAGACTCCGCCGCTTGTAAAGCCCACGGTTGGCAGCGTGATTTGCACGCGATTGGCCTTTCAGTTCTATTTCGTACGGCCGGTCTCTGCCTCAACATTTCGGCACGCCAACCATGCGTCGAACCTGCGGCTCTTTGCAGGATTTTCGAGGTTGGAGCCCCACCGAGCGACGCGCTATCGCCTCACCTTGGCGGTTTAGGCTTTGCCCGACAGCATTCTTCGTTGAAGGGGGCTGAGCTTCTTGGGGTCAGGTGGTCCGTGCGCCTTCCCCTTTCGCGTGGCAAAAAACTCATCACGCGCCTCCCCTCCTTCTTTGGAGGGCGCACCCTTGGTGAACGTCTTGTCACCGCCCTTGGATTTTTTCCGCATCACTTGCTCCGTCGGGCAAATCAGTGATCTATGAGACGCCCTGACCAATTTATCAGGAGCCCTAATGTCGGAACCAGTTTCTGAGCTTATCGAGATATCGAAGCTCAATGGCGATTTCAAAAGGAATTACGGGAAGCTCATCGGTGCTTTCCTCTATCTGCGCTCGATCAGCGCTGCGCGCGGGCGCTCGTTCTTTTGGAGTGGCTTTTTGTTTGCGCTGGTTTCTGCCTGTGCGGCGTGGCTCGAGCGACACGGCTTTTCATGGCTACACGTCGCCGAATAAATTCAAATTGAGAGGTGGTTGGCTTACTCCCATCGGCTCGCGCCGAGCGCAGTCTGCCATAGAGAGCTGCCAATACGCCCTCCAGGCTATCGAGCCGCATGTGACGGAAAAGCCGATCTGAGACACGCAATTTCTTTCTGTCTTTCGACAACGGGAGAACGGCGGTCGGCATGAGGAAATAGTCCTGAATTTGGCGGTTGCCGGAGTCCATTCGGATCAAGAGCGTTAAGTCGGCTCGTGGGTACTTGAGCCTTCGAACTTCCCAGCGCCGAGACTTGGCAGTGCCGTCTGAAACAGCCCGCGCGACCGCAACCGCCACGGTCAATCCTCCGGAAATCGTGAGAAGATACAGTTCGTAAGAAAGGAAGGGTTCACGCCGCGTCCCCTCAGATCGACGTTGATATCATCGACCACAGAGCAGATTACGTGGTCGATTTCGGCCGCCACCTCTGCAAAGCGATATCGGGCCTTGGGTCTGAAACCAACAAGCTCATAGGCCCGCATCAACGATCCGAATCTGTTCGCATACACGGAGGGGTGGCGCACTTTTTTTGCGGCCTGCACAATGTGCACACTCAATCGACCCTTTCGCCGCAACAGTGCACTAAGGCGATCGAGCAGTTGTCGATCGGTTTCTATCTTGTTGTTTTCGACCTCTTGGAGTCGCTTTTGCGCCCTCGCGAAAAGGCGGGGCTCGATGATCGCTTTGAAGGCATTGTCCCGACGTATCCACATACCGGGGGGATTTTTGATCAATCGGTCACCGAGCTTCGTCGAACGGCGATTGAAGACCATGTGGCCTAGATAGACCTCGTTCTCCAAAACGTTGCTGATGGTGCGCGAGGTCCAGCGTTTTCCGCTTCGAGTGAAAGTGCGCTCAGCATTGAGTTCCTCCGCTATCGCCGACCTGTTCTTTTTCTGAACGACGAACGACGCAAAGATGCGGCGGATGAGGTTGATTTCGGATTTAGGGTCAGGAACAAGAATAACCCGCTCGCTCTTCACGTTCTTCCGCTGGCCGTATTCCAGAATCGCCTTCGGCCTGCCGTTCTCGTCGACCAACATCCGACGCAGTCCATACGCGGCCGGTCCTCCGCGCCAATATCCTCGGCTCACGGTATTGGATTGGCCGAGAAATACATGCTTCGACAGATCTCGGCTGAAATTCGCAGCTCCCACACGCTTCAGATTTTTGAGAACGACCGATACAAGGCTGCCATCATTCTCAAACTCTTCGGAACAATAATGAACTTCGAGGCCGGCCCGCTTGCAAATGAACTCGTAGTAGGCGCTTTCATCGACGTCCTGGAAGCGTCCCCAGCGACTGACGTCGAAGACAAGAATGCAATTGAAATCTGCCCGCCCATTCTGGACGTCATCTATAAGCTGCTGAAGACCGTCACGGCGGGCGATACTAAGTCCGCTACGCCCCGGGTCTGAATAGGTATGGACTATTTCGATGCCCCGCCTCGCGGCGTAGGCAGCAATAGCAGCGGCCTGAATCTCGATTGAGAATTTCTGCGGATCGCTCGACATGCGCACGTACTGCGCGGCGCGAGGAGCTGCTTGCGATTGGAGTAGTCGGGGTCCTTTGGGCGTTTGCCATCGTCCCCTCCATTGTACAACGAGGATGCTCGCTGACGTGCGGCGACGTCCTGCCCGGCCCAACGATCAAACGCTCACCATGGTTTCAATTGCACGCCGGTCGTGGACGCTGGCGTTGTACGAAGCCTTTTATGGTAGCACCTTGAAGGAGCAGCACAGGTCGAGCTGGCTTTGAATTCCGGCAGAAGCACGATATGAGGGGCAGGAAACGAATGGTGCTGAATGTCCATTTTCAACCCTGGTTGCGTAAGCCTTCGCGATTATTAGCTACGCTCGTGACGCCGAGTTGGATGGGCATCTGAAAGATAATCGCTTGATGAACATACCCGGCCCCTCCATAGGAACAGACGTATCGGTGCTGGACCTTCAATTGTCCGATCGAAAGCGGGTATTTCAGCAGCACGCCGAGCTCATTGCCGGCGAGCGCGAGGGTTGGATCGCCAAGAACGAGAGCTATTACACCGCCGACCGCAACTATATGCGCTTCCTGATCGAGCCGGGCTCGCGCGTGCTGGATCTCGGCTGCGGCACCGGCTCGCTGCTGGCAGCGCTCGATCCGGCCTATGGCGTGGGCGTGGATTTTTCGCCGGCGATGATCGCGATTGCGGAAAAGCAGCATCCTGGCCTCAAGTTCATCGTCGGTGACGCCGAGGTCCCCTCCGAGCAACTGAAGAAGGCAGGTCCCTTCGACTATATCGTCCTCTCCGGCATGTTCGACGATATCGAAGTCGCGCTCGAACTCCTGCATGATCTCTGCAAGGCGGAGACGCGGATCGTTATCGCGTATTATGCGTCGCTGTGGGAGCCCCTGACCAAACTCGCTACATGGGTGGGGCTGCGGATGCCCCAGCCACAGACCAACACCATCTCGAACGCCGACCTGCGCAACATCATGGATCTCGCCGAGCTCGAGATCATCAGCGAAGATGCCCGGCAGCTCATTCCGTTCCACCTGCTGGGTCTGGGACCGTTCGTGAACAAGGCGATCGCTCCCTTGCCCCTGATCAGGCATCTCTGCCTGCGCACCTACATGGTTACGCGCTCCAAGCGCATGCAGCGCAAGCCCGCGCCCTCGACATCGATCGTCATTCCCTGCCGTAACGAGATGGGCAACATCGAGCGTGCCATTCGTGAAATGCCGCGCTTCGGCTCCGAACAGGAGATCATTTTCGTCGAGGGAAACTCAACTGACGCAACGCTTGCCGAGTGCAGAAGAGTCCAGTCGGCCTATGAAGGCAAATTGAACATCAAGGTTCTGCGGCAGGACGGCAAGGGCAAGGGCGACGCTGTGCGCAAGGGCTTTCAGCATGCCACCGGCGATATCCTGATGATCCTGGATGCGGACCTGACCGTCCCGCCCGCGGCACTGGCGAAGTTCTACGAAGCCATTGCCACCAACAAGGGCGAGTTCATCAACGGTACCCGCCTCGTCTACCCCATGGAGAACGAGGCCATGCGCCCGCTCAATCAATTGGCCAACTTGGCGTTCGCGAAGATCTTTTCCTATCTGCTCAACCAGCGCTACACCGACACGCTGTGCGGCACCAAGGTGCTCTGGAAGAAGGATTACGAGCGGCTCCGCGTAGCGCGAAGCTATTTTGGCGAGTTCGATCCGTTCGGGGATTTCGACCTGATCTTCGGCGCCGCGAAGTTGAGCCTGCGGGCGATCGAGCTTCCGGTCCACTATGGCGCAAGGAAGTACGGCAAGACGCAGATCTCGCGCTTTCGCGACGGGTGGCTGCTCCTGAAGATGGTGGTGTTTGCCTACAGGAAGATGAAGGCGATCTAGGAGGTTCAGCCGTCTTCAACTGCCAAAAAACGCCTGAGCGCGCGATCGATCATGGCATCGAGACGCTCCTCCAATGCCAGATCTGCGAGCATACGCGCCTCCGTGAGAAAAGTCGCTGCTCTCTCGTAATGGGATATTTGCCTTTGGCGTGGGCGCTCGCACTTTTGGCAAGAGAACGGCCTGCGCGCTCCGGGGCATAGCGACCAGTGAATCCGATTGATGGCGACCACCATTTCCGATCGATGACGACCACCTGTTCCGGTCGATGGCGACCAGGGCAACAGGGCTGTGGACGGGCGTGATGAACGCCGTTGGGTGATC
>NZ_DATGFH010000002.1:0-93447 GCF_035309285.1 Bradyrhizobium sp. | reverse complement strand
GCGCGGTGCGCGGCCAGAACGAGCTCGGGAAATGCTCGGAATGCCAGGCCGGCGCGTCGATCGACTCTTGCAGATTCATTCCGGCGTGGACATGACGCAAAAAGAATTGCGTGATCCACTGATCCTGGCCATCGCCGCCGGGCGTGCCCCAGGCGAGATACGGCTCGCCGTCGCGCAGCGCCATGCTCGGCGACAGCGTCGTGCGCGGGCGTTTGCCCGGCGCGAGCGAGGCGGGGTGGTTCTCCTCGAGCCAGAACATCTGCGCGCGGCTGCCGAGGCAGAAGCCGATCTCGGGGATCACGGGGGAAGATTGCAGCCAGCCGCCCGACGGCGTTGCCGAGATCATGTTGCCGGCCGTGTCGATAATGTCGAAATGCACGGTGTCGCCGCGCACCTCGCCGAAGCGGCCGACCGTCGGCTCGCCCGCGCCCATGGCGCCGACCGCCTCGCGTTGGCCTTCGGCGCGGCGCAGTTTCACCACGGAACCAAAGCCCTCGACCGAGCCGGGGACGAAATCGAGCGAGGCTTTTTCGGAGATCAGCTTGCGGCGCTTGTCGTTATAGGCGTCCGACAACAGCGTCTGGATCGGAATGTCGTTGAATTTGGGATCGCCGTAGAACTTCTCGCGATCGGCGTAAGCGAGCTTGGCGCATTCGATCTGCAGATGGATGAACTCGGCGCTTGTGGGATCGAGCCCGTCAAGCTGGAAGCCCTTGAGCAGCGCAAGCTGCTGGAGCATCACCGGCCCCTGGCTCCAGACGCCGCATTTCTGCACGGTGTAGCGGCCGTAGTCATAAGTCAGGGGCGCCTCTGTTGTCGGCGCCCAGCGCGCCATGTCGTCGGCGGACAGCACGCCCTTGTGCGGCGAACCGGAGACATCCATGACATCCTGGGTGCGGCAGAACTTGTCGATCGCTTCCGCCACAAACCCATGCGACCAGGCTTTGCGCGCGCGCTCGATCTGGGCGACCCGGTCGGAGCCGGCGCTTTCCGCCTCTTTCAGGATGCGGGTGTAGGTCTCCGCGAGCTTCGGGTTGGTGAAGATCGTGCCGGGCTTCGGCACGTCGTTGTTGGGCAGGTACACGGCGGCCGAGGTCGGCCAGTGCTGGCGGAACAGGTTTTCGACCGTCTTGATGGTGGCGCAGGCGCGCTCGACCAGCGGATAGCCGTTGCCGGCATAGGAGATCGCGGGCTCAAGCACGTCGCGCAGCCGCAGCGCGCCGTAGTCGCGGAGCAGCAGCATCCAGGATTCGAACGTGCCGGGGACGCAGGCCGCGAGCAGGCCGGTGCCAGGAACCATCTCCAGCCCCTCGCTCCTGTAGTGCGCGATCGTCGCCTTGGCCGGCGCCGGTCCCTGGCCGCAGATCACCTCGGTCCGGCCGCGCTTGATGTCATGCACGATGATCGGGACATCGCCGCCCGGGCCGTTCAAATGCGGCTCGACCACCTGCAGCGTGAAGGCGGTTGCGACCCCCGCATCAAAGGCGTTGCCGCCTTTTTCAAGCGTGGCCATCCCGACCGCGGTCGCAATCCAGTGCGTCGAGGTCACGACGCCGAAGGTGCCCTCGATCTCGGGGCGGGTCGTGAACGGATCGGGATTGATGTTGCTGACCCTAGCCATGGGATTGGCTCCTTCTTTTGGGGCGAGCGCACTTGAGCACAGCAGGGCCGTCCTGCCAACTGGCATACCAGCGCCTTCGACCTTTCCTGATCAGGCCGGACTGCGGGCCAGATTGACGGCGTGGCAGGCAACGCCGTCGATCAGCGCAGGCGCCTCCTTCCGGCAGAGGTCGAAGGCGAGCGGGCAGCGCGGGTTGAAGGCGCAGCCGGGCGGCGGGTCGATCGGGTTCGGGATCTCGCCCTTGACCGGGATCCGCTGCCGGCCGGACATCGCAAGGTCCGGCACGGCGCCCAGCAGCATCTTGGTGTAGGGCATCCGTGGCCGGCCAAAGAGCTCGCGCCCTTCCGCGATCTCGACGATGCGGCCGAGATACATCACCCCGATCCGGCTCGCCATATGGCGGACCACGGCGAGGTTGTGGCTGATGAAGAGATAGGTCAGGCCGAACTTGTCCTGCAGGTCGCGCATCAGGTTGAGGATCTGCGCCTGCACGGAGACGTCGAGTGCCGAGGTCGGCTCGTCGCAGACAATGAACTCGGCATTCGAGGCGAGTGCCCGCGCGATCGCGATGCGCTGGCGCTGGCCGCCGGAAAATTCATGCGGGAACTTGGTGCCGTCGTCGGGATGCAGGCCGACCAGCGAGAGCAGCTCGCCGACACGATCCCTGATCTGGCGCTCGCCATCGATCAGGTTGAAGGCGCGGATCGGCTCGGCGACGATGGCATCGACCCGGAAGCGCGGGTTGAGGCTCGCATAGGGGTCCTGGAACACCATCTGGATGCGGCGCCGCAGCTTTTGCCGCGCCTGCGACTGTTTCGGGTCGGTCATCGAGATGCCGTCGATGACGACATTGCCCGAGGTCGGCGGCAAGAGCCCCACCATCATGCGGGCGACCGTGGTCTTGCCGGAACCGGATTCGCCGACGAGCGCAAAGGTCTCGCCCTTCTTGATGTCGAAGCTCACGCCATCGACGGCCTTGAGGTACTCGAGATGCCCGCCCTCGATCACGCGATTCAGCCATGGCTTCGACACATCGAACACGCGGCGGAGGTTTTTGACGTCGACATAGCTCATGCCGCGCTGTCCTTCACGGAAGGCTCGTAGAGATGACAGGCGACCGATTGCGTGCCGTGGCGGATCGGCTCCGGCCGCTCGACGCGGCAGCGGTCGAAGGCGCTGGTGCAGCGCGGGTTGAACGAGCAGCCCGGCGGGATCGCCGACAGCCGCGGCATGGCGCCGGGAATCTGCACCAGCCGCTTCTCCTCGCCGGCGAGCGTCGGAATCGCGCCCATCAGGCCTTTGGCATAGGGATGCAAGGGATTTTGCACGAGATCCCGGACCGGGCCGATCTCGGCGATGCGCCCCGAATACATCACCGCGACGCGGTCGCAGGTCTCGGCGATCACGCCCATGTCGTGGGTCACCAGCATGACGGCAGTACCGTGGTCGCGGCCGAGCCGCTTGATCAGCGTGATGATCTGCGCCTGCACGGAGACGTCGAGCGCGGTGGTCGGCTCGTCGGCGATGATAAGTTCCGGCTCGGCGCAGATCGCAAGCGCGATCACGACGCGCTGGCGCATGCCACCGGAAAATTCGTGCGGGTAGCCGTCGATGCGCTTGTCAGGGGCGGGGATACCGACCTCGGCGAGCAGGTCGATGGCACGCTTGCGGGCGGCGGAGTCGGACAGGCTCAAATGGGTCTTGATAGTCTCGACGATCTGGTCGCCGATCCGATACAGCGGATTGAGGCTGGTCAACGGATCCTGGAAGATCATGCCGATCTTCTTGCCCCGCACTTTGCGCATGTCATCGGGCGACAGATTGTCGACGCGTTTGCCCGACAGCCAGATTTCGCCGCCGGCAATCCGGCCGGGCGGATCGATCAGCCCGATCACCGCGAGCCCCGTGACCGATTTGCCGGCGCCGGACTCGCCGACGACTCCCAGCACCTCGCCCTTGGCGATGTCGAAGGAAACGCCGTCGATAGCGCGCAGGGTGTGGCGGCGGGTGGCGAACTCCACCTGGAGGTTACGCACGGAAAGGACGGGTTCGGTCATCGCAGTTTCGGGTTGAGCGCGTCGCGCAGCCAGTCGCCGAGCAGGTTGATGGAGAGGATCAGCGCGGCCAGCGCAAAGCCCGGGAAGGCGATGATCCACCATTCGCCGGAGAACAGGTAGTTGTTGCCGATGCGGATCAGCGTGCCGAGCGAGGGCATGGTGTCGGGCATGCCGGAGCCGAGGAACGACAGCGTGGCCTCGGTGATGATGGCAAGCGCGAGGTTGATGGTGGCGATGATCAGCACCGGTCCCATCGCGTTCGGGAGCACGTGGCGCAGCATGATCACCGGCGCAGGCAGGCCGATCAGTTGCGCGGCCGCGACATAGTCCTTGTTCTTCTCGACCAGCACCGAGCCGCGCACGGTACGCGCATATTGCACCCAGAAGCTGAGGCCGATCGCGAACACCAGCACACCCAGCATGCTCATGGCGTCGAGCCGATCGCCGAACACCGACTTGACTATGCCGTTGACGAGCAGCGCGATCAGGATGGCCGGGAAGGTGAGCTGCACGTCGGCGATGCGCATGATGAGGGAGTCGACGGCGCCACCGACGTAACCTGCGATCAGGCCGAGCACGACGCCGAGCACGCCGGAGAACACGACGCCCAGCACCCCGACGATCAGCGAGATACGCAGGCCGTAGAGGATCGCGGACAAGACGTCGCGGCCCTGCTCGTCGGTGCCGAGCAGGAAGGGCGACTGGCCGTCGGCGAGCCAGAGCGGCGGGATGCGCGAATTGATAAGCTGGAGCTGCGCCGGGTCGAACGGGTTCTGCACCGAGATTACCGAGGCGAAGATCGCGAGCAGGAAGAACAAGAGCGTCACCGCGGCCGCAAGCATCGTCAGCTTCGAGCGGCGGAACGAATAGAACAGGTCGCTCTCGACGGCACGCCTGAACCAGCTCAAGGAGGAGGATCGCGCCGATGGCGCACCGGCTTTGGTATGCGGGACGACGGCGTCGCTCATGGTCAGGCCGGCCGGCTGATGGTCGAGCGCAAGCGCGGATCGACGACAGTGTAGAGGATATCAACCACCAGGTTGATGATGACGAAGATCAGTGAGACCATCAAGAGATAGGCCGCCATGATCGGAATATCGACATTTTGGATGGCTTGAACGAACAACAGTCCCATCCCGGGCCATTGGAACACGGTTTCGGTGATGATCGCGAATGCAATGACCGAGCCAAATTGCAGCCCCGCCACGGTGATGACGGGAACCAGCGTGTTGCGCAGCGCGTGCCCGAAGTGGATGGCGCGGGTGGTTAGCCCCCGCGCACGGGCGAAGCGGATGTAGTCGGTGCGCAGCACCTCCAGCATCTCGGCGCGGACCAGCCGCATGATCAGCGTCATCTGGAACAGCCCGAGCGTGATCGAGGGCATGATCAGGGCCTTCAGGCCGGAAACGGTGAGAAGCCCGGTCGTCCACCAGCCGATGTGGACCACCTCGCCGCGGCCGAATGAGGGCAGCCAGCCGAGCGTGACTGAGAACAGATAGATGAGCAGGATGCCGATCAGGAAGGTCGGCAGCGATATGCCGATCAGCGACACCGCCTGGAACAGCTTGGCGAGGATAGAATCGCGGCGCAGCGCCGAATAGACGCCCATCAGGATACCGAACACGATCGCAAAAATGGTCGCACAGGTGGCGAGCTCCAGCGTCGCCGGCATCCGCTCTTTCAAGAGCGCCGCGACGGGCTGGCGGAACTGATAGGAGATGCCGAACTTGAACTGCGCTGCATTGGCGAAGTAGCGCACGAACTGGACGGGAATCGGATCATTGAGGCCGAGCGATTCGCGGATAGCGGCGCGCTCCGCGGCCGAGGTATCGATCGCAACCATCTGGCTGACCGGGTCGCCGGCGAAACGGAACATCGAGAAGGCGATGATTCCGACGGCGATCATCACGCCGATCGCCTGGATCACCCGGCGAAGAGTGAAAGCGAGCATGTGATCCTTTCACTTCTCTTCTTGTATGGCGCGCTTCGTTGCGTGACCTAACGAAATGTCCCGGAAGCCGCAAGCCGCCGGGACACTCTGATCGAACCCTACTACTCTTCCTGCTTGTTGGCCCAGTAGAGCAGGACCTGGTTGTCCGCGCGCTGGGTCAGCTTCACCTTGTTCGACACACCCCAGGCCAGCGACTGCTGGTGCAGCGGGATGTAGGCATAGTCCTTGTTGGCGATCTCGAAGGCCTGCTTGATCAACTGGTCGCGCTTGGCCTGATCCGGCTCGACCAGGATCTTGTCGGTGAGTGCGTCGAGGTCCTTGTTGCAATAACCGCCGAGATTGGCTTCGCCGCGGCCGGGATCCTTCGGATCGTTACGGCAGCCGAAGATATCGTGCAGCACGTTGTGGGAGTCCATCGAGGCCGGCGTCCAGCCGAGCAGATAGAACGAGGTCTTGTAGCCGCCGGGCTTGAGGACCTTGGCAAAAAAGAGCTGCTTGGGCTGCGCGTTCAGATCGACCTTGACGCCGATGCGCGCCAGCATGCCGACCACCGCCTGGCAGATCGCCGCGTCGTTGACGTAGCGGTCGTTCGGGCAGTCCATCGTGAGCTCGAAGCCGTTGGGATAGCCGGCTTCAGCAAGAAGCTTCTTGGCAGCATCCGGATCGTATTTCGGGCGCGTGAAGTCCTTGGAGAGCGCGTAGAGTTGCGGCGCGATCATCAGCGCCGAGGGCGTCGACATGCCGCGCATCACGCGGCTCTTGATCGCGTCCACGTCGATCGCCTTGTAGAAGGCCTCGCGGACGCGGATATCCTTGAACGGGTTCTTGCCCTTGACGCTGGAGTAGAGCAGCTCGTCCCGCGACTGGTCCATGCCGAGGAAGATGGTGCGCAGCTCCGGGCCGGTCATGACCTTGGCCGCACCGCTGGCATTGACGCGCTGGATGTCCTGCAGCGGCACCGGCTCGATGACGTCGACTTCGCCGGACAATAGCGCCGCCACCCTCGTCGCGTCGTTCGCGATCGGGGTGAACACGATCTCCTTCAGATTGCTTTCGGGCTTGCCCCACCAGCCCGGAAATACCTTGAAGACGGTTTTCACGCCGGGCTGATGGCTCTCGATGGTGAAGCGGCCGGTGCCGTTCTCGTGCAGCGAGGCATAGCTTGGCGTGGTCGCGGACGCCGGCGTCGGCGCGACGACGTCGTGCTTCTCGCACCATTTCTTGTCCATGATATACCAGCCGTCCCATTGCGTGATCAGAATGGGATTGGGCGACTTCAGCACGACGTCGACCGTGTAGTCGTCGACCTTGACGAATTTTGCGTCGGCCGGAATGACGCTGGTAAAATTGGAGCCGTTGGCGCGAACGCGATCGGCCGAGAAAATCACGTCGTCGGCGGTGAAGGGATCGCCGTTGTGGAATTTGACGTTGTGGCGCAGATGGAAGCGCCAGCGCGTCGGCTCCGGGGTCTCCCAGCTTTCGGCCAGCGCCGGAACGATTTTCAGGTCCTTGTCGCGCGCGACCAAGCCCTCATAAACGTGCCCGTGATGGGCGATCGTCGTGGTTTCGCGCAAGGTATAGGGATCGAGCGACTTCAGATCGCCCTGGTTCGCATAACGGAGCGTTTGGCTCGATGCCGGCGCCATCGCGAATGCTGCAAGCGAAACGGTCGCTGCAAAAAAAAGGTGACGTACCGACATTTGTTTACGCTCTCCGCTTAGGGCGCCTGCATGTCCGCAATGCGGCCCGTGGGTATAATCAAACCAATTTGCCAGAGTTTGGCCGCCGCGCAAGCGCCATTCCCCCGAAAGCCGCGCCGGTTTGCGTGGTCGCGGTGCAACAGCTAGTTTTCAGTTTAGGCGTCCAGCGCGTCTAAAGTATTCAACTTTCGGAGTGCCAGATGGCGGAATTAAAGGCCGACGTACTCGTGCTCGGCGCAGGCATGGTCGGCGTCGGGGCCGCGCTGCACCTGCAAAAGCGCGGGCGCGACGTCATCCTGGTCGATCGGCACGCGCTTGCCGGCGAGGAGACGAGCTACGGCAATGCCGGGATCATCGAGTCCGCCTCGGTGTTTCCCTACATGTTTCCCCGCAATGCCGGGGAAATTCTTTATTATGCGACCAACCGCGCCCCGCATGTGCGCTACGCCATCGGTGACTTGCCGGCTTTCCTGCCGTGGCTGGTGCGCTACTATTTCGCTTCGCAGCCGGACCGGGCGCTGCGCGGTGCGATGGGCGTCCTGCCACTGATCCGGCAGAGCCTCGTCGAGCACGAGGCCCTGATGGCGGAGGCCGGCGTGCCCGAGCTCCTGCGCAAGGACGGCTGGATCAAGCTGTTTCGTTCCGAGAAGGCGCTGGCCAAGGCGATCGGCGAGCTGGAGCGGGCGCGGCAATATGGCGTCACCGGCGATCTTCTCGACGCCAAGGCGATTGCGGCACGCGAGCCGCATTTGAGCGGCGATTTCGCCGGCGCCATCCACTTGCCCCAACCGGGATTTGTACCCGATCCAGGCGGTCTCGCCAAAGCCTATGCCGCGCTGTTTATGCGCAAGGGCGGACGCTGTCTCGTGGCGGACGCGACCTCGCTCGAACAGACCAGCGGCGGCTGGCGCGTCGGTGGAGCAGGTAATACGGCCATCGCGCGCGAAGCCGCCATAGCACTCGGCCCGTGGTCCGATCTTGTGTTCAAGAAGTTCGGCTACGCCCTGCCGTTCTCGGTCAAGCGCGGCTATCATCTGCATCTCGCCGCGCGCGGCAACGCCGTGCTGCAGCATCCGGTCCTCGACGCCGAACAGGGCTTTTTGCTGGCGCCGATGAACCGCGGCATCCGCCTCACCAGCGGCGTCGAATTTGCCCGCCGCGATGCGCCGGCAACCCCGGTGCAGATCGAGCGTGCGCTGCCGAGGGCACGCAAGCTATTTCCGCTCGGCGACGCCGTCGACGCAAAACCCTGGAAAGGGGCGCGTCCATGCCTTCCCGACATGCTGCCGGTGATTGGCCGCGCCCCAAATCATCCAGGGCTGTGGTTCGACTTCGGCCATCAGCACCACGGGCTGACGCTCGGGCCCATCACCGGGCGCCTGCTCGCGGAGATGATGACCGGCGAGACGCCGTTTGCCGATCCGGCGCCGTTTGCGGCCGAACGTTTCGGCTGACCCCGCGTAAATTGGCCGTAGCCCGGGTGAGCGAAGCGACACCCGGGGAACAATCCCGCATATCGCTTCGCTCAGGCGGGCTACGATCTGATGCGGCGCGCTACTCCTCCTGCTTGACCATCCAGTAGGGCAGCACCTGGTTGTCGGCGCGCTGCACCACTTTCAACTTCTTCGAGACGCCCCACGCCAGCGCCTGCTGGTGCAGCGGGATATAGGCGTAATCCTTGATGGCGATCTCGAAGGCCTGCTTGATCAACTGGTCGCGCTTGGCCATGTCAGTTTCCTGCAGGACCTCATCGGTGAGCTTGTCGAACTCCTTGTTGCAGTAGCCGCCGAGATTGGATTCGCCGCGGGATGGATCCTTGGGATCGTTGCGGCAGCCCATGATGTCATGCATCACGTTATGGGAATCGAGCGTTCCGGGCGTCCAGCCAAGCAGATAGAAGGACGTCTTGTAGCCGCCGGGTTTCAGCACCTTGGCAAAGTATAGCTGCTTGGGCTGCGCGTTCAGATCGACCT
Organism: Bradyrhizobium sp.; assembly: GCF_035309285.1. Classification (GTDB taxonomy): domain Bacteria; phylum Pseudomonadota; class Alphaproteobacteria; order Rhizobiales; family Xanthobacteraceae; genus Bradyrhizobium. The sequence continues at coordinate 84,145 of NZ_DATGFH010000002.1, read as the reverse complement.
TGACGCCGATGCGCGCCAGCATGCCGACCACCGCCTGGCAGATCGCCGCGTCATTGACGTAACGGTCGTTCGGGCAGTCCATCGTGAGCTCGAAGCCATTGGGATAGCCGGCATCAGAGAGAAGTTTCTTGGCGGCTTCGGGATCGTATTTCGGGCGCGTGAAATCCTTGGAGAGCGCGTATAGTTGCGGCGCGATCATCAGCGCCGAGGGCGTCGACATGCCGCGCATCACGCGCGTCTTGATCGCTTCCACGTCGATCGCTTTGTAGAAAGCCTCGCGAACGCGAACGTCCTTGAAGGGATTCTTGCCCTTGACGTTGGAGTAGAGAAGCTCGTCGCGCGACTGGTCCATGCCCAGAAAGATCGTGCGGATTTCCGGAGCCGTGAGCACCTGCGCGGTGCCGCTTGCATTGACGCGCTGGATGTCCTGCAACGGCACCGGTTCGATGATGTCGACCTCGCCCGTGAGCAGTGCCGCCACCCGCGTCGCTTCGTTCGCGATCGGGGTGAAGACGATTTCCTTCAAGTTATGCTCCGGCTTGCCCCACCAGTTCGGGTTGACCTTGAACACCGTCTTCACGCCGGGCTGATGGCTTTCGATCATGAAGGGGCCGGTGCCGTTGGCGTGCAGCGAGGCATACGAGGGCGTGGTTGCCGCGGCCGGCGTCGGCGCCACGGCGTTGTGCTCCTCGCACCACTTCTTGTCCATGATGTACCAGGTATTCCATAGCGAAGGCAGGATGGGATTCGGCTTGGTCAGGATGAAATCGACGGTGTAGTCGTCGACCTTAACGACCTTCACATCGGGGGCGACGTAGGTGAGGAGGTTCGAGCCGTTGGCGCGAACCCGGTCTGCCGAGAACACGACGTCGTCGGCGGTGAAGGGATCGCCGTTCTGGAACTTGACGCCGTGGCGCAGGTGGAAGCGCCAGCGCGTCGGCTCCGGTGTCTCCCAGCTTTCCGCCAGCGCCGGAACGATTCTCAGGTCCTTGTCACGCGCGATCAGCCCCTCATAGATTTGCCCGAGATGGGCATGGGTGGTAGATTCGTTGAGAGTGTAGGGGTCGAGCGATTTGAGCTCGCCCTGGTTGGCGTAGCGTAGCGTCTGGCCGGATGCCGGGGACACCACGACGACGGCCGCGATCGCGGCCGCAGCAAAAAGCCTCTGACAAAGCGACATGGTTGCGCCTCCCGCTGTCTTTTGCTCTGGCCGGCCGATCAGGGCCGGCCGCAAGGCAGTGTTGCGGGGGAACGTCCGGCCCGCAAGTCGATTTTTATGCAAAAGCCGAGCCGGATTGGTTGACCATACTTCGAATTCATCGGGCATGGCCGCACTGCAGCGCATCCGCTCGCTTGCGCGGTAGGCGCCGTCGTGGCGATACTGCGCCGCTCGCAGCGCTGTTTGCGATGCCTGGCCCAAAGGAGCGGAAATGAAGGTAAATATCGAGATCGATTGCACGCCCCTCGAAGCCCGGCAGTTCTTCGGACTTCCCGACGTGGCGCCGATGCAGACGGCGGTCATGGACAAGTTGCAGCAGCAGATGACCAGCAACATCGACAAGATTTCGCCGGAATCGCTGATCCAGACCTGGTTCAGCTTCGATCCCAAATTCGCCGAGCGGATGCAGGACATGTTCGTCACCATGACGGGGCTCGGCGCGCTCGGCAGCGACAAGAAGAAGTGATGGCCGCCGGGCGGAGCGAGACCCAGGCTCACCCCCGGCTGCGTCCGCCGGGGTTCGGACTGTTCGTCGCGGAGATGCGGGGGATCCTCGAGTTCAATGCCAGCGTCTTGCTGTCGCCGCTTCTGATGCGCGCGCCGCGGGGCGACGGCCATCCGGTGCTGGCGCTGCCGGGCTTTCTCGCCAGCGATCTGTCGATGGTGCCGTTGCGGCACTACCTCACCGAGCTCGGCTACGAGACGCATGCCTGGGGGATGGGCCGCAATGTCGGCGGTGTTGCGAAGATGCGGACCGCGCTGCTCGACCGGCTCGCGCGGATTCACCATCGCGCCGGCCGCAAGGTCTCAATTGTCGGCTGGAGCCTCGGCGGCGTCTATGCGCGTGACCTCGCGCTGCAGGCGCCCGAGATGGTGCGCGATGTCATCACGCTCGCAAGCCCCTTTGCCAACGACATCAGGGCGACCAACGCGACGCGGCTTTACGAGACGCTGTCGGGGGAGACCGTCGGTGGCAACCCCGAGTTCGAGCAAGCCATCGCCGGTGACCTTCCGGTCCCCGCGACCTCGATCTACTCGAAAAGTGACGGCATCGTGAACTGGCGGACCTGCCTGCTGCGGGTGAGCGAGACGGCCGAGAACATCGAGGTCCATTTCGCCAGCCATGTCGGAATCGGTGTCAATCCGGCGGCGCTATGGGTGATCGCCGATCGCCTGGCACAGCGGGACGGCCAATTCCACCCATTCGATCGCTCCGGTCCTTTTGCCATTGCCTATGCGCCCCCGGAACAGGCACAATCCGCCTCAGTGTAACTTCAGGGTAAGAAGCGGGAACAAGCCGCCAGCGTGATTTCTTCGGGAGGAAAGCATGGGTGACGGCAAGAAACTGTCCTCGCTGGACGCATCGTTTCTGTATCTGGAGACGCCGGAAATGCCGATGCATGTCGGCAGCATGGCGATCTTCCGCCTGCCTGACGGCTACAAGGGCGACTTCTTCGAAGAATTCAAGGCGATGATCGCCTCGCGGTTGCACATCGCGCCGATCCTCAAGGCGCGGCTTCAGAAGGCGCCGCTCGATATCGACCATCCCTCCTGGGTCGAGGACGACCAGTTCGACATCGATCGCCACATCTTCCGCGCGAGCCTGCCTGCGCCGCGCGACCGCGCCACGCTCGAGCGCATCGTCGGCTGGATGCACGCAAAGCTTCTGAACCGCGCACGCCCGCTCTGGGAATTCTATGTCTTCGAGGGCATGAAGGACAACGAGATCGGACTCTATTCCAAGATGCACCATGCCTGCATCGACGGCGGCGCAGGTGCGGCGCTGACCAGTATGATCTACGACGTCACGCCGATCCCGCGGGTCGTCGAGCCGCCGACCGCGAAGGCCAAGGTCGGGCAGGAGCCGCGTGATATCGCCGCCAACCTGCTCGATTCCTATCAGCAGCTCTGGACCCAGCCGCTCGAGGCGGCCGCCGCCGCTAAAAGCATCGAGTTGCCGCGCTCGGGCAAAAGCGATCTCGGTTCGATCCTGTTCGACAATGCGATGTACCAGATCGAAAGCGCGGTGCGCTTTGCCGGCAACATCCCGACCATGTTGAAAACCGTCTCCGACGTGGTTGGCAAGATCGCGGACCCGAAGTCGCGCGAGAATCTCGCCAGCATGATGTCGCCCCCGACGATCCTGAACAAGTCGATCTCCTCGGAGCGGAGCTTCGCCGGCGTCTCGATCTCGCTGTCGCGGGCGAAGGCGCTCGCCAAAACCTCCGGCGGCAAGCTCAACGACGTGGTGCTGGCGCTCGCCTCGGGCGTGGCGCGGCGCTACCTGATCAAGCAGGGCGCGCTGCCGAACAAGTCGATGACCGCCGCGGTGCCGATCTCGCTGCGCGAGGAGGGCAATACCGACTCCAACAACCAGGTGTTCGGCATGATCTGCGGCATCGCGACCAATGTGGACGATCCGAGGACGCGTCTCGAGACCATCATCGCGCAGTCGACCAAGTCCAAGGAGATGTCGCATCCCTTGCGCGCGCTGATGCCGCAGGTCTCCAACATCTCGATGCTCGGCGCGCCGATCCTCGTGCAGATTCTGGCGCTGCTCTATAGCCGCTCGAGCCTGTCCGACGTGCTGCCGCCGGCGGCGAATATCACGGTTTCAAACGTGCCAGGCCCGCGGCGGACGCTCTATGCCGCGGGCGCCGAGCTGTTGCACATCTTCCCTGTGTCGATCGCGACGCACGGAATTGCGCTCAACATCACCGTGCAGAGCTATCGCGACCAGCTCGATTTCGGCTTCATCGCAGGCGCCAACATCATCCCGCATGTGCAGGAATTGTGCGACATGCTGCCGGAGGAGTTTGCCGCGCTCGAAGCGGCCTACGCGCCGAAGGCTGGCGAGGTCAAAGGCGCCGCTGAATAAGGACAAGACTCATGATTGAGATGCCTCCGCTCGCGTTCGCCTCGACGAACGGGATTCGCATGGGCTATTACGATGCGGGTCCCAAGACCGACACGCCGCCGATGGTGCTCTGCCACGGCTGGCCGGAGCTCGCCTTTTCCTGGCGCCATCAGATCAAGGCGCTGAGCGAGGCCGGCATCCGCGTGATCGCGCCGGACCAGCGCGGCTATGGCGCGACCGACCGGCCGGATCCAGTGGAAGGCTACGACATCGAGCATCTGACCAGCGATCTCGTCGGCCTGCTCGATCACCTCGGAATCGAGAAAGCGATCTTCGTCGGCCACGACTGGGGCGGCTTTGTCGTCTGGCAGATGCCGCTGCGGCATTTCTCGCGGGTGGCTGGCGTCGTCGGCGTCAACACGCCGCATCTGGATCGCGCGGCGGCCGATCCGATCGTACTGTTCCGCCAGCGCTTCGGCGACCAAATGTACATCGTGCAGTTCCAGGATCCGGCACGCGAGCCGGACCGGATTTTCGATAGCCGCGTCGAGCAGACCTTTGACGCCTTCATGCGCAAGCCCGCGCCACGGCCCGCGGACGCGCCGCCCGAACAGCCGGTCGCAGGCGTCGGCGCCTCGCCCCGGATCAACCTGGCGTTCCCGCAGATGATTGCCAACTACGACGCGCGGCACGATCCGCGTACGCCGATCCTGTCGGCGGAGGAGAAGCAGGTGTTCGTCGATACCTTCAAGCGGACCGGCTTCACCGGCGGCATCAACTGGTATCGCAATTTCACCCGCAACTGGCAGCGCTCCGAAGGGCTCGACCATCATGTGCGCGTGCCGGCGCTGATGATCATGGCAGAGAATGACGCGGTGCTGCCGCCGTCGGCCGCCGACGGCATGGAAAGGCTGGTGCCGGATCTCGAGAAATACCTGGTGCGCGACAGCGGCCATTGGACGCAGCAGGAGAAGCCGGAAGAAGTCAGCGCCAAGCTGATCGAATGGCGTAGGAAACGGTTTGGTTAGCGAAGGACGTCGCCACACCGTCATTGCGAGGAGCGAAGCGACGAAGCAATCTATACCTTCGTGTGCGTCTGGATTGCTTCGCTTCGCTCGCAATGACGGCTCGACAGTAGTGCAAGGGATACTTCGTAATGGCGCCGAAGAAGAACAGACTCGCTCCGATCCCGCAGCCGCCGACCAAGCCGGTGGTCGGCAACATGCTGTCCCTGGATTCGGCGGCGCCCGTGCAGCACCTGACTCGGCTGGCCAGGGAATTGGGTCCGATCTTCTGGCTTGACATGATGGGCGCGCCGATCGTGATCGTCTCCGGCCACGACCTCGTCGACGAGCTCTCCGACGAGAAGCGCTTCGACAAGGCGGTGCGCGGCGCGCTCCGGCGCGTGCGCGCGGTCGGCGGCGACGGGCTGTTCACGGCCGACACCACCGAGCCGAACTGGAGCAAGGCGCACAACATCCTGATGCAGCCGTTCGGCAACCGCGCCATGCAGTCCTATCACGCAAGCATGGTCGACATCGCCGAGCAGCTCGTGAAGAAGTGGGAGCGGCTCAACGCCGACGACGAGATCGAGGTCGTGCACGACATGACCGCGCTGACCCTCGACACAATCGGTCTCTGCGGCTTCGACTATCGCTTCAACTCGTTCTACCGGCGCGACTACCATCCCTTCGTGGAGTCGCTGGTGCGCTCGCTCGAAACCATCATGATGACCCGCGGCTTGCCGATGGAGAATCTGTGGATGCAAAAGCGAAGGCGCGATCTCGCCGCCGACGTCGCCTTCATGAACAAGATGGTCGACGCGATCGTCGCCGAGCGCCGCAAGAACACCGCCGCCAGCGGCGACAAGAAGGACATGCTCGCCGCAATGATGACGGGCATCGACCGCACGACCGGCGAGCAGCTCGACGACGTCAACATCCGCTACCAGATCAACACGTTCCTGATCGCGGGCCACGAGACCACCAGCGGGCTGTTGTCGTACACGCTTTATGCGCTGCTCAAGCATCCCGACGTGCTGAAGAAGGCCTATGAAGAGGTCGACCGCGTGCTTGGCCCCGACGCCGACGCCAGGCCGACCTATCAGCAGGTCACCCAGCTCACCTACATCACGCAGATCTTGAAAGAGGCGCTGCGGCTGTGGCCGCCGGCGCCGGCCTATGGCATTGCGCCGCTCAAGGACGAGGCCATCGGCGGCGGCAAGTACAAGCTCAAGAGGGGGACCTTCGTCACCATCCTCGTTACCGTGCTGCATCGCGATCCTTCGGTCTGGGGTCCCAATCCAGAAATGTTCAACCCGGAGAATTTCAGCCGCGAGGCGGAGGCGGCGCGGCCGGTCAATGCCTGGAAACCCTTTGGCAACGGCCAGCGCGCCTGCATCGGCCGCGGCTTTGCCATGCATGAGGCGGCGCTCGCGATCGGCATGATCCTGCAGCGCTTCAAGCTGATCGATGTGCATCGCTACCAGATGCATCTGAAGGAAACGCTGACAATCAAGCCGGACGGTTTCAGGATCAAGGTGCGGCCGCGCGACGCCAGGGACCGCGGCGCGTTCGCCGCTCCGGCGGCCGCGGCATCTGTCACGCCGAAGTCAGCACCGCGGCCTGCGACGCGTCCGGGGCACAACACGCCGATGCTCGTGCTCTACGGCTCGAACCTCGGTTCGGCCGAGGAGCTCGCGACGCGCGTCGCCGATCTTGCCGAGATCAACGGCTTCGTCACGCGGCTTGGTCCGCTCGACGATTATGTCGGCAAGCTGCCGGAGGAGGGCGGCGTCCTCGTCATCTGCGCCTCCTACAACGGCGCGCCGCCCGACAATGCCTCGCAATTCGTCAAATGGCTCGGCAGCGACCTGCCCAAGGATGCGTTTGCGAAGGTGCGCTACGCGGTATTCGGCTGCGGCAACAGCGATTGGGCCGCGACCTACCAATCGGTGCCGCGCTTCATCGATGAAAAGCTCACCGCGCACGGCGCGCGCGCCATCTATCCGCGCGGCGAGGGCGATGCGCGCAGTGACCTCGACGGCCAGTTCCAGAAATGGTTCCCGGCGGCCGCGCAGGTCGCGACCAGGGAATTCGGCATCGACTGGAATTTCACCCGCACCGCCGAGGACGAGCCGCTTTATGTGATCGAGCCGGTGGCGCAGGGCGCGGTCAATACTATTCTGACGCAAGGCGGCGCGGTGCCGATGAAGGTGCTCGTCAATAGCGAGCTGCAGAACAAGGCAGGCACGAACCCGTCGGAACGCTCGACGCGGCACATCGAGGTCGAATTGCCGGCCGGTCTCAACTACCGCGTCGGCGATCATTTGAGCGTCGTGCCTCGCAACGATCCGACCCTGGTGGATTCGGTCGCGCGGCGCTTTGGATTCCTACCGGTCGATCAGATCCGCCTGCAGGTCGCCGAGGGCCGCCGCGCGCAATTGCCGGTCGGGAGCGCCGTGTCGGTCGGGCGCCTGCTCACCGAGTTCGTCGAACTGCAGCAGGTCGCGACGAAAAAGCAGATCCAGATCATGGCCGAGCACACTCGCTGCCCGGTGACCAAGCCGAAGCTGATGGCCTATGTCGGCGACGATGATGCTTCCGTCGCGCGCTACCAGGGCGATGTGCTCTCAAAGCGCAAATCGGTGTTCGACCTTCTGGACGAACATCCGGCCTGCGAGCTGCCGTTCCAACTCTATCTCGAGATGTTGTCGCTGCTCGCGCCGCGCTATTATTCAATCTCGTCGTCGCCGGCGGGAGAAGCATCGCGCTGCAGCGTCACCGTCGGCGTGGTGGAAGCGCCCGCCAGCTCCGGCCGCGGCGTCTACCGTGGCGTCTGCTCCAACTATCTCGCCCGCCGCCGCTCCGGCGACACCGTTCATGCCACGGTGAAGGAAACCAGGGCCGGCTTCCGGTTGCCAGATGACAACGCCGTGCCGGTCATCATGATCGGCCCTGGCACCGGGCTTGCGCCGTTCCGCGGCTTCCTGCAGGAGCGCGCCGCGCGCAAGGCCAAGGGCGCGACGCTGGGGTCGGCGATGCTGTTCTTCGGCTGCCGCCATCCCGAGCAAGATTTCATCTACGCCGACGAGTTGAAGGCATTCGCCGCCGACGGCATTTGCGAATTGCACACCGCTTTTTCCCGCGCCGACGGGCCAAAGACCTATGTGCAACATCTCCTCGCTGCCGAGAAGGACAAGGTGTGGCGGCTGATCGAGCAGGGCGCGATCATCTATATCTGCGGCGACGGCGGCAGGATGGAGCCTGACGTCAAGGCCGCTCTGGTTGCGATCCATCGTGAGCGAACGGGTGCGGACGCCGCCGCCGGCGCGCGCTGGATCGAGGATATGGGCGCAAAGAACCGCTACGTGCTGGATGTGTGGGCGGGCGGGTAGATCACGATTTCATCTCGCCAAGATAGGCCTGTTGCACCATTTCGTTGTCGCGCAGGCTCCGGGCCGAGCCGTGCAGCACCACCTCGCCGGTCTGCAGGACGTAGCCGTAGCCGGCGATCGACAGGGCCATGTTGGCATTCTGCTCGACCATGAAGATGCTGGTCCCCTGGCGATTGATCGTCTGAATGATTTCGAACACCTGTTCGACGAATCCCGGCGACAGGCCCATCGAGGGTTCGTCCATGCACAGCAGCTTCGGACGGGCCATCAGCGCACGGCCGATGGCGACCATCTGCTGCTCGCCGCCCGACAGCGTGCCTGCCTGTTGCTTGAGGCGCTCCTTGATGCGCGGGAACAGGTCGAAGACGCGTTCCTTGTCCACCTCGATCTCGGCCGTGTCGTCGCGCGTGAACGCCCCCAATTCCAGATTTTCGAGCACGGTCATGCGCGGGAACAGCCGCCGCGCCTCCGGCACCGGCGCAATGCCCCGCTTCACCCGCTGGGCGGTCGGCAGGTCGTTGATGCGCGCGCCCGCATAGGTGATCATGCCGCTCTTCGGCGTCACGATGCCGAGGATCGTCTTCATGGTCGTGGATTTTCCGGACGCATTGCCGCCCAGCAAGCAGACGATCTCGCCCTCGCCAACCCGATAATCGACGTCCTTCAGGACGTGAAGCTCGCCGTAGTAGGTGTTGACGTCCTTGAACTCAAGGAGCGGCGGCGGTCGCTGCGGCGGCGTCTGTTGTTCGTCCAAGATAGGCACGCAACACTTCCTTGTTGGAATGAACTTCCTTGGGCGTGCCCTCTGCGATCTTTTCACCGTGATCGAGCACGATCACCTTGTCTGCGATTTGGTTGACCACGTCGAGCTTGTGCTCGATCAAGAGGACAGTCACGCCGCGTTCGCGCAGATGCCGGATCTGGTCCGTCAGCTCCAGCGTCTCGGTCGGGTTCATGCCGGCGGTCGGCTCGTCGAGCAGAAGCAGCACAGGCTCCGACACCAGCGCGCGCGCGATCTCCATCCGCCGCCGGTTGGCGTAGGACAGGGAGAACGCGAGGTGCTGCAGGCGCGGCATCAGCCGGTTGCCGAAAATGCCCAATATTTCGAGGGCGCGGGCGCGGGCTGCTGCCTCTTCGCGCTTCACGCGCGGCGAGCGCAGCACGGCTCCGATCGCCCCCGTCGAGGTCCGCGCGTGCGCGCCAACGAGCGCATTCTCAAGCACCGTCATATTGGCGAAAAGGCGCAGGTTCTGGAAGGTGCGCGCGATGCCTTTTTCGACAATCCGGTGCGGCTTCAAGCCGGTCACGTCCTCGCCCGCGAGGAGAACGCGGCCACCGTCAGGCTCGATGAGACCGGTGATGAGGTTGAAGAACGTCGTCTTGCCGGAGCCGTTCGGCCCGATGATGCCGACCGTCGAACCCGGCATCACCTCGAGGTCGATGCGGTTCACGGCCTTGATACCGCCGAACGACTTCGCCAGGTCCTTGATCTCGAGCAGCGGCTTGCCCGGATCGATCGTCCGCCGATGAAGGGGGACAAGTCCTGCCTCGATGCTACGTCGCGATGGCATCGCGTTCTGCTGTTCATAGGTCAGTGCCGTCACGGCAGCGCGGTCGGGTACAAGGCCCTGCCGACGATAGAGCATCATCACCACGAGAATGATGCCGAAGATCAGTTCGATCGACTGCGTGAGATCGAGCCTTTGCAAAAAGCCGACGCCGCTCCAATCGCCGAGCGCATGGATCCACTGCGTCAGGTCCTGCAGGAACCATGATTGCAGCAACTGCAGGATCAGCGCGCCGATCACCACACCGGCAACGCTGCCTATGCCGCCCAGCACGATCATGACGAGAATCATGACCGAGACCGGAAACATGAACATCTCCGGCGTCGCGGTCTGCAGTTTGGCCACGTAGAAGGTTCCGGTCACACCGGCATAGCCCGCTCCGATGGCAAAGGCGAGCAGCTTGAGCTTGATGCGGTTCACACCCATTGCCTCGGCTGCGATTTCGTCCTCGCGAATCGCAAGCCACGCCCGGCCGATGCGCGAATGCTTCAGGCGCGCGCTGATGAAGATCATCAGGACGATGAGAGCGAGCCCGAGATAGTAGTAGGGCGTCGACAGCACACTGAAATCGTAGCCGAACAATTGCGGCGTCGTGACGCCGTTGAGCCCTTGCGCGCCATTGGTGATGTAAGGCGTATTGCGCGCCACGATTGGCACGATCTCGCCGAAGCCGAGCGTCACGATGGCAAGATAATCCCCCTTGAGCCTGAGGGTGGGTGCGCCGAACAACACGCCAAAGAAGGCGGCGACGAGCGCCGCAACCGGCAACATCAGCCAGAACGACGCCGCAAAATGCACGGTGCCGACACCACCTGCGACGTCGAGATGCTTGACCAGGCCGACCCATTGAAAGGGCTCCCAGAAGCTGCTCCATTGCGGCTGGATCTGATAGGATGAGAGTGCGCCATAGGTGTAGGCACCGATCGCGAAAAACGCGGCATAGCCAAGATCGAGCAGGCCGGCAAAGCCGACGACGATGTTGAGCCCGAGCGCCAGCATGGCAAAGGCGAGCGCGTTCGCCGCCGCATCGATGTCGCCCTCGTTGCCGTCGAGATAGGGAAAGGCAAGCGCGGCCATAAGGACGATGCCGAGCAGGTAGGGCCGGAACTGCTCGCTGCTGACACGATGGCGGATCGCCGGGATGATGCCGCTGAGGCGCCCGATCGCCGGCGACGCTACTTCTTGCGCGGGTTTGAGTTGATCTCGCACGCTGCAGCCCTACGATTTCGTCGGGGCTGCGCGACCAAGCAGCCCCGTAGGTCGTAAAACGAGCACCATCACCAGAAGCGAAAAGATGATGACATCGGTCCAACGCACGGCGATGTACTGGCCGCCCAGCGATTCGATGAGCCCGATCACCACGCCCCCGAGCATCGCGCCCGGTATGTTGCCGATCCCGCCGAGCACCGCCGCCGTGAAGGCCCGCAGGCCGGCGGTGTAGCCGATCAGGTAACTCGTATAATTGTAGTAGAGCCCGAAGATCAGCCCGGCCGCGCCGGCGAGCGCCGATCCCAGGAAAAAGGTGATGATCACCACCCGGTCGACGTCGATGCCGACCATACGGGCGGCCTCCTGATCCTGCGCCATCGCCTGCATTGCCTTGCCCATTTTTGTCCGGCGCACGAAATAGTTGAGCGCCACCATGAGCAGGAGCGAGATGGTCCACAGCATCACCTCGCGCAGGTGCAGCGTGACACCACCGAAGATCCACGCGGTATTGGGCATCGGGTTGGAGTAGTTCTTCGAGTCGGCGCCGGCTCCAAGCAGAATGATATTGTACAGGATGTAGGACAGGCCGATCGTGGTGATCATCGGTGCGGTGCCCGACACACCGCGCATCGGCCGTAGCGCAAAACGTTCGATTGCGACGCCGAGAATACCGGTCCCCAGCATCGTTACGATGAACGCCGCAACAAGGATGCCTGCCAACGGCAGCCCGTAAAGAACGTGCGATTGACCGGCAAAGCCCATCGCCTCCAACGCCCACATGGCCAGGAACGAGCCAACCATGAAGACGTTGAAATGCGCAAAGTTGATGAGCTCGATGATGCCGTAAACCATGGTGAAGCCGAGCGCGAGCAGCGAATACATCGCGCCCAGACTTACACCGTTGATCACCTGTTGAAGCAGGATATCCCAGTTGCTCATCGCGGGTTCTCTCGATGCGGCATCACGAGTGAGTGGCCTACCTTCATCGGGAGCTCACGACTGCGGCGCCGCTTCCAGGTACTTCAGCTGATGCGTGATATCGTCCGCAGGATATTTGTCGTTGTGTCGATACTGGAAGACGCTGACCGTGCGGTCGAGAATGTCGCCATTCTGATCGAAAGCAACGGTGCCCTGCAGCGTCTGGACATGCGAGCTCTGGATCGCGTCGCGGACATTGGAGCGGTTCATTTCCTTGCCGCTTTTCGCCACGGCCGCGATGGCGGCGAGAATGACCTTTGTCGCATCATAGGCTGTGATTGAATAGTCGTCCGGGGTGGTGTGATACTTGTCCTGGAAGCCCTTCACGAACTTGGCCGCCACGGGGCTTTCGGTCAAATGCGGGCCGGCATTCGTCGCATACCATTTCTCGACCGCCGGGAAGCCCCCGCCCTTGAGGAAGCTGCCGCCGGCCACACCGTCGCCGCCGCCCTTGATCATGTTCGGTATGGTCTCAGCCGCCTGCTTGGCGAGCTTGACGCCGGCTTGCGCCACACCGCCATAATAGAGGGCGTCCGGATTGAGCGCCTTGATCTTGGTCAGAGCGGTCGTGTAGTCGGCTTCCTTGGGGTCGAGCTGGTCGTGGCCGAGGACCTTGATGCCGTTCTTCTTCGCCTGGGCTTCGAATGCGTTGGCGAGCCCGACGCCGTAAGCACCGGAGTCGTCGAGGATGTAGACCGTCTTCACGTGAAGCTTTTCCTTGAAATAGTTGGCCATGTTCGGCCCCTGAAAGGCGTCGGTCGTCACGGTACGGAAATAGACCGCCTTCTGCTTGGGCCGGAACTGGCCAGCCATTTTCGGATCGGTGATATCGGGGTTGGTCGAGGATGGCGTGATCGTTGCCAGATCCGCCGCACTGAGGATCGGCGACATCGCTTTGCCGCTGCCGCTCATTTCCGGCCCGACATTGGCGACGACCAGCGGATCGGCGATCAGCTTCTTCGTATTGGTGGCGGCCTGGGCGGGATCATACTGTCCCGCGGTGGCTGTGCCGTTGTCATAGATGACCGGGACGATCTTGTAGCCGGCAACCCCGCCGGCGGCGTTGGCCTCGTCGATGGCCATCATCGCTCCGTTCTTGATGAGAGTGGCGTCGTCGGCGTCGGCTCCCGTGAGAGGCAGCGTCATGCCGATCTTGATGACCTTTTGATCAGCCGATGCTGCGGTGCATCCACCGACCGCGGCGATGGTGGCGACGGCAGCGGCTCCTGCATTGAAAGCACGCCGTGTAAGCTGGAACGATTTCATGGGGGTCTCCTCTTTGCAAATTAGAGCGCCACGTCAGACGTTACATCGAGCCCGATCTTTCGTACATTCGTCAAACGCCGAATTCGCTTCAAGAGCGGGCGGTAAGAAATTCAGGCCCCGAGGGGCGCGGAGGCCTTGCCAATACCAATCGACCGACGCAATTGACGCATTGCGGCATTCCGGCTTCGGGCGCGAAGCGGACGAACGCGGCACGTCTCAGATCGCTCAAGGGGGATATCCGGGGGTCTCGCTGTATGTTCGCCTTACCGTCGAAAGCCGACGGTCCGGATCTCAACAGGCCCGATGCCCTCACCGGCGCGGCGCGTCACCTTCTGTGCAAAGCGTTAGATGTGCCGCCGGATGATCGCATCAATCTCGGAGGCGTAATATCCTGGATGAGATCTCTGAGCGCCTCGGTGTCGAACGGCTTGCGTAGTATTCTCAGGTTTGGCGGAGCCGCCTTGGCCGCATCGCTGTAACCGGTCGTCAGGGCTATCCGCAAATTCGGATAGCGAGACTGGATTTCTCTCGCGAGCCCTACGCCGTCGATGGTCCCCGGCATGACGATATCGCTGAAGACAAGATCGATCTTCGTGCCGGTTTCGAGCAGTTCCAATGCCGCCGCGGCCGAATCTCGATAGACTGTCTCGTAGCCAAGCTGCTCGAACAGCGAGGATGTCACATCCGCCACGTCAGCGTTGTCGTCGACCACGAGAACCGTCTGCCGTTGCGAATGCCGTGTTCTTGTTCGGGCGGCGGAGGGCTCCTTGCCGGTGACTTGCTCGTCTGCAGAAAACGGCAAATAGATTGTAATCGTCGTTCCCTGTCCGACCTTGCTGTCTGCCGTCACCGTTCCGCCGGCCTGGTGCGCAAAACCGTAGACCTGGGACAAACCGAGCCCGGTCCCCTTGCCGACCTCCTTGGTCGTGAAAAACGGATCGAACATCTTGGACAGGAGATGAGGCGGAATGCCGGTCCCCGTATCGCTGAACGCGATCGCGAAGAAAGCCTCCCCGGAGCGATAATCGCCGGTTTCCTGTTGCAGCGCCACGTCGGTGACGGACACGGTGAACGTGCCGCCATTTGGCATCGCGTCACGCGCGTTGACGGCGATGTTGACAATCGCAAGCTCCAGTTCGGCGAGGTCCACCTTAACCTGCAAAACACCGTCGCCAATGTTCTCGTTGTATACGATGTTCCCGTGCAGCGAACTCTCGATCATGGTCCGCATATTCTTGATCGACGCATTCAAATCGACGACCGTCGGGCTGAGATGCTGACGGCGAGAGAACGTCAGCAATTGGCGCGTGAGGCTTTCTCCGCGTTTTGCCGCGTTCTGTATCGCCTCGATCGCTCTCGGCAGTTTCGGGTCGAGCAGGCGTGCGAAGATCTGGGCGCTGCCTCCAATGATCATCAACAGATTGTTGAAGTCATGCGCAATCCCGCCGGTCAGTTTGCCGATGGCCTCCATTTTCTGCGCCATTGCGAGCTGTTCGCGTGCCTGGACCAGTTGCTCCTCCGCGTCGCGTCGCTCGGTTGCGTCGCGGAGCACGTTGATAAAGCCGATCAGGTTTCCGGCGTCGTCAAGACTCGATGAGATCGAGCCGGTGATGAAAAACGGCGCGCCACTTTTCTTGATACGCCAACCCTCGACTTCGTGCTTGCCTTTTTGGGTGGCCGACTCCAATGCGCGGGTTGGCGCGCCGGCGCGACGCTCATCCGGTCGATAAAATATTCCAAAATGCTGGCCGACAATCTCTTCCCTTGCGTAGCCGGTGATCTTTTGTGCGGTGCTGTTCCAGCTTGTAATGTGCCCTTCCTTGTCGAGCGCAAAGATTGCATAGTCGACAACGCCCTCGATAAGAATTTGGAAGTGGCGTCGAACGCTTTCGAGCGCCAGAGTTTTCCGTTCAACCCGATGGTTCAGTTGATCCTGGACAGAAAGCAAATGGGCCTCTAGGTCCTGACGTGTTGCAATTGCCGCAGCTAAAATAAGAGGCGGCACTGCTACGCTGATCGAAAGCACGAACAACGACAACAAGGCTCCGTTCGGATCCGCTTTCGAAAACGGATCGTTGCCGACCGAAAAGCCCCAAACGGCCATTCCGGCGAAAATGAGCGCGACTGTCGCGACACTGAATCGATTTCCGCGCAAGCCGGCCCACATCGAGGGCAGGACAACAAAAAAGCCCAGGAGGCTGCGATAGGGCAGCGGCACGTTGAGGTCGCTGCTGACGAGGTCGCTGCCGACAAGCGGACTGTAAGCAACGATCCCGATGATGCCTGCGAGAGCGGATACGGCGACCGATTCCAGAAGATCCCATTTGGAGGAATTGCGTAAGGGCATCGTCGCCCAAAGCAGGATGGCTGGAACAATCAGCACGGTCCAGGCCGCGTCCGCAAGCCACCAGGTCAGCCAAGCGACGACAGGATCGGGAAAACCAGGCTGGTCAGCGGCAGTGAATCCTGCCACGGCGACGGTCGAACTGATCATCGTGGTCGGCGCAAAGCAAATGATTGCAAATTTTGCGACACCCGCGGGAGCCCCAAACGTCTGCTGACCGTTCGACCAGCGACCAATCAGCCATGTCCCGGCAAGCGCAGCGAGGAGCGTGCCGATCCCGACAGAGCCAGACTCCAGAAGCGATTGGTCGGCCATGAGGCAGGAGGAGAGGGGCCCCGCGAGGATCGCGGGCCAAATCCGGTAGCCGCGCAGCAGGACCAGTGCGAGCGCTACCCCGGTCGGCGGCCACAACGGTGTGGCGGCCGGATTGATTGCGGGTAGCAATCGCGCGAGCTCGGCAAGGCCAACGTCAATCGCGGCGACCAGCAAAAGTTCGAGCAAATAGGTTGCAGCACTCCGGGCGCTGCCAAACGCGAGGAACTTGGTCATACCAAACCTTGCGCTTTCCATCACAGGCCTTTGCGGTGGGTGCTCCAAAAAATACGATTGAGGGGAACCGAGCCCGCCCGTCTAATGTCCCCGAAAAAGGGCGGTTGCATTTCCAGGACGCCAACGACTCAAACACTCAATGCAGTTTTGACCAAAGCATGGCCGCACGATGGAGAATGCTCAATTTTCGATGGTGCGAGTGCGATGTCCGCAACGGATCAGAAACGCCGTTCCGATCAGTGCCGACCATGTCCGGGCTGTTCCCCGACGGCTGGCGTCGAGACAGGTGTGGTGGGCGGTCGATAAGGGCGAGCCGCAAAAGTCCACCACGGAAGGCGACCCCTACCTCGAAAGGAGCCAACACGTTCTAGGTCATGCGATCTCGCCCCGTTAGCTCAACACCGGGCGACTCATTGGGATGCGGGCGTCTGCTCAAGCCGCAGCCAGTGATAGATGATAAAAGATAGAGCCCAGCTGACCAGAAAAACAGCCACAACAAGGTACCCGAAGTTCGCAAGGCTTTCGTTCAGACCGGAAATCGCGATCCAGAACGAGCCTCTGAGTTCGAGCTTGCCGGCAAGCAGACCCAGCGCCTCGATCCCACCAATCAAGAGCGCGACCATGGCCGAGATGGCCGTGATGGTGAGGTTGTACCAGATCTTCCGGATCGGATTGAGAAAGGCCCAGCCATAGGCGCCGACCATCAGTATGCTGTCGGTGGTATCGACGAGCGTCATGCCGGCGGTGAACAGGGCCGGGAAGATCATCACGGTGCTGAAGTTGAGCCCACCCGAGGCCTGGGCTGCCGCTACGGTGAAAAGACTGATTTCGGTCGCGGTATCGAAGCCAAGGCCGAACAAAAGGCCGATCGCAAACATCTGCCAGCTCGCCGTCACCACGCGAAACAACGGTCGCAGGATGCGGGCCAGAAAGCCCCGACCGGATAGCAGGAGATTCAGTTCGTCGTCGCCGACGTTCTCCCCCCGGCGCGCCCGCCGAAAGCTGTGCCAGACGCTTCGCAAAATGACGAGGTTGATGACGGCAATCGTCAGCAGGAAGAACGCGGATGCTCCCGTCCCGACGATGCTGCCGATCGTCTTGAACTCCTGAAATCGACCTTGCAGCGCGAACGCGGCGGCGGCGATGCCCGCGACGGCCAGCGCAATCGAAAGGGAATGTCCGAGCGAGAAAAACAGCCCGACGGCAAGTGGACGCTTGCCGTCCTGCATCAATTTGCGCACCACGTTATCGATGGTCGCGATGTGATCGGCGTCGACGGCGTGCCGGAGGCCCAGCACGTAGGCCAGAAACGCGGTGCCAAGCAGCGTTGGCCGGTCGGACAGCGCGAGAATGGCCCAGGTCCAGGCAAGACCGTTGATTGCCAGCAGGAACGCGTAGAGGGAGACAATCCTAGTGCGCGAGGCGGCCGAGGCGTCGTCGACGGCAAGTTTCAGGTATGTGAGCATGATTTGCTTCGCTAGAACTGCCAATGCGCGCGGGGACCGGGTACGTCTCCGCGATGACTGGACAGAATCCAGCGGCGAATTGTCGTGGACTTGAAACGAGCGTGCACAGCCATGGGGGCTCTCCATCCGCGAGACAACCTTCATCGTGTCGTCATCGCAGCGAAGAACCGCCCCAAGCGCGCGCTCCGCACGCCGGATGGATGACTGTTCAGGCCGGTCTCCTGACTTGCGGGTCAATGCTCTGTTTCCGCCTTCCCGGGCCAGAAAGCCCAGTGGCTCGTGGAAAAGAACTCACCGCCTACAGTTGCGGGCGCAGTTGCGGATTGGCCGCGCTGTCGCGAAAGCCCCACCGCATTCCCATCTCGCCGACCTTGCGGCCAGCGAACCTGAACGCCGCCATCATCGCGGAGTCATCGCGGATGTCAATGCGCAAGGGCGCATACCCATTTAAGAGCTTTCAAGGTGTGTTTGGGCGCTTCAAGAGGGGCGTTATGCGTCGTCACGCGTGCGGGGCGGGATGCGATGGGCGAGAGCTCGATCACGCGGCGGGCGAGTCGTGCGTGGATGACAAAAACGTGCGGTCCTGACCCCAGATGTTTGAATCAAGGCGCTCGGATGACAGGCAACTCTCTTGTGTGGACGAGAGCGACGCCCGCGTTCCGCCGGGCGCACTTTTGATTGATTCTTCGGAACTGAGGCGCGCGTCTGCCGTTTGCAACGCAATAACAGTTCAAAGCCTCAGGTCAGCGCAATGATGCCGTCATTGATTCTCGTCGTCGAGGATGAGTATCCGCTTCAAGGGATTGTGGAGGAGACACTGATCGAGCGCGGTTTTGCCGCCGATATTCTGTCCTCTGGCGAAGAGGCGCTGACCCTCTTCCGGGGTGGTACCAAGGAGTACAAGGCTCTCGTCATCGACGTGAGTCTCAAGGGCAGGCTGAACGGGTGGGATGTGGCCCGGCAGATCCGAGAAAAGGACCCCGCGTTCCCGATTGTCTATATGACGGCCGCGACGGCGAATGAATGGGCTTCGCAGGGCGTCCCCAGCAGCCTGCTTTTGCAGAAGCCGTTTGCGCCAGCCGAGCTCGTAGCGGCGCTCTCCAATCTTCTCCATCTTGTTGCCGCGCCAAGTCCGCGAGCGGCGCTTGCCGAAGACAAGGCAGGGCTTGATCGAGCGAAGCCAGCGTCTGGCTGGCTACGCAAGTCCGAATGAGGAGCGGATGGCTCGCTGATCAACAGGCCTTGTCAAGCGCGAACGTCGTCAACGGCGCCGGAGGCTCGCCGGCGGCTGCACGTTCGAGAATGATCTTCGCAATCTCCGTTCGATTGGCCGGAGTTTGCATCGTTGGCGGCAACGCCGCCACTGATTGTTCAAAGACACGTCCCAGGAGGGAGAGTTCTTCCGGATCGTAGACCGCCGTTCGATCGCGCAACATGTTGGAGCCGCTTCCCTTGTTATCATCGGCAGCCTGGCACTTTGCCAAGGCGTTTGTCCGCGCTGGGGCAAAAAGGCGACCGACCGGCGGCGTCCACCGCCGGCGATGCTGTTTGCAGTCCGACCGATGCGATTGTGCAACACACAACGGTTTGCGGTTCGAAGCATCTGCCGTGTTGTGAGGCGGCCGGGCGCCTCCGTATGTCTGCTTTTGCCGTCGAAAGCGGATGGGTCTTATCGACCCGTCATTGCGAGCGAAGCGAAGCAATCCAGTTCGTAGAGTAGGTTGCGCCACGGCCAACCCACCGTCTTTTGCCACCGCGTGCAGAGAAGTGGTGGGTTACGCTTCACCAACCCACCCTACATGCCTGGAAAATCACGCCGCCTTCGCGGCTGCTCCATGCGCGTGCTTGTCGATGGCGTCGATGATCTGTGGCCACAGCGGCAGCGGAAGCGCGTGGCCCATGCCTTCGACCATCATGAGTCTCGCGCCGGGGATCGAGGCCGCGGTGTCCCGGCCGCCCATCGGATGCACCAGGGGATCGACAGTGCCGTGAATCACCAGCGTCGGCGCCTTCACGTTGCGCAAGCGCGCCTTGCGGCTGCCGGAAGCGAGAACAGCGCGGAGCTGGCGGCCGACGCCGGCCGGGTTGAGGCCGCGATCCCAGGTGCGTTCGGCGCGCGAGCGGTCGAGCGCTTCATCCTCGGGAAAAGAGCCGGCGCGCAGAATTCTCCAGTTCTGCGCAAAGCGGGTGATGTATTCGTCGCGCGTCTGCGGCGGCGGCGCCATCAGCATGGCGGAGGCTTCCTTGGTCGGCGGTGGCACCCTCGGGTTTCCGGTGGTCGACGTGATCGAGGTCAGCGAGCGCACCCGCTCGGGAAAAGTGATCGCGATCTCCTGCGCGATCATGCCGCCCATGGACGCGCCGACCAGGTGCGCGGTGCGGATATGCAACGCATCCATCAGCGCGACGGTATCCTGGGCCATGTCGCGCAGCCTGTAGGGCGCCGCGACCGGGATCCTCAGGAGGCGCAGTTTCAACAGCTCGAGCGCGGTCAGGCGTTTGCCGCCGGAAAGTTTGGAGGACTGGCCGATGTCGCGGTTGTCGAAGCGGATGACGCGAAAGCCGCGCGCGGCAAGTTGCTCACAGAATGCGTCGTCCCACAGCACCATCTGTGCGCCGAGCCCCATGATCAGGAGCATCGGTTCGGCGTCCGCCGCGCCGAAGATCTCGTAGCAGATGTCGATGCCATTGGCGCGGGCAAGTTGCGGCGACTGGTGGGCGACGGAGGTCACTTGGGCGTTCCTTGGGTTTTCCTTCGGGCGCTTCCTTGCATAGGTCGGGGAACTCTATCGCACGCTTTGCCGTGGCGCAGAAGGATTTTGCAACGTCCCTCCGTCCGCTTGTGCATCGCCCACGGTGTTGACCGTCCCGTCGCAACGGTGTGGTATGGCCGAAAAGAAGGGCGATGAAGCTCTCGATGGATGAGGAGGATGCCGATGGCTGATAAAGGCAGCGATCCGGTCGCGTTGTGGCAAAAGATGATTGGCGAAATGGAGAAGGGGTTCAATGCCTTCGCCAGCCAGGCCATGTCGTCGCCGGAATTCTCCAAGGCCATGAATCAGGCCGGCGGCGCCACCGCGGGCGCGCAAAAGCAGTTCGGCGAATTCATGGAGAAATATCTGCTCGGCATGAATCTGCCGAGCCGCGCGCAGATGATCGGCATGGCCGAGCGGCTGCAGAATATCGAGAACCAGCTCAACGAGATCAAGGCGATGCTGCAGCAGATGAATGCAGGCAACTCGCCGCCCGGTTATGCCGGCGCGCCGCGGCCGCCGCGCACCAAGCGTCCGCCATCCGCGCAGCCTGCGTCCGGAGAGCAGAAATGAACGCGCCCGCGGGCCTTGATCTGGCTGACATCCCGGAACGGATCCAGGCCGAGGTCCAGCGCGCGATCCAGCGCTCGATCAAGGGCGTCGAATATTTTTCGACCTCCGGCCCGACGCTTGGCTCGACGCCGAAGGATATCCTCCACAGCCGCGGTACCATGAACCTCTATCACTACCGTGCGCTCGCGGACGAGGTGTACCGCGTGCCGGTCCTGATCGTGATGGCGACCACCAATCGCGGCTACATTCTCGACATGGTGCCGGGCCAGAGCTTTATCGAGTTCCTGCTCAAGCGCGGCTACGACGTCTATATGCTGGACTGGACCGCGCCGCGGCCGGAAGAGAAGTCCTTGCGGATGGAGGATTACGTCCTCGACTTCATCCCGGATTGCGTTCGCCGCGTGCGCGACGACTCCGGCGAGCCGGACGTCTCGGTGATCGGTTATTGCTTTGGCGGCGTGCTGTCGCTGCTGTACGGCTCGATCTTCAACGACGGGCCGATGAAGAACCTGATCTGCTTCACCACGCCGATCGATTTCCGCGAGCTCAAGCTGTTCTCGAATTTTTCCGACCGCCGCTATTTCGACGTCGACCGCCTCGTCGACAGCGTCGGCAATGTTCCGCCGGAGATGATCCTGTCCTCGTTCGAGATGCTGCGCCCCGCATCGCGTACGGTGAGCCAGATCCAGCTCTGGGAAAACATCTGGAACGACGAGTTCGTGAAGTCGTATCGCATGTTCGACCGCTGGGCGACCGATACGCTGCCGCTTGCCGGCGAATATTTCCGCGCCATCACCAAGGACTTGATGTGGGACAACAAGCTCTTCAACGACAGCATGACGGTCGGCGGCCACAAGGCGCAGCTTGCCGACATCACGGTGCCGATCCTGCATGCGGTCGCCGAGCACGACCACATCGTTCCTTACGAAGCGGCGAAGCATCTGATCGCGAAAATCGGTTCGCAGGACAAGGAAGAGGTGATGCTGAAAGGCGGTCACGTCTCCCTTGTGGCCGGCGCCAATGCGATCAAGCGGCTGTGGCCGAAACTGGACTCCTGGTTAGGTGGACGATCGATATGAGTGAAACCCGTTGCTATCCGCGTCACGCCAACACCGATGCCGGCGAGATCGAATTCCGCCTGATGGCGCGCGCGGACGAAGCCGCCGTGCTCGCCTTCGCGAAAGGGCTGCCGACGCATGATCTCTTGTTCCTGCCGCGCAACATCAGCGAGCCGAAGGTGCTGTCGGCCTGGATCAACGAGATCGAACGCGGCGCGATCACAAGCCTGCTCGCGGTCAAGGACGGCAGGGTGGTCGGCTGCGGCACCCTGGTGCGTGACCCGCATTCCTGGTCGCCGCACGTCGGCGAGATCAGGATGGTGGTTTCGCTCGACGTGCGCGGGCAGGGTGTAGGACGGGCGCTGTCGCAGGAAACCTTTGCCCTCGCGCTCGGCGCGGGTCTGGAAAAACTGTCGGTGCAGATGACGGTCGACCAGCGGGCCGCGATTGCCCTGTTCGAGAGCCTGGGCTTCAAGGCCGAAGCGCTGCTCCGCGACCAGGTCCGGGATGTGGACGGCAAGAAGCACGATATCGTCGTGCTCGGGCACAATATCGCGCAGTTTCAGGCCCAATTGGAGGCTTTTGGCCTGCCGGAGGCGGTTCGGCCTTGAATCCGCTCATTTAGAACTGCTCCGGACTGTATCGATCACAGGTTCGTGATGTCGCGATGCAACATCGATGTTGCATCGCACCATTAGCTATGCCATATGACCGTTGCCCCGGGCCAAATCCGGACGGGGTGAGCCCATAGCTCGAACGTGAGGATGGAAGAGAACCCCATGACCACCGAAACCAACACTGTGTTTGACACCGTCAAGGAAGCCTTCGCCCCCGTCACCGAGGCGATCAAGAATTTCCAGAACGTGGAAGTTCCCGAGGCTGCCCGCGACTTCGTCAAGAAGACCGTCAACAGCGCCAAGGAGCGCGCCGCCGACGCTTACGCCGGCTCGGAGAAGGTGACCGACGCGATCGAGAGCGCCGTAACCGATTCCGTCACCGAGGCTGCCAAGATCAGCCGCAACGTCCAGCAGGCGCTCTATCAGGACGCGGAAGCGTTCTTCGCCGGCCTCGAGAAGCTGGCTTCGGCCAAGTCGATCAACGAAGCGGTCCAGATCCAGTCGGATCTCGCCCGTGCGCGCGGTGAAGTGTTCATCTCGCGGGCCAAGTCGACCGCGGAATACCTCGGCCAGCTCGTCACCAACGGTGCCAAGGCCGCCCAGGACAACTTCGCCAAGGTCTACAACAAGACCGCCTGATCAAGCGTCGATCGGCGGATCATGTCTCAAGGCCCGCGTTCCGCGGGCCTTATTTTTTTGGCCGCCGTCATTGCGAGGAGCCTACGGATCCCGCGCGAAACGCGCGGGGCGATGACAGGCTCCGCGGCGAAGCAATCCACGTTGGCGTCCGAGCGCCCTGGAATGCTTCCGCCTTCGCTCTTCGAGCTACGGCGGACACGTCGCTTCGCTCGCAATGACGGAAGCTGGTATCCTGCAGCGATGACTTCAACCGGCACCACGACCTTCGTCACCCGCGGGGACGCCTTGCGCGCCGCCGAACTGAAGCGCGTCAAGGCGCAGGCGACACTGGTGCTGGCCGGCACGCTCGTGCTGTTCGTGATCGCAAAACTCCTCCTGAACGCCCATCCCGTGTTCGGCTTTGTCGCGGCCTTTGCGGAGGCCGCCACCATCGGCGGGCTCGCCGACTGGTACGCGGTGGTGGCGCTGTTCAAGCGGCCGCTGGGCCTGCCGATCCCGCATACGGCGATCATCCAGAGCAACCAGCACCGCATCGCCGACAAGCTCGGCGAGTTCATCGAGGTGCATTTCCTGGAAGCCGGACCGGTCGAGGCCAAGCTGCGTCAGGTCGATTTCGGCTCCTTCGTCGCGGACTGGCTGCGCGACCGCAAGAAGAGCGACGATCTCGCCCGCTTTGCGCTGCGGCTGTTGCCGGAGGCGTTCTCCGCGACCGAAAGCTCGGGGTTGATGACCTTTATCACCCGCCGCATCACCGCGCAGCTTCTCTCGGTCGATCTCGCACCGCTCGCGGCCGGCACGCTGCGCGTCTTCGTCGAGGAGGGGCGGCACCAGGCGCTGCTGGATGATCTCCTGCGCGTCGTCCACGAGACGATCACGACACCCGAGACCATGGCGATGATCCGCGCGAAAATCCGCGAGGAACTGCCGACACTCCTCAATCTCTATCGGGCCGACAAGTTCCTGCTCAAGAAGATCGTGGGCTCGGCCGGCGCGTTCTTCGATGAAATCCGCAACGATCCCAAGCATCCCTTCCGCGGTGAGTTCAACCGCATGGTGCTGGCCTTTGTCGATCGGCTTGCGACCGATCCGGCCTACGCGAAGCGCATCGAAGGCCTGAAGCGCGATCTGCTCGCGCGGCCGGAGCTCAACGACCTCGCGCGCAACATCTGGTCGAACACCAAAAGCTTCATCGAGCAAAGCGCCGCCGGCCAGACGCAGGTTCTGCAGCGTCATCTCGCCGGGATGTTCGTCTCTGCCGGTGAAGCGCTGGCCGCCGACGCCGAGCTTCGTGCCGAGATCAACCAGGGACTTGTTACCGTCCTGCGCAGCTTCATTACCGACCAGAAGAGCGGCGTCTCGAGCTTCATCTCCGATCAGGTGAAGGCGTGGGACATGGCGCAGTTGATTTCGCTGATCGAAATCAACATCGGCAGGGACCTGCAATATATCCGCTTCAACGGATCGCTGATCGGCGGGCTAGCCGGGCTGGCGCTCTACACCGCCGAATTCCTGCTCAGGATGTTGTGACCCATCGGCCACGCCTAGGCGTTTACTTGTGGCCGGTGTGATCTGGTTGGCTTGAAAGCCTCAAAATGGTTCCCTAGCTTTTCAATCGGGATAGTTGCGTTGCAAACGATTCCACGAGGTTTGCGTCTTTCCATTGATCCGTTGGCCGGCAGCCGCGACTTCAGGTGCCGCGCCCTGAACAGGAGACATCATGTCAGTTGCCGCGCAGACGCTTCGCCCGCCGTCCCGGACCCTGATGTTCCTGGAGGGGCGCGCCATCCATGAACTCGGCGCCTTTGTCGGCGCCTTGCCGCTCTTGTCGCTGGCGCGGCGGGGCGACGGCCATCCGGTGCTGGTGCTGCCCGGGCTGATCGCCTCCGATGTCTCGACGCGGCCGCTGCGCGCTTTCCTCGGCGACAAGGGCTATGCGGTGAGCGGTTGGAATCAGGGCCGCAACCTGGGTCTTCGTCCCGGCGTGCGGGAAGGTTTGATCGACCTGCTGGAAGAGGCGAACGACATCCATGGTCGCAAGGTCTCACTGGTGGGCTGGAGCCTCGGTGGTCTTTATGCGCGTCAGCTTGCCAAGATGATGCCGGAGCGCGTGCGCAGCGTGATCACGCTCGGCAGCCCGTTCGCCGGCCCGCCGCGCTCCACCAATGCCTGGCGAGTCTACGAGCTCGCTAGCGGCCGCTCGGCGGAGGACGCCGATCCTCGTTTCGGCGGATCGCTCTCGGTCGCACCGCCGGTGCCGACCACCGCGATTTACAGCCGCACCGACGGCATCTGCGCCTGGCAGGGCTGCAAGGAGAAGACCTCGGCGATGGCCGAGAGCATCGAGGTCGAAAGCAGCCATTGCGGCATGGGTCACCACCCCGCTGTGGTCTATGCGGTCGCCGATCGGCTCGCGCAGCCGGAAGGTCAGTGGAAGCCGTTCGACCGCTCCGGCTGGCGCGCGATCATCTACCCGGATCCGAACCGGTAAGCCGTC
Source organism: Bradyrhizobium sp. (assembly GCF_035309285.1). Lineage (GTDB taxonomy): Bacteria > Pseudomonadota > Alphaproteobacteria > Rhizobiales > Xanthobacteraceae > Bradyrhizobium. The sequence continues at coordinate 58,159 of NZ_DATGFH010000002.1, read as the reverse complement.
CGGATTGTTCGCAAGCCGCGAACTGCGGTATGCCTGCACGCATGCCGCATCCGCTTGCCCGCATCATCGGAGAGCTCAAGCGCGAGCCGTCGCGCACCGGCTCGATCATCATCACCGTGTTCGGCGATGCCATCGTGCCGCGCGGCGGTTCGGTTTGGCTCGGCACGTTGCTCGAATTCTTCGAGGCGCTCGACATCGACTCCAGCGTTGTGCGCACGGCGATGTCGCGGTTGACGGCGGACGGCTGGTTCGAGCGCGAGAAGGTCGGCCGCAACAGCTTCTACCGGCTGGTGAAGAAAGGCCGGCTCACCTTTGATATCGCTACCAAACATATCTACGACCCGCCGCCGTCGGATTGGACCGGCCGCTTCGAATTGCTTCTGATCGGCAATGGCGAGGACCGCGATGCCGCGCGCGAGGCGCTGAAGAATGCCGGCTTCGGCAGTCCGCTGCCGGGGGTATGGGTGGCGCCCTCAGGCGTGCCCGTTCCGGAGGAAGCCTCAAGTGCGATCCGGCTCGAAGTCTCCGCCGAGGACGACAGCGGCCACAGATTGCTCAGCGCAAGCTGGCCGCTCGAGCGCACCGCGGACGCCTATCTGAAGTTCATGAAGACCTTCGAGCCGCTGCGCGGCTATCTCGATCGCGGCGCGCTGTCGGATGCGGATGCCTTCACTGCGCGAATCCTCCTGATCCATCATTACCGCCGCGTGGTGCTGCGGGATCCTCTGCTGCCGATCGCACTATTGCCGAAGGATTGGCCGGGCAGGGCGGCGCGGGGGCTGTGCGGCGAAATCTACCGAGCGTTGCTGGCTCGGTCGGAACAATGGCTTGACGCCCACGGAACCAACGAGAATGGACCCCTGCCGAAGGCGATAAGCGAGCTCGGCCAACGGTTTGGCGACTAGATCAATATGTTACAAAAATATCTTGCAACGCATATTTTTTGTTATACATTTGATCCTAATCAATGCAAGGGAGGTCGGCATGTACACGCAGGCGCTCAATACGTCCGACGCTGATACCAGCGGCATTGAGGATGCCGTACGCGCGCAAGCCTTCCAGGCGCGGATCGACGTCGACGAGCGCATCGAGCCGAACGACTGGATGCCGGCGGCCTATCGCAAGACGCTGACGCGGCAAATCTCCCAGCACGCCCATTCTGAAATTGTAGGCATGCTGCCCGAAGGCAACTGGATCACCCGCGCGCCGTCGCTGCGTCGCAAGGCAGCACTGCTCGCCAAGGTGCAGGACGAATGCGGTCACGGGCTTTATCTCTATGCGGCGGCGGAGACGCTCGGCTCCTCGCGCGAGGAACTCGTGGACGCCATGCTCGCAGGCAAGGCCAAATATTCCTCCATCTTCAACTATCCGACGCTGACCTGGGCCGACATCGGCGCGATCGGCTGGCTGGTCGATGGCGCGGCGATCATGAACCAGATCCCGCTATGCCGCTGCTCCTACGGCCCGTATGCGCGCGCGATGATTCGCGTCTGCAAGGAGGAGTCGTTTCACCAGCGCCAAGGCTTTGAGATCATGCTGACGCTGTGCCGTGGCTCTGAGGAGCAGAAGGCGATGGCGCAAAACGCGCTCGATCGCTGGTGGTGGCCCGTGCTGATGATGTTCGGCCCGCCCGACAAGGCGAGCCAGCACAGCGATACTTCGACCAAGTGGAAGATCAAGCGCTTCTCCAATGACGAGTTGCGCCAGAAATTTGTCGACGCCACGGTGCCGCAGGCGCAATTCCTGGGGCTGACGATTCCCGATCCCGGCATGACGCAGGATGCGGAAGGTCACTGGCGCTACAGCGAGATCGATTGGGAAGAATTCAAGCAGGTGCTCGCCGGCAACGGCCCGTGCAACCGCGATCGTATGGCGGCGCGGCGCAAAGCGCACGACGACGGCGCCTGGGTGCGCGAGGCGGCAGCCGCCTATGCCGAGAAGCGCCAGCGTCGCCAGCTCGCGCAAGCCGCGGAATAAGGAGCCAGCCATGGCAACGCCAAACACGCCTTTGTGGGAAGTCTTCATCCGCAGCCGCAACGGCCTCGCGCACAAGCATTGTGGCTCGCTGCATGCAGCCGATGCCACGCTGGCGCTGCAGGCCGCGCGCGACATCTACACCCGCCGCGGCGAGGGTCTCTCCATCTGGGTCGTGCCGTCGAATGCGATCACCGCCTCCGATCCATCCGAGAAGGGCATGATGTTCGAGCCGGCGGAGTCGAAGATCTACCGGCATCCGACCTTTTACGACGTGCCCGAGGAAGTCGGGCATATGTGACGTTTTTCGTCATTGCGAGCCAACGGGTCCGCGCGGAGCGCGGCCCGATGACAGGCTCCGCGAAGCAATCCATCGCGCCGCAAGCAAGATGTGGATTGCTTCGTCGCTTCCGCCTTCGCTCTTTGGCCTACGGCGGACAAGTCGCTCCTCGCAATGACGACGGAGCTTATCTAAGCGGATTTGAAACCATGACTGCTGCGTCAATTTCGGTCTCCGAAACCCCGCTGGTGCTCTACACGCTTCGCCGCGCCGACGATGCGCTGATCCTCGGGCATCGGCTATCGGAATGGTGCGGGCATGCGCCGATGCTGGAAGAGGACATGGCGCTCGCCAATATGGGCCTCGACCTGCTCGGCCAGGCCCGCGAGCTTTACACCTATGCCGCCAAAGTCGAGGGCAAGGGCAACGACGAGGACAAGTTCGCCTATCTCCGCGACGTCAGGCAGTACCGGAACCTGCTTCTGATGGAGCAGCCCAATGGTGATTTCGCCCGCACCATGATGCGGCAGTTCTTCTATTCCGCCTTCGCCGATCTCTACTGGCGCGCAATGATGAAATCGTCCGACATGACGCTGGCTGCCATCGCGGCGAAGTCGGAGAAGGAGAGCGCCTATCATCTCCGCCACTCGTCCGAATGGATCGTGCGGCTCGGCGACGGCACCGACGAAAGCCACGCCTGCGCGCAAGGTGCGATCGACGATCTCTGGGCGTTCACCGGCGAGATGTTCGCGGTCGATGACAGCGAGCACGCTTTGATCGAGACCGGCGTCGCGATCGATCCCGCGAGCCTCAAACCGCAATGGCTCAAGACCGTGACCGGCGTCGTCAACGAGGCAACGCTGGCGCTGCCGACGAACGACTGGATGCAGCAAGGCGGCCGCGTCGGCCGTCACAGCGAGCATCTCGGCCATCTCCTCTCCGAGTTGCAGTCGCTGCAGCGAACGTTTCCGGGGGCGACATGGTGACTGCCACTCTCAGCCCTGCTGATTTGCGCCAGCGCGCCTGGGATGTCGCCGCGCGCGTGGTCGATCCCGAAATCCCCGTGCTGACGATCGCCGATCTCGGCGTGCTGCGCGAAGTCAATGTGACCGACGGCGGCATCGAGGTCGCGATCACACCGACCTATTCCGGTTGCCCGGCGATGAACATGATTGCGCTCGAGATTGAGCTGGCGCTGGAGCGGGAAGGCCTTGGCAGGCCCAAGATCCGCACGGTGCTGTCGCCGGCCTGGACCACCGACTGGATGAGCGAGGATGGCCGCCGCAAGCTCCGGGAATACGGCATCGCGCCGCCGCTGGCCTCAAGCTCCCGCCGTGCGCTGTTCGGCGTGCAGGAAGTCGCGTGTCCGCAGTGTGGCTCGATCGACACCGAGCTCATTTCCGAGTTCGGCTCGACCTCCTGCAAGGCGTTGTGGCGCTGCAGGGCCTGCCGCGAACCTTTCGACTATTTCAAGTGTCACTGATCATGCGAGTGCCGTCATTGCGAGGAGCGAAGCGACGAAGCAATCCATTCTTGCATTGCCGCAGGATGGATTGCTTCGCGGAGCCTGTCATCGGGCCGCGCTCCGCGCGGACCCGTTGGCTCGCAATGACGGGAGGAAAGATCTGATGTCGTCTCCGACACCCCGTTTTCACCGCCTTGCTGTCGGCGATCTGCGCCGTGAAACCGCAGATGCCGTATCGCTGACCTTCGTTATCCCTCAAGAGCTCGCAGACGATTACGCCTTCGCCCCCGGCCAATACCTGACCTTGCGCACCACGATGGACGGCGAGGAAGTGCGCCGTTCCTACTCGATCTGTTCCGGCCCTGATGACGGCGAGCTGCGCATTGCCGTGAAAAAAGTCGATGGCGGCGCGTTCTCGTCCTGGGCGGCGGACGAATTGAAGGCCGGCGATCAGCTCGACGTGCTGACGCCGACCGGCCGCTTCGGCGTGACGGCTGCGCCCGATGAAGCGCGCATCTATGTCGGCTTTGCCGCCGGCAGCGGCATCACGCCGATTCTCTCGATCGTGAAAGGTGTGCTCGCACGTGAGCCGGAAAGCCGATTCTTCCTGTTCTACGGCAACCGCTCGAGCGAAGGCGTGATGTTCCTTGAGGCGTTGGAAGAGCTGAAGGATCGCTTTCTGCAACGCTTCTCGCTGTTCCATGTCATCTCCGGCGAGGAACAGGACATCCCGATCCTGCACGGCCGCCTCGACGGGGAGAAGGCGAGGGTGCTGCTGCGCTCGCTCGTTCCTGCCGCAACCGTCGATCACGTCTTCATCTGCGGCCCGACCGGCATGAGTGATGAGTTGGAGGCGACCTGTCGCGACATCGGCATCGCGGAGGATCGCATCCATGTCGAGCGTTTCGTCTCCGGCCTCGGCGGCAAGCCGCGGCCGAAAAAGGTGATTGCACCGAGCGCGCCGCCAAAGGCTTTCGCGTCGCTGATCATCGACGGCAAGCGCCGCGAGGTACCCGTAGCCGAAGGCGAGGCGATCCTGGATGCGGCGCTTCGCGCCGGCGTCGACCTGCCGTTCGCCTGCAAGGGCGGCATGTGCTCGACCTGCCGCGCCAAGCTCGTTGAGGGCGAGGCCGAGATGGACGTGAACTATTCGCTGGAGCCGTGGGAGCTGAAGGCAGGCTTTATCCTGACCTGCCAGGCCAAGCCGGTTTCGGAAAAGATCGTGGTGGACTACGATCACGTGTGAAGTTGTCATTCCGGGGCGATGCAAAGCATCGAGCCCGGAATCTCGAGATTCCGGGTCTGGTGCTAACGCACCATCCCGGAATCTCGAGATTCCGGGTCTGGTGCTAACGCACCATCCCGGAATGACGGAGAATAGGAGCTTGATGTGAACGTGAAGGCCACGCTATCGCCGGACGACCTCGCGCGGGCCTGCGCGGACGCGATGTGGAACGAGGACGATGCCTCCGCCTCGCTCGGCATGACAATCGTCGATGTCGGGCCGGGCCGCGCGACGCTCTCCATGACCGTGCAGCCGCACATGGTGAACGGCCAGCGCATCGCTCACGGCGGCTTCATTTTCACGCTCGCCGATTCCGCTTTCGCCTTTGCCTGCAACAGCCACAATGAGAAGGCTGTCGCAGCGCAAGGCAGCATCACCTTCATCAAGCCGGGCCGGCTCGGCGATCTGCTGGTTGCGTACGCGCGCGAAATTTCGCGGAACGGCCGCTCCGGGATCTATGACGTGCAGGTTAAAGTGGGCGAGGAGGTGATCGCCGAGTTTCGCGGTCATTCCCGGGTCATACCGGGCAGATGGCTGCCCGAGACCGACACCAGGCAAAAATAAGACATTTGAGGAAACGCAGGATGGCTTCGACAAATCTCAAGACCAGGGGAGGCGGTTACACCCCCGAGCTCGACGACGTCGAGCGCGCCTCACGCGACGAGATCATGGCGCTGCAGACCAAGCGCCTCGCCTGGTCGCTGAAACACGCCTACGACAACGTCGCGCATTACAAGAAGGCATTCGATACTGCGGGCGTGCATCCCTCCGACTTCAAGGAGCTGTCCGATCTCGCCAAATTTCCGTTCACGGTGAAGACGGACCTGCGTGACAACTATCCCTTCAACATGTTCGCGGTGCCGCGCGAGAAGCTCGTGCGCGTGCACGCGTCATCCGGCACCACGGGTAGGCCGATCGTTGTCGGCTATACCAGGGCCGACATCGACATCTGGTCGCAGGTCATGGCGCGCTCGATCCGCGCCGCCGGCGGCCGCACCGGCATGATCATCCACAATGCCTATGGCTATGGTCTCTTCACCGGCGGCTTGGGGGTGCACTACGGCGCCGAACACCTCGGCTGCACCGTGGTGCCGATCTCCGGCGGCATGACCGAGCGGCAGGTGCAGCTCATCAATGATTTCCGCCCCGACATCATCACGGTGACGCCGAGCTACATGCTGGCGATATCAGACGAGTTCAAGCGCCGCGGCCTCGACCCGCGCAAATCCTCGCTGAAATTCGGCATCTTTGGCGCCGAGCCGTGGACCAACGCCATGCGCGCCGAGATCGAGCAGACCTTCGACATGGACGCGACCGATATTTACGGCCTCTCCGAAGTGATTGGCCCGGGCGTGGCGCAGGAATGCGTGGAGACCAAGGATGGCCTGCACATCTGGGAGGATCATTTCTATCCCGAGGTGATCGACCCCGACACCGGCGAGGTGCTGCCCGACGGCGAAAGGGGCGAGTTGGTGTTCACCTCGCTCACCAAGGAAGCCTTCCCGGTGATCCGCTATCGCACGCGTGACCTGACGCGGCTGTTGCCGGGCACGGCGCGGCCCGCCATGCGGCGGATGGAGAAGGTCACCGGCCGCTCCGACGACATGATCATCCTGCGCGGCGTCAACGTGTTCCCGACGCAGATCGAGGAGGCGCTGCTCGCGACCCACTGGTGCGGCGGCCATTTCATCATCGAGCTCACCCGCGAGGGCCGCATGGACGAGATGGCGATCCTCGCCGAATCGCGCCCCGAGCACTGGGACGGCGGCGGCCTTGTGGAACACGCCGACAAGGTCGCGTCTTTCATCAAGAACACGATCGGCATCACGGCCGCAGTCCGGATCGTCGCCCCCGACACCCTGGAACGCTCGCTCGGCAAGGCCAAGCGTGTTTACGACAAGCGGCCGAAAGCATAGCTTTCTCCCCTCATGGTGAGGAGGCGCGTAGCGCCGTCTCGAACCATGAGGCCCCAGACGGGCCTACATCCTTCGAGACGCCGCTTCGCGGCTCCTCAGGATGAGGAGTGGGAGCGGAGTGCTCGGAGATGACAAATGGCGAAGGTGCCTTCCTCTATATTCTCCGATGCGCCGACGGGAGCTTCTATATCGGGATAACCCGGACAGCTCTCGAAATCAGAATCGCTCAGCATAATTCTGGCGCGCTCGGCGGCTACACGGCAACGCGTCGACCCGTAACTCTCGTTTTCTCGCAATGGTTCGAGCGGATCACCGACGCGATCGAGAATGAACGTAAGCTCAAGAAATGGAGTCGCGCAAAGAAAGAGGCTTTCGTGCGAGGCGATTTCATGGCACTGCGACAGCTTGCGGCACGCCGATCGTCGCGGCCTCGCTAGCTACTGGAGATGTTGATGAAGCCGGCCTCCAGACCGGATCGTTTTGCGGTCGAAGCCCGCTGCGTGCGGCTCAAGGCCGGGGCGGAGAACGCGGCGGCGCTTGCGCCCGTGGTCGAGCGGCATACGCTCGCGCGCGCCGCGAGCCAGGTGCTGATCGAGATCAAAGCCGCTGCCGTCAATCCCTCCGACGTCAAGGCCGCCACCGGGCTGATGCCCCATGCGGTGTTTCCGCGCACTTCGGGGCGCGACTATGCCGGCATCGTCGTCGACGGCCCGCGCGGCACGGTCGGGCGCGAGGTGTTTGGCTCATCCGGCGATCTCGGCATCCGTCGTGACGGCACCCACGCGACGCATCTTGCCGTCGAGGCCGAGGCGACCGTGGAGAAGCCCAGGGGCCTTTCCTTTGAGGAAGCCGCCGGCATCTGCGTTCCCTTCGTCACCGCGATGGAGGGATTTCGCCGCGCCGGCATGCCAAAGCCGGGCGAGACCGTGCTGGTCATGGGCGTTACCGGCAAGGTCGGACAGGCCGCGGTGCAGATCGCGACCTGGCAGGGCGCGCGCGCCATCGGCGTGGCGCGCAAGGCGGAGGCTTATGAGGGGCATTCGAATTCGAAAGTCGAAATGATCGACGCTTCCGCGGCCGATGTCGCCGCTCGCGTGCGCGAGCTGACGGGCGGCAAGGGCGCCGATATCGTCTTCAACACCGTTGGCGATCCCTATTTCCAGGCCGCGCATAAGTCGCTTGCGCTACGTGGCCGCCAGATTCTGATCGCCGCAATCGACCGCATCGTCCAATTCAATATCCTGGAGTTCTATCGCGGCCAGCACACCTATGTCGGTATCGACACGTTGGGGCTTTCCTCGGTTGCAACTGGCGCTGTCCTGCGCGAACTTGCGCCAGGTTTTGCCGCCGGCAAATTGAAGCCGTTTACGATCAATCCGTCCGCGATCTATCCTCTCGAGGAAGCCAAGCGCGCCTTTGTCGCGGTCGCCGGCTCGTCGCGCGACCGCGTTATCTTGAAACCGTGAACCGAACAGAATCGTCATTGCGAGGAGCGAAGCGACGAAGCGATCCAGATTTGTTCCGCATCTAGACCGCTGGATTGCTTCCGCCTTCGCTCGTTGAGCTACGGCGGACAAGTCGCTTCGCTCGCAGTGACGAGGGAGTACCTATGGATCCAAACCAAATCGCCGTCCTTTCCGGCCTCGTCATCGGCCTGCTCTTTGGGTCGATCGCGCTGCTTTCCGGCTTTTGCATGATGAGCAGCCTGCGCGGCTGGTGGGCCGACGGTGACGGCCGGCTGGTGCGCACCTATGCGCTCGCCATGGGCGTTGCGATCGCGGCCTCGCAATTACTCGCCGCGCGCGGCGCGGTCGATCTCGGCAAGTCGATCTACATGCAGCCGTCGTTCTCGGCGCCTGTTCTGTTCTTCGGCGGCCTCTTGTTCGGCTACGGCATGGTGCTGTCGAATGGCTGCGGCTCTCGCGCGCTGGTGCTGCTCGGGAAAGGAAACCTGCGCTCCTTCGTGGTGGTGATCGTGCTCGGGATCTTTGCCGAGATCACGTTGAAGGGCCTGATCGCACCGGCGCGAATCGCTGCCGTGCAGGTGACGCAGCTCACGGCCAGGATCACCTCGCTGCCGGCGCTGTTGTCGAGCGTTGGCGTCAACGAAATCTATGGACGGATGTTTGCGACCTCACTGGTCAGCGCAGCGCTGATCATCTTCGCCTTCTCGCATGGACCGTTCCGCCGCTCGTTCGGCCAGATCGTCGCAGGCGTCGCGATCGGGCTTCTGATCGCGGCCGGCTGGTACGCGACCGGGCATCTGGGTGCGGATGATTTCAATCCGGTGCCGGTGGCCTCGCTGACCTTCATCGCGCCGATCGCCGACAGCCTGCAATATGTGATGCTGTCGACGGGATCGACGCTCAATTTCGGCATCGCGACCGTCGGCGGCGTGTTCGCGGGCAGCCTGGTGACGGCGCTGCTCACCGGACGCTTCGAATTCGAAGGCTACCGCTCACCGCAGCATATGCTGCGCTCGGCGGGAGGCGCGGCGCTGATGGGCATCGGCGGCGTGATGTCCTTCGGCTGCTCGATCGGGCAGGGGCTGACCGGAATTTCCACGCTGGCGCTGGGATCGTTCGTGGCCGTCGCCGGAATCATGGCAGGCTCCGCGATCGCCCTGCGTGGCGCGCTCAGGGTGCGGCCGCTGCCGGCGTAATGCGCGAGGTCGCGAGCGTCCTCCACGTCAATCCGCGGCTCGGGTCACGATCCGAATCTCCGAGGTGAGGGTGCGGTGCACCGGACATTTGTCCGCGATTTCGAGGATGCGCTTGCGCTGGTCGGAATCAAGCGGGCCTTCGAGGCCGATCGCAACCTCGATCTGGTCGAGCATGCCCTCCCTGGTCTCGCATTCCGCGCAGTCTTTCGCGTAAATCTTGCTGTGGTTCAGCGTCACGGTGGCACGCTCGAGCGGGAACGACTTTCGGTCGGCATAGAGCCGCATGGTCATGGATTTGCAGGCCCCTAAGCCCGCGAGCAGGAAATCGTAGGGGCCGGGACCTGAATCCTCGCCGCCGGCGGAAGCGGGCTCGTCGGCGAGCAGATGATGCGGGCCGATCGTAACGGTGTTCTGGAACTTGCTTTGGCGCGTTTCGCGCACCGTGACCCGACGCGGCTCGGCTGCCTCCGTGGTGTGTTCCGCGGCGGCGAGATCGACGTAACGCGTTGCCCAGGTCGCGATGACGTCGGCGACATATGCGGAATCGCGCCGGTCGCTCAGGAGATGATCGGCGCCCGCGAGGGACACAAAGCTCTTCGGATGCCTGGCTGCGACAAAGATGCGCGTCGCATTGCCGATGCCGACGGTGTCGTCGGTCGGCGAGTGCATCACGAGCAGCGCCTTGTGGAGTTGCTTGATCTTTTCCATCAGGCCGTTTTCGGCGACATCGTCGAGAAATTCGCGCTTGATGGTGAAGGCGCGGCCGGCGAGCGAGACTTGCGCCTGGCCGTCGCTGCGGATGGTCTCGACATGATCCCTGAACAGGCCCGTGACATGGGCGGGGTCTGAGGGCGCCGCGATGGTGACGACGGCCTTCGCTTCCGGAACCTGGGCGGCGGCCGCAAGAATCGCCGCTCCGCCGAGGCTGTGGCCGATCAGGATTGCAGGGGCTTTGCGCGTTGCCCGCAGATGATCGGCGGCGCGGACGAGATCGGCTACATTGGAGGAGAAGGTCGAATTGGCGAAATCGCCCTCGCTCGATCCGAGCCCGGTGAAGTCGAAGCGTAGCGTGGCGATGCCCTTGGCTGCGAGCGCGATCGCAATGCGCCTCGCGGCCAGCACGTCCTTGCCGCAGGTGAAGCAATGCGCAAACAGCGCATAGGCCGTGGGCTCGCCGTCGGGCAGATCAAGCGCGGCCGCAAGCTGATGGCCGCCTTCGCCTTCGAATTGGAATTTTTCGGTGGGCATGCGGGTCTCCTCAGTCGTCGGAATAGCGCTGCTCACGCCAGGGGTCGCCGCGGTTATGATAGCCGCGGACTTCCCAATAGCCGGGCGCATCGTGTTCGAGGAATTCGATTGCCTGCAACCATTTTGCGCTCTTCCAGAAATAGAGATGCGGCACCACGAGCCGTACCGGTCCGCCATGCTCCGCCGCGAGCGGCTTGCCGGACCAGCTATGGACGAGCAGAGCGTCTTCGGCGGCGAAATCCTCCAGCGGCAGGTTGGTGGTATAGCCATCGTAGGAGTGCAGCACGACGAAACGTGCATTGTCGCGCGGCTCGCAGGCCTCCAGCAGCTCGCGTGTCGGCAGGCCGATCCATTGGTTGTCGTAGCGCGACCAGGTGGTGACGCAATGAATATCGGATGTGACCGGCGTTTGCGCGCGCGCCGAAAACTCGGAGAAATCCCAGAAGATCGGATTCTCGATCGCGCCATAGACATCGAGCCGCCAGCGCTCGCGCGAGATTTCCGGCGTGAGCCCGAGATCGAGCGTCGGCCAATCCTTCGTCAAGTGTTGCCCCGGCGGCAGGCGCTGCTCCTCGGGCCGCGCAATCCTGCCGGTGAGGAAACGGCCCTCCTGCGCCCAGCGCCGCTTGGAGCGCGTCAGCTTGGAGTCCGGCGGCGGCTCATGTTCATCGGTCACGGCAGGCCTCCCTTCGGGCGGCCTGCTCTTGTCGCTGATGTCGTCTCAGGCCGTCGTCCCGAATAACATCGGGAGCTGCCGCGGTCCACGCACGGTGCCTTCCGACCAGGTGACCTTGCCGGCGGGATCGAGGCGGAAATCGGGAATCCGCTTCAGCCATTCCTCGAGCGCCACCGTCATTTCCATGCGCGCGAGGTTGGAACCGACGCAGCGGTGGATGCCGAGGCCAAAGGCGGCGTGGCGGTTTTCCTTGCGGTCGATCACCACCTTCTCGGCGTCGGGAAACATCGCGGGATCGCGGTTAGCGGCAGGGAAGGAGAGCAGCACCATATTGCCGGCCCTGACCGGGCAGCCGGAAATGGTGGTCTCCTTCATCACCTCGCGCGCCATCGTCACCGGTGAATAGGCGCGCAGCAATTCCTCCACGGCGAGCGGCATCAGCGCCGGCTCCTTGACCAGCCGCTCACGGTCTGTGGGCGTCCTGGCGAGATGCCATAGCGCCGCGCCGATTGCGCTCCAGGTGGTGTCGATGCCCGCGATCAAAAGCAGCCGCAGCGAGCCCCGCACATGAGCGTCGTCCAGCGGCTTGCCGTCCTTGCCCTTCGCATTCATCAGCGTCGAGATCAGGTCGTCGGAGGGGTGCGTCTTGCGATGCTCGATATGGCCGGCGAAGTAGCTGTCCATTTCCTCAGCAGCCTTCACCAGGGTTTCCTGGTTTTTGATGCCGAGTTCGAGGATCTGGTGAATCCACTGGATGAACTGGTCGCCGTCCTTCTCGGGAATCCCCAGCATATGGGCGATGGCGCGGACCGGAATGTGCTTGGTGTAGCGCGCCGCCGCGTCGCATTTGCCATCGGCGATGAACGCGTCGATCAGCTCGTTGCAGATCGCGCGCACCCGCGGCTCGAGCTTCTTCATCGCGTCGGGCGTGAACGGCGGCAGCAGCAACTGCTTGGCCGGCTTGTGCTCCGGCGGGTCGGAGGTGATCGGCGGTGCTTTGGCCGTCTGCTCGGGACGCACGTCGCGCACGATGACGCGGCGCGAGGAAAAATGCTCGGTGTCGTTGGCGATTGCGCGCACGGCTTCGTAGGTTGTCGGCATATAGCAGCCGAGGTAACGCTCGGTATGCACGATGGGCGAGGCCGCGCGCAGCTCGTCCCAGATCGGGAAGGGATCGTCGGTCCAGCGCGGATCGGTATGGTCGAAATCGTTGACCCAGTCGGTGACCGGGGGATGTTTGGGCAAATAGCTCACAGCATCGGACATAAGGGTGGTTCCTTGTGCTCTGTTCGCTTGGTCGTTCAATACCGGGCGCGCGGAGGGGATTACTCCTCCGTCACTTGAATCGCGATTTCCGGGCAGTTGGTCTGGGCGAGCCAAGCCTTGTCTTCGAGGCCTGCGGGTACGGCGCCGTCGCCGATTTCGTGAGCGTTGCCGTATTCGTCGAGCTCGAACAGCTCGGGCGCCAGCGATTTGCAGCGGGCATGCCCCTGGCATTTGCCCTGGTCTACGTGGATTTTCAGCTTGGCCATGGCAAGCGCTTCCCTCTGTGACGCGCGAACTCGTGGCTTCGCGCGGACGTCCCTGGTTTGGATGATGCGCGGCTTCTTGCGCGCCGCGTCCTGAAGTTATACCATATTACATTCGCGTTCGCCGCATTCGTCAAGTAAAAAGATCACCGTTCACGTGAGGTTCAATGTCGCGCCAACTCGCCCGCAAGCCGCAAAATACCTACCATCACGGCGACCTCCGCGATGCGCTGGTGCAGGCCGCCTTGCGCGAGGCGGAGCAGGGCGGGCCTGAAGCGATCAGCCTCAAGGCGCTCGCGAAGCAGCTGGGCGTGTCGCAGCCTGCGCCGTACCGGCACTTTGCCGACCGGGAGGCGCTGTTGCAGGCCGTCACCGCGGAAGCCTTCCGCCAATTCAACGAGATCCTGCGCGCGGCGATCGACGGGCCCTCGAAACGCTCGAAGCTGTCGCGCTTTGCGCAGGCTGCGCTCGATTTCGGGCTGAAGCGGAACGGCATGTACCGCTTGATGTTCGCTTCGCGCACCATGGCTTGCGCCGAAAAGGACTCAGAGCTGCACGTAGCCGCGCGGGAGTCGCTGCACCTTCTGATCGAATCGTTCGAGGCGCCTGCGGTCGGTCTCTTGCGCGAGCGGCACGCCTTGCAGGTTTGGGCCGCGCTGCATGGCGTAATCTCGCTCGCCGAGCAGGGCCTGCTCACCGGTCAGGTCGCGCAGATCACGCGCGAGGAACTGATCGAGGACATCGTGCAGCAGACCAAGATGGCGCTGCAACTTGCGATCGAGAAAGCAGGCGGCGCTGGAGCCTCGTAGGGTGGGCAAAGGCGCAGCGCGCCGTGCCCACCGTTCATGATCTCGGTGGGAATGGTGGGCACGCTTCGCTTTGCCCACCCTACAATTCGCGGATCAAGCCTTCGCCACCCTTGGCTCGATCGGCGTGGTCCCGCGTAGTTCCAGAATATCCTCCAGCGCCTTTGCACCGGCGAGCAATTGCGCCTCGCCGCGCGGGGCTGCGACCATCTGTAGTCCGATCGGCAGGCCCGATGCGGTGAAGCCGCAGGGAAGCGACAGCGCGGGGCAGCAGGCCAGCGTGATCGCATAGACGATGCCGAGCCATTCGACGTAATTGTCGAACTTCTTGCCATCGCATTCGGCGACGTAGCGGTGCTCGATCGGATAGGGCGGCACGATAGTCGCGGGACAAAGCAAGAGATCGTAGGTCTCGAAGAATTTCACCGCGCGCTCGGCCAATGCGACGCGCTGCGCTTCGGCGCGCTCGAGCTTTTCGACCGTGAGCTTCAAGCCTTCTTCGATATTCCAGATCACTTCAGGCTTGAGCAGGTCGCGCTTGCTGCGAAGCAGCGCCGCCTTGCTCAGCGCAAAATCGAACGCGCGCAGCACATGGAAACACTCGTGAGCTTCGCGCAAATCAGGATGCGCTTCTTCGACCGTGACGCCGGCCTGGGCAAGGCGTTCGGCGGCCTTGCGCGTGACCGCCTTCACCTCGGGATCGACCGGGGTGATGCCGAGATCGGGTGAGTAGGCGACCCGCTTCGGCGTCTTTCCGCTCCGCGCCGATGACAGGAAAGAGACCGGCAGCACCGGCAGCGACAGCGGATCCGCTGGATGCTCGCCGCTCATGGCGTCTAACAGCAGTGCGAGATCCTCGACATTGCGCGCCATCGGTCCCTGGACGCCGAGATTGCGGTCGATCGCGGCCGAGGGCGTGTGCGCGACGCGGCCGATGCTCGGACGCAGGCCCACGATGCCGCAGAAGCTCGCCGGGTTGCGCAGCGAGCCGCCCATGTCGGAGCCGTGCGCGAGCCAGGCCGTACCGGTCGCAAGCGCCACCGCCGCGCCGCCGGACGAACCGGCCGCGCTCTTCGACGTATCCCAGGGATTGAGCGTCGGGCCGAACACCTCGTTGAAGGTGTTGGCGCCGGCGCCGAACTCGGGTGTATTCGATTTGGCGTAGATCATTGCACCGTTGCTCTCGAGATGCTCGACCAGGATGTCCGAGCGGGCCGGGACATTGTCCTTGTAGATTGGCGAGCCCTGCGTCGTTCGCACGCCTGCAACGTTGGTCAGGTCCTTGATCGGCACGGGTAGCCCGGCAAGCAGGCCGCGCTCGGCCGGCTTCTTCTGCATCAGCGTCCTGGCGTGGGCGCGAGCGCGCTCGAAGCACAGCGTCGGCAGCGCGTTAACCTTGCCATCCACCTCCGCGATTCGCTTCTCCAGCACGTCGAGCAGGTCGAGCGGCGTGACTTCGCCCTTTTTCAGCTTGTCGACGATCGCGTTGGCGGTCTCCCGCACCAGTCCCTGATCAGCCAATGGCGTTTCTCCTGAGCAATTTCTCTGTACTGTCATTCCGGGGCGGTCCGAAGGACCGAACCCGGAATCTCGAGATTCCGGGTTCGCCTCTTCGAGGCGCCCCCGAATGACGGCTCTTCCGCAGCTTAGCCCCAGCCCGCGGCTATTCCGCCGTCGACGGTAAAGATCACGCCCGAGGTATAGCCGGAGCGGTCGGAGGCGAGGAACGCCATGAGATCGCCGATCTCACGCGCGCGTGCCGGTCGGCCCAGCGGCATCCCCTTCTGAAATTCCGTGTAGCGGTTCTCGTCGCCGAACTGATGTTTGGCGCGCGTCTTGAGCAGCGTGACGTGGCGGTCGGTGCCGACCGGCCCCGGATTGATGCCGACCACGCGGATATTGTCGGCGAGGCTTTTTCCGCCGAGCGCGCGGGTGAACGCCATCAGCGCCGCGTTGCCGGCGCTGCCGCAGATGTAATTGGCGTCGAACTTCTCGCCGGCCGCGCCGATATCGTTGACGATCACCCCGCCGCCGCGAGCCTTCATCTGCGCATAGATCGCCCGCGTCAGGTTGATATAGCCGAACACCTTGAGCTCCCAGGCATGCCGCCAGGTTGGCTCGTCGATCTTGTCGATCGAACCGCCGGGAATGTCGCCGGCATTGTTGATGAGGATGTCGATGTCGGTGGCGTCCTTCACCAACCTCTGGATGTCCTCGGGCTTACGCAAGTCGACCACATGGCTGGCGGCGTCGATCTGGTGCTGCGAGCGCAGGCGGTCGGTCAGCGCCTTCAGCGCATCGCCAGAGCGGGCGGCGAGGCGAAGATGACAGCCTTCCTCGGCAAAGGCTTCAGCCGCGGCCGCGCCAATGCCTTTGGAGGCGCCGGTGATGAGAACGCGCTTGCCGCGCAGATGCAGGTCCATGGGAATGCTCGCTGGTTCGAAAAGAGGCAGGGGCGGGGGGCAGGTTCTTTGCGGTCAACATTGCACTGCAGCGTTGATCTCAACGCCAGTTTGGTCCATTGCAGGGCCATCAAACAAGCGCTTAAAGCGCAGATCAGACAGTCAAGGACGTTCTCGATGAATAGCGCAAAGAAGACATACCGGATCGCGGTCATTCCCGGCGACGGGATCGGCAAGGAGGTGATGCCGGAGGGCCTGCGCGTCATCGAGGCGGCGGCGAAGAAGCACGGCGTCGCCGTGAAGTTCGACCATTTCGATTTCGCCTCCTACGATTATTACGAGAAGCACGGCCAGATGATGCCGGACGACTGGAAGGAGAAGATCGGCAAGCACGACGCGATCTATTTCGGCGCGGTCGGTTGGCCCGCGAAGATTCCGGATCACATTTCGCTGTGGGGGTCGCTGATCAAGTTTCGCCGGGAGTTCGACCAGTATGTGAACCTGCGTCCGGTCCGGCTGATGCCCGGCGTGCCGTCGCCGCTTGCCAATCGCAAGCCCGGCGACATCGATTTCTGGGTGGTGCGCGAGAACACCGAAGGTGAATATTCCTCCGTCGGCGGCCGCATGTTCCCGGACACCGACCGCGAGTTCGTGACGCAACAGACTGTGATGACGCGCACCGGCGTCGACCGTATCCTCAAATTCGCGTTCGAGCTGGCGCAGTCCCGGCCGAAGAAGCACTTGACCTCGGCGACGAAATCCAACGGCATCGCCATCACCATGCCTTATTGGGACGAACGCGTAGAGGCGATGGCCAAGACATTCCCGAAAGTGAAATGGGACAAGTATCACATCGACATTCTCACCGCGAATTTCGTGCTGCATCCGGACTGGTTCGACGTCGTGGTCGGCTCGAACCTGTTCGGCGATATTTTGTCGGACCTCGGTCCTGCCTGCACCGGCACCATTGGCATCGCGCCGTCGGGCAACATCAATCCGGAGGGCGATTTTCCGAGCGTGTTCGAGCCGGTGCACGGTTCGGCGCCCGACATCGCGGGGCAGGGCATCGCCAATCCGATCGGCATGATCTGGTCGGGCGCGATGATGTTCGAGCATCTCGGTGAGAAGCAGGCCGCGGAAGCCATCGTCGGCGCCATCGAGCGCACGCTCGCCGAGCGCACGCTGCGCACGAAGGACCTCGGCGGCAATGCGGACACCACGGCTTGCGGCAAGGCGGTCGCGGAGATGGTGGATTAGTGCACACCGCCGTCATTGCGAGGAGCGAAGCGACGAAGCAATCCATCGCCCAGCCTGCTGAAGCTTGGATTGCTTCGCTTCGCTCGCAATGACGGCGTCAGCCCTTCGCGATCCTCCGGCAATGCTCCCACGCGGCGTGGATCAAATTCTCGCTTGCTTCGGGCGTGCGGAAGGCCGAATGCGCGGACAGCGTGACGTTGGGGATCCTGGTCAGTTGATGATCCTTCGGCATCGGCTCGATGTTGTAGACGTCGAGCCCGGCGTGGCGGATGTGGCCGGACTTCAACGCGTCGATCATGGCTTGCTCGTCGACAATGGCGCCGCGCGCTGTGTTGATCAGGATCACGCCTTTTCGCATTGCTGCGATCTTGTTGCGCGAGAGGAAGCCGCGGGTCTCGTCGTTGAGAAGCAGATGAATGGAAATCACGTGGCTGTCGGCGAGCAACGTATCGAGGCTCACGAACTCCACGCCGGGAAAGGTCTTCGGCGTCCGGTTCCATGCGATGACCTTCATGCCGCTGCCGGTTGCAATGCGCGCGACTTCCGCGGCGATGCCGCCAAAGCCGATCAGTCCCAGTGTTTTGCCGGTGAGCTGCATGGCGTCCTCGCGCAGCCAGTTGCCGACGCGCATCTCGCGATCCATCTGCGCCAGCACGCGGGCTGACGCCCACATCAGCGCGATCGCGGATTCGGCGACCGCCGTGTCGCCATAGCCCTTGATCAGATGCACGGACATGCCGAGCCCTGCGAGCTCCTCCGGGTTCATGTAGCTGCGCGCGCCGGTGCCGAGGAACACGATGTGCTTCAGCCCCGCGCATTTCTTCGCCACGTCCGTCGGAAGGGCGGTGTGGTCGACGACGCCGATCTCGGCTCCATCAAGGATCGACGGCCATTGCTCCGCCTTGATGTTCGGATCGAGATGCACCTTCACATCGGGATCGCCGGGCTTGCGCTGCCGCTCAAAGATCTCGGCCAGTGAATCATTGGCGTCGACAAACACTCCGCGCACCGAAACCTCCCTTTATTGTTGTTGTCAGGATGCGACGCCGGCCAGCGCCAGCACAGTATGCATCAGCACATTGGCGCCGGCGGTGCAATCGAGCTGCGTGGCGTCCTCCAGTTCGTTGTGGCTGACGCCGTCCTTGCAGGGCACGAACACCATCGCCGCCGGCACGATGGTGTTGAGGTTGCAGGCGTCGTGGCCGGCGCCAGACGTGATGCGCCGATGGCTGTAGCCCAGCGTCTTCGCGGCATTCTCGATCGTCTCGACCAGCTTCGGATTGAAATGCGTCGGCGGCTTGCGCCAGACGAGATCGAGCTTGACGTCAACCTTGCGACGCGCCGCGATCTCGGCGACGGCCGCGCGCAAATCACGATCCAGCGCGTCCATGATCGTGCCATCCGCGCTTCGACAATCTACGGTGAAAGCGATCTCGCCGGGAATGACATTGCGCGAAGGTTTTGCGATCACGGCCTCGCCGATGGTGCCGACCGCGTTGGGGCCGTGCTTCTTTGCGATGCTCTCCATCGCCAGCACGATCTCCGACAATGTCGCCAGCGCATCGCGGCGCAGCGGCATCGGCGTCGAGCCGGCATGACTTTCGAAGCCCGTGATCTTGCCGTCGTACCACAGGACGCCCTGACCGGAATCGACGACGCCGATGGTCTTGCCCTCGGCCTCCAGGATCGGTCCTTGCTCGATATGCAGCTCGACGAAGCCGGAGAATTTCTGGGTGCCGACGGCCGTCGCGCCACGGTAGCCGATGGCATCGAGCGCTTCGGCCACCGTCACGCCTTCGGCGTCCTTGCGCGACAGAATATCGTCCGTCGTGAAGTCGCCGACATAGGCGGCCGACGCCATCATCGCCGGCGCAAAGCGCGAGCCTTCCTCGTTGGTCCAGTTGCAGATGCAGAGCGGCACCTCTGTCTCGATGCCGGCGTCGTTGAGCGTCCGCACCACTTCGAGCGCCGCAAGCGTGCCGAGCACGCCGTCATACTTGCCGCCTGTCGGTTGCGTATCGAGATGCGAGCCGAGACCGACCGGCGGCTTCGACATGTCCTTTCCCTTACGCAAGCCAAACATCGAGCCCAGCGTGTCGACATGCACCTCGAGGCCCGCGTCTTCGCACGCCCTCCGGAACCAGTCGCGGACCTGCTTGTCTTCGGCAGACAGCGTCAGCCGCCGCACGCCGCCCTTCGGCGTTGCGCCGAATTTCGCGGTTTCGTGGATGGTGCCCCACAGACGGGCGGAATCGATCTGCAGGTTGGATGCGATTTTGGTCATTCAGGCTTCCGGAATTGCTTATGCTTCTGGCGGGGCTGCATGGTAGAATTACATGCATAACCTGTCGAGGCACGGAGCGCACACGATGAATGTTGGTTTGACCCGAACGGAGCAGGGCGAGCAGGTCACGCCGAGCCTCAAGGCGCGGCTCGATTGCCGCGCGGGCATGGCCTCTTCCACGGCCGGCATCGCCAATGGCTATGTCCAGGGCAATCTCGCGATCCTGCCGGAAAAGTTCGCCTCAAGCTTCCATCGCTTCTGCCAGCTCAACCCGAAACCGTGCCCGATCATCGGCATGTCCGACGTCGGCAACCCGAAAATCCCTGCGCTCGGGATTGACCTCGACATCCGTACCGACGTGCCGCGCTATCGTGTCTGGCGCGACGGCGAAGTGGCCGACGAGCCGACCGACATCATGGCGCATTGGCGCGATGATCTCGTCGCCTTCGTGCTCGGCTGCTCGTTCTCGTTCGAAGAGGCGCTGATGGCCGAGGGCCTGCCGATCCGCCATATCGAGCACAAGGTACGCGTGCCGATGTACCGCACCAATATCCAGTGCCAGCCGGCTGGACCCTTCGCGGGTCCCATGGTGGTCTCGATGCGGCCGTTCAAACCGGCGGATGCGATCCGCGCGGTGCAGATCACCACGCGCTTTCCGAGCGTGCACGGTGCGCCGGTGCATCTCGGCCATCCGCATTCGATCGGGATCGCGGATATCTCCGGGCCCGATTACGGCGATCCGGTGCCGGTCGAGGCCGATGAAATCCCGGTGTTCTGGGCCTGCGGCGTCACCCCGCAATCGGTCATCGCCGCGGCGAAAATCCCGTTCGCCATCACGCACGCGCCGGGATTGATGCTGATCACGGATCTGCAGAACAAGCATCTCGCGGTGTTATAGCGAGCCGTCATTGCGAGGAGCAGAGCGACGAAGCAATCCACATTGTCTCCGCGGAGATAGTCTGGATTGCTTCGCTTCGATCGCAATGACGCTGGTCTGCCGCAATCGTAGGGTGGGCAAAGCGAAGCGTGCCCACCATTTATGTTGAGGCTTATGACGGTGGGCACGGCGCGTGCGCGCCTTTGCCCACCCTACCAATCGTGCCCGTGCTCGGGCAACGTCAGCCCGAACGTCTTTGTCAAATCGTTGATCTGCGCCGGCGACAAATAACGCGGGTTCATCCCGCGCAGCAGCAGATAGAGCTTTGCCGTTTCCTCGAGCTCCTCGGTTGCGAACACCGCGGCTTCCAGGGTGTCGCCGGAGACCACGGGGCCGTGATTGGCGAGCAGCACGGACGAATATTTTCCGGCCAGGCCCTTGATGGCATCGGCGACGGCAGGATCGCCCGGCCGGTAATAGGGCACGAGCGCGGTCGCGCCGCATTTCATCAAATAATAGGCCGTCATCGGCGGCAGCGCGGCGCGCGGGTCGATCTCCGGCAGCATCGACAGCGCAACCGAATGGGTGGAGTGCAGATGCACCACGGCGCGCGCTGCGGTCCTCGTCTGGTAGAGCGCCGAATGCAGCGGCACTTCCTTGGTGGGCGCATCACCGGAGACGAGCTTGCCGTCGGCCGCCAGCCGCGACAATTTGGCGGGATCGAGGAAGCCCAGCGAGGCATTGGTCGGCGTTACCAGCCACCCGCCGTCCTCTAATTTGACGCTGATATTGCCCGAGGAGCCCGGCGTCAGCCCGCGCTCGAACAGCGAGCGGCCGAAGCGGCAGATGTCCTCGCGAAGCCTTGTTTCACTCATATCACTTCCTGCCATCTTCCCGTTTTTCGCCTTGTCTCATGCTTTGGCAGCGCGGCCAAGCCGTGATAGGCAAAGGCCAAAGCACCAAGAAACGAAGGAACCCCGGATGCCCGCCACAGATAAACCACCCGTCGCCGTGATCGGGCTCGGCTCGATGGGCTTTGGCATGGCGACGTCGCTCAAGCGCGCCGGCTTCGATGTCACCGGCTGCGATGTCACAGCCGACAGCGTCGCCCGCTTCGTCAAGGAGGGCGGCAAGGGGGCCAGGACGCCGGCGGAAGCGGCCAGGACCGCAGGCATCGTCGTCAGTGTGGTCGTCAACGCCGCGCAGACCGAAACGATCCTGTTCGGCAAGGACGGTGTCGCCGAGACGCTGGCCAGGGACGCGGTCTTCGTCTCGTCGGCGACCATGGACCCCGACGTCGCGCGCCGGCTCGCGAAGGACCTGGAAGCGACCGGCCGGCATTATCTGGATGCGCCGATCTCCGGCGGCGCGCAGCGCGCAGCCCAAGGCGAGCTCACCATTCTCGCCTCCGGCAGCGCGGCAGCGTTCGCCAAAGCGCGGCCGGCGCTGAACGCAATGGCGGCCAAGCTTTACGAGCTCGGCGATGCAGCAGGGCAGGGCGCCGCATTCAAGATGATCAACCAGCTTCTGGCCGGCGTGCATATCGCTGCCGCCTCTGAAGCGATTGCGTTCGCAGCCAGGCAGGGCCTCGACATCCGGAAGGTCTACGAGGTGATCACGGCGTCTGCCGGCAATTCCTGGATGTTCGAGAACCGCATGCCGCATGTGCTTGACGGCGACTACGCGCCGCGCAGCGCGGTCGAGATTTTTGTCAAAGACCTCGGCATCATCCAGGACATGGCGCGCAACGCGCGCTTTCCGGTGCCGGTCTCCGCCGCCGCGTTACAGATGTTTCTCGCCACCGCCGCCGCCGGCATGGGCCGCGACGATGACGCTTCGGTTGCGCGGATGTATGCGCGCATTACCGGCACCAGGCTGCCGGGCGAGTCCCACTAATCAGAAGACAAGAAGAGGACAGCGATGCCCCGTTTCGCCGCCAATCTCTCGATGATGTTTACCGAGGTGCCGTTTCTCGACCGCTTTGAAGCAGCCGCGAAAGCGGGCTTCACCGCAGTCGAATTCCTGTTTCCCTATGAGTTTCCGGCGAAGGAAATCGGCGCGCGCCTGCATGGCAATGGCCTCACGCAGGCGCTGTTCAACCTCCCGCCCGGTGATTGGGCCGCTGGCGAAAAAGGTTTTGCCGCGCTGCCGGCGCGTTTCGCCGATCTGCAGCAGAGCCTGCATACCGCGCTGCCTTACGCACAGGCGACCGGCGTGAAGCGCCTGCATCTGATGGCCGGCATTGCGGAGCGCAGCGACGCCAAGGCGGTGGAGCAGTTTTACAAATCTGTGGCATGGGCCGCGGAGTTTTTTGCGCCGCATGGCCTCGACGTCGTGATCGAGCCAATCAACCCGCGCAACGTGCCGGGCTATTTCCTGAACAATTTCATCTTCGCGCGCGATCTCATCAATGAACTGAAGATCCCGAATCTGAAGCTGCAATTCGACATCTATCACTGCCAGATCATCCATGGCGACGTCACCATGCATCTGCGCGACATGATGCCGATGATCGGCCACATCCAGATCGCCAGCATTCCCTCGCGCAATGAGCCCGATGGAGAGGAATTGAACTATCCCTTTATCTTCGCCGAGCTTGACCGCCTCGGCTACAAGGGCTCTGTCGGCTGCGAATATAACCCGCGCGGCAAGACTACCGATGGACTCGCCTGGTTCAAGCCCTATGCGGGAGTAAAGCCGTGACATTGAAACTCGGCTGCATCGCCGATGACTATACCGGCGCCTCCGACCTCGCCAACACGCTGACGCGCGCCGGCCTTCGCACCGTGCAGACGATCGGCGTGCCTGCAGACGATCTCGCGATGCCGGAGGTCGATGCCGTCGTGGTGTCGCTGAAAAGCCGGTCGATCGAGGCTGGCATTGCGGTCGAACGCTCGCGCGCGGCGGAGAAATGGCTGCGCGGCCGGGGCGCGGCGCATGTGCTGTTCAAGATCTGCTCGACCTTCGATTCCACCGACAAGGGCAATATCGGCCCGGTCATGGATGCACTGAAGGAGGACTCCGGCGACAGGATCGTGCTGGTGACGCCGGCCTTCCCGGAGACGGGTCGCACCGTCTACCAGGGCAATCTCTTTGTCGGCACAGTCCCGCTGAACGAGAGCCCGTTGAAGGACCATCCGCTCAACCCGATGCACGATTCCAACCTGGTGCGGGTGCTGGCGCGCCAGAGCAGAACGAAGGTCGGTCTGGTCGACCTCGCGACTGTCACGCGGGGGCCGGAGGCGGTGCACGCCAAACTGGCTGACCTCGCCGGCAAGGGCGTCGGCGCCGCCATCATCGATGCGGTGTTCGACCTCGATCTCGAAACCATCGGGGCGGTGGCCATCGGGCACCGCGTTTCGGTCGGCGCCTCAGGCATCGGGCTTGGGCTGGCGCGGGCGCTTGTGCGCGGCAAGGCTATGCCGTCGGACGCCAGCGCGGGCGGTGCCGTTGGCGGCCCGGCTGCCTGCCTTGCCGGGAGTTGCTCCCAGGCGACGCTTGGCCAGATCGCGAGAGCCGAGAAGATCATGCCGGTGCTGCATCTCGATCCCGACCAGATCATCAAGGGCAACGGGGAAGCAAAGCGCGCGCTGGCCTGGGCCCGCGAACGGCTCGGCAGCGGACCAGTGCTGATCGCCTCGAGTGCTGCACCGGACCAGGTTGCCGCCCTTCAGGCTCGTCACGGCCGCGATGCGGCGGGACACGCGATCGAGCAGGCGATGGCCGACATTGCCGAAGGCCTGGTGCAGTCCGGGGTGCATCGGCTGGTGGTCGCCGGTGGCGAGACGTCAGGCGCGGTGGTGGACCGCTTGCGGATTCCCGGTTTTCTCGTCGGCGCGGAGATTGCCGCCGGCGTGCCGGTGCTGCGCGCCGTCGGCGCGAAAGAGGGCAACATGCTGCTTGCCCTGAAATCGGGCAATTTCGGCGGGCCGGAGTTTTTCTCCGACGCCTTGAGCCTTATGCGCTAGGGCTTGTAGGGTGGGCAAAGCCAACGGGTCCGCGCGAAAGCGCGGCCCGATGACAGGCTCCGCGTGCCCTCCAACATCCAAAACTCGCGATAGAGGATTTTGGTGGGCACGGCGCTAACGCGCCTTTGCCCACCCTACGATTTTTTTGATTCTTATCCCACCCGCCACTGCGGGGTTCCGTCTTCGGCCATCATGATCTCGCCGAGAGAGCCGACCGGACTGCGGTCCATGTTGCAGAGACGCGCGAGCGTTTTCTCGTCGCTCGCGGGAATGCGACCCAGCGTTCGCCGTCCATCTTCCGTACGCAGCATGACGACGCCGTGCTCAATCTCGCCATTGTTGCGATAGATCACCGTGAAGGCCTCGACCTTGCCCTTGCCTTTTGCCTCGGTCACGAATTCCGGCACGGCGTGCTTGCTGCGATCGGCTTCCGACTGCACGGAGGTCGCTTGCGCGATCGCCTCGCGCGGCGCTTCGCGCGACAGCACCAGGCCATGATGCTTGGTGACGAAGCCGCCCTGGCCATAGAGCAGGCCGAGCTTTGCGCCATTGCGCATTGTCCGCACCATGGCGCAGGCCGCATGCGTCATGTACGTATTGAGCGGCGCACCAAAGAAGGTGAGCCCGCCGGTCACGGTAGGCCTGACGTCGGGGCCGAGTCCGAGCGTGCGCCGCGCCATCTTCGGCACGCAGGGAAAGCAGCTATAGAGCTCGATGGCATCGAACGTCTTGCCATCGCCGCCGACGAGGTTCATCACCGCGTTCAGCACCGCATTCTGCGGATGGCTCTCGTAAAACTGGTCGCGGAGCAAATAGTCGCGCGGCTCTTCCGCCGACGCACCACCGATAGGGTATACCAGCCGCTCCTCGGCTATGCCGGCCGCACGCGCTTTCGCAAGACTCGTCAGCAACACCGCCGCGCCCATGTTCACGGTGGGATTGGCGACCATCAGCTTGGTATAGGGCCAGGCGATCAGCCGGTTCTCTGGGCTGGGCGTCGTGATGTCATCCGAGGAGAAGCTTTTCTTCAGCCATGAGTTGGGATTTGCCGACGCGACGCCGGCATAAGCCGACCACAGCGCGCCGGATTCAGCGAGCGCCTCGCGCGGCGTCTGTCCCCAATGCGCCGAAGTCGCGGACTCATAGAGCGGATAGACCGTGATCGGGCGGAACACGCCGAGCTTTACCGCAAGGGGCTTCTGGAATGCCGCGCCGCGTTTCGGCTCCGGCACGTCATGCGCAAACGGCGTCCAGGGAGGGGTGACGTGTGCGCGCTCCGCCTTGGTCGCGGTCGATTGCGCTTCGGCACCGCAGACCGCGGCTACGCTGCATTCGCCGCGCGCGATGCGTTGGGCCGCTTCATGCAAATAGCGGATCGGGCTCTCGCCGCCGACCGGACCGTAATAGCAATGCGCCGGCTTGATGCCGAGGTGCTCGGCGAGCAGCTTTTCGGGATCGCGGTAGCGCCAGCTCAAGAAGTTGACCACGTCGAGCGAGCCGATCTCGCCGAGCAGTTTTGCACCGGAGTCGGCCTCGGCGCGCTTCAGCGCCTGTTCCAGCAAGACGAGAGGTTCGAGTCCTCGCGCAATTTCCTTGGGCCGGTCGACGATTTCGCCAACGCCAACGATGACGGGGATGCGGTCTTCGGGGATGGAAGATTTGCTATTTGCCATTTCTTCTTGTTGCTCTCACACATCTGCTTATCTGTCATTGCGAGATCCGTAGGGTGGGCAAAGGCGCGCTAGCGCCGTGCCCACCATTAGGCCTCTCGCGACAAAGCGGTGGGCAGGCTTCGCTTTGCCCACCCTACAAGTTCCGGATTTTCGCTTCGCTCGCACTGACGAAGTCACTCCGCGACCAGCGCGTTCATGTGCTCGATCGCCTCGATGAAATCTTCCTTGAACTCCTGCACCACGCTGCCCGCGGATTTCACGCTGTCGATCAGGCCGACGCCCTGGCCGACGAAGTAGCTCACGAGGTCGCGCGCTTTGGCGTTGCCTGCGGCCGCCGAACGGTCGATGGAGTTGAAGGCGTCGCGGCTGACGATCGATTGCAGCGGCATCGGGAGCGCGCCGGGGCTTTCGGGCGAGTGGTCCCAGGCATCGGTCCAGACCGAGCGCAACTGTCGTGCGGGCTTGCCGGTGCGGCCCTTCGAGCGCACTGCGTCGCGCGAGGAGGCTGCGATCATCTTCTCGCGGAAAATTTCGCTCGTCTCCGATTCCACGGTCGCAAGCCACACCGAGCCGGTCCACGCACCCGCAGCGCCCATCGCCATGCAGGCCGCCATCTGTCGTCCCGTCATGATGCCGCCGGCAGCGAGCACCGGCACGTCGCGGACCTTTTTGATCGCCTTGATCACCTCGGGCACCAGCACCATGGTCGATACCTCGCCGCAATGGCCGCCGGCCTCCGTGCCCTGCACGACCAGGATGTCGACTCCCGCCGCGACTTGGCGCAGCGCATGCTCCTTGGCGCCGACAAGCGCCGCCACCGGCACGCCATGCTTGCGGCCGCGATTGATCATCTCCTTCGGCGGCACGCCGAGCGCGTTTGCGATCAGTTTGATCGGATGGCGAAACGAGACGTCGAGCAATTGCAGCGCTGTCTCCGCGTCGAAGGGCTGCGGCTGATTGTCGGCGACGTTCCTGCTGGTCAGCTCGATATCGTACTTCTTCAGGAGATCGCGCGTGAAGTCGCGGTGCGCTTGCGGGACGCGCGCTTCCAGGCTCTTCCAGGTGACGTTCTTCTCGCCCGCTGTCGAGATGTTTTCGGGGATCAGCACATCGATGCCGTAGGGCTTGCCGTCGGCGTGGGCGTCGATCCACTTCAGTTCCTGCTCCAGCGTCTCCGGGGTATGCGCGGTCGCGCCGAATACACCAAAGCCGCCGGCCCGGCTCACCGCCGCCACCACGTCGCGGCAATGGCTGAAGGCGAACAGGGGAAACTCGATGCCCAGCATGTCGCAGATCGGCGATTTCATGGATCTCTCTCCCCGGGGAAGATTTTTCTGATCTTGCTTGAGTGAGCGAAACGCCGGTCGCGCGGGCGTGTCAAGTCTGGCAGGCGCTTTCCGCTTCGCAGAATATCTCCGCTGCGGTTTTGGCACTTGTGCTTTGGCGCTGCGGAGAGAATGCTTGCACGCAAATCGTCGATAGGAAATTCGGAAAGAGCCAAGCCAAATGACTGATGCCCCCGTCACCGAAAAGCCCGACTACGAACCGCCGAAGGTGTGGACCTGGAACAAGGAAAGCGGCGGCCGCTTTGCGTCCATCAACCGGCCGATCGCAGGTCCCACCCATGACAAGGAGCTGCCGGTCGGCAAGCATCCGCTGCAGCTCTATTCGCTGGCGACGCCGAACGGTGTCAAGGTCACGGTGATGCTGGAAGAACTGCTGGCGCTTGGCCACAAGGGCGCAGAGTATGACGCCTGGCTGATCCGCATCGATGGCAACCAGTTCGGTAGCGGCTTTGTCGCGGTCAATCCGAATTCGAAAATCCCGGCGCTGATGGATCGCTCCGGCCCCGAGCCGATCCGCGTATTCGAGTCCGGCTCGATCCTGTTCTACCTCGCCGAGAAATTCGGCGCGTTCCTGCCAAAAAACGCAAAGACCAGGGCGGAATGCATGTCCTGGCTGTTCTGGCAGATGGGCGCAGCACCCTATCTCGGTGGCGGTTTTGGCCACTTCTACGCCTATGCGCCGACCAAGATCGAATACGCGATCGATCGCTTCACCATGGAGGTGAAGCGCCAGCTCGACGTGCTCGACCGCAGGCTCTCCGACAATGAATATCTCGCGGGCAGCGTCTACACGATCGCCGATATGGCCGTCTGGCCCTGGTATGGCGCGCTGTCGAAGGGACTGCTCTATGGCGGCGGCGAATTCCTGTCGGTGCAGGACTACAAGAACGTGCAGCGCTGGACCGACCAGATCGCCAAGCGCCCCGCGGTGCGGCGCGGGCGGATGGTCAACCGCGTCTCCGGTGATCCCGCAAGCCAGTTGCATGAGCGCCACGACGCCAGCGATTTCGAGACGAAAACGCAGGACAAGATCGGAGAACCAGCCAAGACGTAGGCCGGCGCGAGACCGGGCAGGGAGGAGTCTTGATGAGTTTTTACGAGAAAGGCCCCGTTCGCATCCACTATGAGGAAGCCGGCGCCGGCTTTCCGCTCTTGGTGATCGCCGGCGGCGGGTTGAACTCGACCATTGCCGGGCTCTCCGGGCCGTTATCGCCTTACAATCCGATCACGGAGCTCAAGAGCGAGTATCGTGTCATCGCCGCCGACCTCCGCAACGCCAATGCCGGCCAGTCCTCAGGCCCGCTCGAGATCGACCGCCCCTGGGACTCCTATACCGACGACCATCTCGGCCTGATGGATCATCTCGGCATCGACAAGTTCATGGCGCACGGCTTCTGCATCGGCGGGCCGTTTATCTGGAATCTGTTGAAGCGCGCACCCGATCGCATCGTCGCAGCCGTGCTGGCGCAGCCGAGCGGCTCGCGGCCGGAGATGCCCGATCTGTTCTACGACAACAACATGAAGGGCTGGGCGCCGGAGCTGGTCAAGCGGCGTCCGGACATCACCATGGCGCAGGTCGACCAATTCCTCACCAGGATGTACCGCAGCAATCCCGATTTCGTCTTCACGGTGACGCGCGACTTCGTGCGCCAATGCCGGACGCCGGTCCTGATCCTGCCGGACGATGTCCCCGCGCATCCCTACGCGGTCGCCATGGAAACGGCGATGCTGGCGCCGAAGGCGGAGGTCAGCCTATTCCCCTGGAAGGAGCCGAAGGAGCGCGTCCCGCTCGCGGTGCGCCAGGTCCGCTCCTTCCTGCGCGCGCACCGGCCGGCGGTGGCGTAGATCTCCGTCGTCATTCCGGGATGCGTGCGCCAGCACGCAGGCCCGGAATCCATAATCCCAGGCCGATGGTTATGGATTCCGGGCTCGCGGCTTCGCCGCGCCCCGGAATGACGAGAGGTTTGTGACTGTGTCAGCTGATCGCCCGCGCCCCCTCGGCCGCCGGAAACACCACGCGGTCGTCGGTGCGGCAATAGCGGTCGGCAAACATGCGCCCCATCGGGTGGTAGCGCTCCATATGCACGCGCATGGCTTCGTCATCCCATAATTCGTCGCGAATGTAGAAGTTGATGCCTTCGCCCATGATGAGGACGCGGTCGCCGTTGACGTCGATCTCCTTCCAGGTCCTGCACTCCATCGACCAGGGCGCGTCGGCAAGCCGCGGGGCGGCGACCTTGGAGGAGGGGGCAAGCTTCAAGCCGAGATAGTGGGGCTCTCCGATCTCCGGCGGGAAGTCGCCACTGCTCTCATGCATGGCGCGCGCCAGAGGCTCGTCGGCGATGTTGACCACGAACTCGCCCGTGCGCTGGATGTTGGCAAGCGTATCCTTCATCCGCCCGTCCGGCCGCTTGTTGACGGCGAACATGCAGAGCGGCGGGTCCTCGCAGAAGACGTTGAAGAACGAAAAGGGCGCGGCATTGACCACGCCCGTCGGCCCGACCGAAGTCACCCACGCGATCGGGCGCGGCAGGACAAAGGAGGTTAACACCTTGTAACGTTCGCGCTGGGAGAGATCGGCGGCGGTGTATTCCATGATGCATTTCCCCAAGCCCCAGAGGCACCCTTGCCGCGCTTGCGCCGCAGGCCCGCGCCTCTCTTATCGGAGGCGCGTTCGCAAGAGATGCGCCAGCGTCGAACAGGCACAAAATCGCATCAACAGCTTTATACCCACAA
Organism: Bradyrhizobium sp.; assembly: GCF_035309285.1. GTDB lineage: Bacteria > Pseudomonadota > Alphaproteobacteria > Rhizobiales > Xanthobacteraceae > Bradyrhizobium. The sequence continues at coordinate 27,775 of NZ_DATGFH010000002.1, read as the reverse complement.
GAGCGAAGACAGGTGTCCGTTGGCAATGCCGTCATGCAAATCTGCTTCATTTTCCAGCCATGAGATCAAAGGGGCGGGTAGGTCCGGGCACCGGCGAGGTTAAATCCATGAAGCGAGCCGTCATCTTGATGAACCGGTCCGCCCATTGGTGGCAGTGGGTCCGACACTTCGGCGATTTCGTCACGATCCCGCTGGCAATCCTGACGTTCGCGGGCCTTGCCGGCCTGTCGCGCCTCTATCTGGTGGTGGTGGGCTTGCTGGCCTGGACGCTGGTGGAATACCTCATGCACCGCTTTGTCTTTCACCACTTCCCACTGGCCCGGCACCTTCATCAGCTTCACCATGACCATCCGGCCGATCCTGACTCGGAGCGATCAAGCCTGAGTACGCCTTTAGTTGTGGCGCCCTTTGCATTGCTGTCGCTTGGCATCGCTGGCGTAGAGGATGGGTCGGCGATTCTTGCAGGACTGCTCGCAGGCTACCTGATTTTCATCGCGGTCCACCATGCTGTGCACCGCTGGCCGGTCAATCCGAGATCTCCGCTCTACTCAATAAAGCTCCGGCATCTCGTCCATCACCATCTTGAAGATTGCAATTTTGGCGTGACCACGGGCTTCTGGGACGTCATCTGTCGCTCCAGCGCAGGGGCGGTCGCAAAACGCCGGCTCCGATCTCGCCGATCTCTGGCGGGACGTCGCCGCCGGCCTCGCACATCGTATGAACCCGCTGGGTCGCATCGCCAGGGTGAGGAACGTACGGCTCCGCCCGCGTGTTAACACTCCGATTTCGGCCGCTGGCTTCCCAACAAAGTGGTTTGATCCGCGCCGGGTTGGCGCTAGCCTGACCCTTCGTCCGGAATCGGAGATCATGGGAAGCTTGGTTTTGCTCGACCTGATGGGTGGTGTCGCGCTGCTGTTGTGGGGCCTGCACATGGTCCACAGCGGCATCCTGCGCGCGTTCGGCCCGGATTTGCGGCGATTCTTGTCGAAGGCGCTGAACGACCGCTTCACGGCGTTTGCCGCGGGCCTCGGCCTCACCGCGCTGCTCCAGAGCAGCACGGCGACGGCTCTGATCACGAGCTCGTTTGCCGCCGAAGGCCTGGTCGGCCTCGTTCCGGCGCTCGCGATCATGCTGGGCGCCAATGTCGGCACCACCCTGATCGTGCAGGTGCTGTCGTTCAACATCACGGCGGTGGCGCCGGTATTCTTCATCGTCGGCCTGCTCGGCTTTCGCGCCGGTCCGCGCTCGCGCATCAAGGACGTCGGCCGCGTGTTTATCGGCCTCGGCCTGATGCTGCTGTCGCTCCATATCCTGCTTGATACGCTGGCGCCGGCGGAGAACGCGCCGACCGTTCGCGTGCTGCTTGATGCCGTCACCGGCGATCCCGTGCTGTGCATCCTGATCGGCGCCGCCGTCACCTGGGCCGCGCACTCCAGCGTCGCTACCGTGCTCCTGATCATGTCGCTCGCCTACGCCCATTTCGTCACGCCCACGGCTGCGCTGGAGCTGGTCCTCGGCGCCAATCTCGGGAGCGCGATCAACCCGCTGATCGAGGGCGCCAGGCGCGATAATCCCGCAAGCTACCGGCTCCCGCTCGGTAACCTGATCAACCGGATCGTTGGCATCGCTTTGGTCCTGCCGTTCCTGCGCCTATTCGCGGAGCATCTGGAGGCCTGGCAGCCCGATCTCGCCAAGCTCACCGCCACCTTTCACATCGCCTTCAACCTCGTGACGGCTGTCCTCTTCATTGGCGTGCTCGACGCGCTGGCAAGATTCCTGACCTGGTTGCTGCCGGACCGCGTCAAAGACACCGATCCGGCGCGACCCCGCTATCTCGACGAGACCGCGCTGGAGACGCCTTCGCTCGCGCTTGCGGACGCCGCCCGCGAGACGCTGCGGATGGGCGACATGGTCGAGACGATGTTGCGCAATGTCATGACTGCGATGATGACCAACGACCGCGCGTTGGTCGGCCAGGTGTCGCGCGCCGACAATGTGGTCGATCGGATCGATGAAGCGGTCAGGCTCTATCTTACCAAGCTCACTCGTGGCAGCCTGGACGAGCGCGAGGGCAGGCGCGCGATGGAGATCATCGCCTTTGCCAGCAATCTCGAACATATCGGCGATATCGTCGACAAGAACCTGAGCGAGCTCGCGACGAAGAAGATCAAGCGGCGTTTCCAGTTCTCCCAGGAGGGGGCCGATGAGCTATCCGCCTTCCACCGCCGGATCATGGATTCGCTCCGGATGGCGTTCGGCATCTTCATGTCGGGCGACGTCGACGAAGCGCGCCGGCTGCTCAACGACAAGGCCGCGCTCCGCAACGCGGAGCTCGCCGCGACCGAGCGGCATCTGGAGCGCCTGCGCGAAGGACGGCCGGAAAGCCTGGAGACCACCTCGCTGCACCTCGACGTCCTGCGCGACCTCAAGCGCATCCACAGCCATATCTGTTCGGTGGCCTATCCCGTACTGGAGGCCGCTGGACAGCTCGAGGCCTACCGTCGCGAAAGAAGTGAGCCCGCAGCGACTGCCGCGTCCATCACCCATCCCGTTTCGCGATAATCACCCCTTCGGGAACAGCTTGTCCCTGATGTAGCGCGAGGTCGCGGTCAGGCGGACGCCGCGCGGCTTGCGCCAGTCGGCGCGATCGATCTCGCGCTTGTCGCCGATCGCCAGCCGCCCGGAGGCCTTCTTGGCGATGAAAATGGCGTCGCTCATCCTGCGGCCGGAGTGGCGATTCTTGGCCTTGACTTCCTTCCACAGGCGAAGCCGGCCGAGCTTCAGTTTCGGCAGCTCTTCCTTGATCTCGCGCTTGAGACAAGCCTTGTCGTTTTCCTTTTGGCGCTTGCGGCCACCTGGAAACATCCAGCGACCGTCACGCCGCCGTCTCACCAGCAGGACTCGTCCCCGCTTTGCCGCCACGAGCTTGGATGACTTCGCCATTTTCTGTCGGGCACCGCCTTTTACCAAGAATCGCCGCGATTTTAGCGGGCTTTGGCCCAAACACCAAGATCACCAGGGTGAGCCGGTAATCCTACGGAGCCCGGCGCGGCGCCGTCGAGGGGTCTCAGCGCCTTCCTCCACGGTGCGGCAAAGGGCTTCGAGGGGACGACTTTGAGCTAGAATGCCGTGTACCCGCCGTCGATCACGAAGCAGTCCGCCGTATGGTACGACGAGGCCTTGCTCATCAGATAGACCGCGATGCCGCCGAAATCAGAGGGCTCCCCGAAGCGGCGCACCGGGATGCGCGGCATCACCGCGCCGACAAACTTGTCGTCGGCGAGCACGCGGGCGGTCATGTCGCTCTTGATCCAGCCGGGCAGGATCGCATTCGCGGTGACGCCGTAGCGTGCCAGTTCAACGGCGAGCGCCCGGCACAGCGCGTTGATGGCGGCCTTGGTGCCGGCATAGTGCTCGTTCCGCGCGGTGCCAAACAGCGAAGCAAGGCTTGAGGTCGCAACCAGCCGGCCGAAGGCGTCGCCTCCTTGCGCGCGCTCGGTCATGTGGCGAGCCGCGGCCTGGAACACATGGAACACGCCGTCGAGATTGGTCGCGAACATTTTGCGCCATTCTTCCTCGCTGCGCTCGATGAACGGCTTCCGTCCGCCGCCGCTAATGCCGGCGTTGGCAAAGCAGCCGTCGACGCGGCCGAACGCATCGAGCACAGCCTTCATCGCCTCCTTCACGGAAGCGGGATCGGCGACATCGCAGATGCGGGTGTCGACCTTGCCAGGTCCCTGGGCCATGGTCGCGGCGGCCGCCTTGTTCTTCTCGGCGTTGCGGCCCCAGATCGAGACGTTGCAGCCACTCAACGCAAGTGCCTGTGCGATTCCGAGGCCAATACCGCCGTTACCGCCGGTGATCACGGCCACGCGGCCCGAAAGGTCGAAGATGCTCATGGGTTTCTCCCTGGGACGTGCGTTGCCATGTTTGTATGACGCACGTCAGATAGCTTTCCCAAGCATGGACAAGCGCGTCTCAAAAATCAAATATGCGGCCCATGTCCATGTGATTTACCGCGGCACGGACTACGAGAAGCCGCTTGTGGAAAGAGGAAACGATGCAATTCAGGCACTGCACGCTCGACTTTGACGGACCGGTCGCGGTCCTCAAGCTGGATCACCAGGAGGTCATGAACGCGGTCTCGATGGACATGCTCGCCGGCCTTGGTGAAGCGCTCGACGAGATCGAGGACCGCAAGGCCGAGGTGCGCGGTCTGGTCCTGACCGGCGCGGGGCGCGCCTTCTGCACCGGCGCCAATCTGCAGGGCCGCAATCAGCCGCAGAAGGCGGGCCGCAGCAATGCCGGTCAATCGCTCGAGACCGGCTTCCATCCGTTCCTGCGGCGCGTCCGCAACCTGCATTGTCCACTGGTGACTGCGGTGAATGGACCTGCGGCGGGCGCGGGCATGAGCTTTGCGCTGCTCGGTGACATGATCCTCGCCGCGCGCTCGGCCTATTTCCTGCAAGCCTTCCGCCGCATCGGCCTCGTGCCCGATTGCGGCTCGACCTGGCTGTTGCCGCGCCTCGTCGGCAAGGCGCGCTCGATCGAGCTGTCGCTGATGGGCGAGCGGCTGCCGGCCGAGAAGGCGCTGGAATGGGGGCTCATCAACCGCGTCCATGATGACGCCGAGCTGATGAAAGAGGCGATGAAGCTCGCGCATGAGCTGGCCAACGGCCCAACCGTGGCGCTGTCGCTGATCCGGCAGCTCTATTGGGACAGCCCGGAAAACTCCTTTGAGGATCAACTCAACCTCGAAGCCAGGTCGCAACGCATGGCCGGTGCGACCGAGGACTTCAGGGAGGGCGTCACCGCGTTCCTGGAGAAGCGGCCGGCCAAGTTCAAGGGAAAATGATCGAGCAAGCGCTTCACCGCTGCGTCGCCTCCTTCTATCCCGGCGCGACCGGTGTCGCCGGCGCTGCAAAGCTTTCGGGCGGCGCAAGCCAGGAAACCTGGTCGTTCGACATCGTCCACGCCGGCGGCACCTTCGGCGCGATCCTGCGCCGTTCGCCCAAGGGCTACGGCGCGGCGCCGACGCGCGCGGCGGGGTTGGGCGCCGAAGCCCGGCTGATGCAGCTTGCGCATGAGGCCGGCCTGCCATCGCCAAAGGTGATGCATGTGCTGAGGCCCGAGGATGATCTCGGCACCGGCTTCATCATGGCGCGCGTGGAAGGAGAGACCATCGCGCGCAAGATCCTGCGCGACGAGCAGTTCGCGAAAGCGCGGCCGATCCTGGCGCGCCAGCTCGGCAAGGTCGCGGCTGGCATCCATGGTCTGCCGCGCGAAAAGCTCCCCGCGCTGCGCGAGATGTCGGCGACCAGGGAGATCGCCGAGATCGGGCGCGAATATCGCAGCTTCAACTGGCCGCGTCCGGTGTTCGAGCTGGCGCTGCGCTGGCTCTCTGACCACGACCCCGGGCCGTCGACCGAGGTGACGCTGGTGCATGGCGATTTCCGCCACGGCAATCTCATCATCGGGCCCGACGGCGTGCGCGCGGTGCTCGACTGGGAGCTCGCGCATCTCGGCGATCCCATGGAGGACCTCGGCTGGGTCTGTGTCAACTCCTGGCGGTTTGGCGAGATCGACAAGCCGGTCGGCGGCTTCGGTTCGCGCGAGGAACTATTCGCGGGCTACGCGGAAGGCGGCCGGCGCGTCGAGCCGGCTCGTATAAAATTCTGGGAAGTGATGGGCACGCTGCGCTGGGGCGTGATGTGCTGCGGCATGATGCAGCGCTTTCGTCTCGGTCCCGATCACTCCATGGAGCGCGCGATGATCGGTCGGCGCGCGTCGGAGACCGAGATCGATTTGCTGAGGCTTTTGGCTCCGCGGGCATGACCCCCGGATAAGGGTCATGCCCAATGAGATGAGGAGATGGAGATGCAGGACGAACCGACGCCGATCGAGCTCACCAGGTCCGTCGCGGATTTCCTCCGTAACGACATCACGCCGATGATTTCGGGCCACAACGCCTTCAAGCTCCGCGTCGCCATCAACATTTTGGACTTGGTAACGCGGCAATTGACGCTTGCCGAGGCCAGCGACGCCGCGGAAGCGCAACGGCTGACGACGCTGTTGGGCTCGGAGGCCTCGCTGATCGAGCAGAACCGCGCACTCGCCGAAGCGATCGCAAGCGGCGAGGTCGATCTATCGACGCCGGGGCTGTCGGACCATCTCTGGCAGACCACGCTCGCCAAGCTCGCGGTCGATCAGCCGAATTACGCGTCGTACAAGAGGGAGTTGGAGAGGGGCAAGGATGGCGCCTAATCCTCCGTCGTCATTGCGAGCGAAGCGAAGCAATCCAGAATCTGCCCGCGGAGGCGGTGTGGATTGCTTCGTCGCTAGCGCTCCTCGCAATGACGGCGCACTATCTCCCCAGCCACTTCGGCGCGCGCTTCTCGGAAAAGGCCTTCGGGCCCTCGACATAATCCTGCGAGGCCGCCATCGCTTTCACTGCCGGGTACTCGCGCTGGTCGGTCATCGCCTTCTCCAGCGAGACCTCCATGCCCATCCGGATCGCCTGCTTGGAGGCGCGGATCGACATTGGCGAGTTCTTGCAGATGGTTTCCGCCCAGCGCTCGGCAGCGGCAAGCGCTTCGCCTGCCGGCACCACCTCGTTGACGAAGCCGAGCTCAAGGCCTTCCTTGGCGGAGACGTGACGGGCGGTGAGGATCATGCCCATGGCGCGCTTCAGCCCGATCTGCCGCGGCAGCCGCTGCAGACCGCCCGCAAGCGCGGCGAGGCCGACGCGCGGCTCGGGCAGGGCGAAGGTTGCGTTTTCCGAGGCGATGATGAGGTCGCAGGCGAGCGCGATCTCGAAGCCGCCGCCCATCGCAACGCCATTGACGGCGGCGATGATCGGCTTGTCGCAATCGAAGCGCGCAGTGAGGCCGGCGAAGCCGCCCTTGTCCCAGCCGCGCTTGCCGCCCGCCGCCTGCCACTTCAGATCATTGCCGGCGCAGAACGCCTTGTCGCCGGCGCCGGTGACGATCGCAACCCATTGCTCGGGATCGGCGGAGAAATCGTCAAAGACCTTGTTGAGCTCGAAATGCGCGTCGATATGCAGCGCGTTGTAGACTTCAGGCCGCGCCAGCGTCACGATCGTGATCCGTCCCTTGCGCGTGACTTTCGAAAATTTCAGCTCCATCGTTCCTCCCAAACATTTTTCTGTGGCGCGGAATGGCCGATCCTGGCCGCAACGCCCGGCTTCGCATCATCCAATTACGCAAGCGGAGCCCGCGCCACAAGCCGCCTTCGCCTGGTTGACTTGATTTCTTCTCACCCTCATCGATCGCCACAACGATAAGCAAAGCGAAGGGAGCAGAGCCTTGGATTTCAACCTGCCAGCCGACCTGATCGCCTATCTCGACGAGCTCGACCGCTTCATCGCGCGCGAGATCAAGCCGCTCGAGGAAGCCGACGACAACATCCGCTTCTTCGACCATCGCCGCGAATGGGCGCGCACCGATTTCGAGAATGGCGGCCTGCCGCGGCCTGAATGGGAAGCGCTGCTGCGCAAGGTGAAAGACCGCGCCGATGCCGCCGGCCATTTGCGCTTTGCGATTCCGAAGCGCTATGGCGGCAAGGACGGCTCCAACCTCTGGATGGCCGTGATCCGCGAGCATTTTGCCTCGAAAGGCCTCGGCCTGCACAATGACCTGCAGAACGAGCATTCGATCGTCGGCAATCTTCCGATCGTGACGATGCTCGACCGCTACGGCAGCGATGCGCAGAAGGCGATGATCGACGGCTCGATATCAGGCAAATACCGCGTTACCTTCGGCCTGACCGAGCCCGAGCACGGCTCGGACGCCACCCACATGGAGACCAAAGCCCAGCCCGCAACGCGCGACAACGTCAAGGGCTGGCTCATCAATGGCGAGAAGATGTGGACGACCGGCATGCACGTCGCGACGCACTGCGCGTTGTTCGCGCGCACGTCAGGCAATGACGGCGACGCGCGCGGCATTACCTGCTTCCTCGTGCCGGCGAAGAGCGCTGGCGTGAAGGTCGAGCAATATATGTGGACCTTCAACATGCCGACCGATCATCCGCGCGTCAGCTTCACAGACGTGTTCGTGCCGGAGAACGCCCTGTTCGGCGAGATCGGCAAGGGGCTGTCGCTGGCGCAATGCTTTGTGCATGAGAACCGCATCCGCCAGGCCGCGAGTTCGCTCGGGGCTGCGGTCTATTGCATCAACGAGAGCGTGAAATATGCGCGAGAGCGCAAGCCGTTCGGCAAGGCGCTCTCGGAGAACCAGGCGATCCAGTGGCCGTTGGTGGAGCTCGCGACCCAGGCCGAGATGTTGCGGCTTTTGATCCGCAAGACGGCGTGGGAGATGGACCAGCTCACGCAGGCGCAAGTCGAGCACACGCTGTCGGACAAGGTGTCCATGTGCAACTACTGGGCCAATCGCCTCTGCTGCGAGGCCGCCGACCGCGCCATGCAGGTGCATGGCGGAATGGGCTACTCGCGCCACAAGCCGTTCGAGCACATCTATCGCCACCATCGCCGCTACCGTATCACCGAAGGCAGCGAGGAGATCCAGAAGCGCAAGGTCGCCGGTTTCCTGTTCGGCTACATGGGCGCGGGAAAGCATTAGGGAGAAGCCTATGGAAGGCGGCTGTACGTGCGGCAATATTCGTTTTCGCCTGACCGGCAGGCCGCTGATCGTCCACGCCTGCCACTGCACCTGGTGTCAGCGCGAAACCGGCACGGCGCATGCGCTGAACGCGGTTTACGAGGCCGACCGTGTCGAGCATCTCAAGGCCGAGCCGGAAATGATCCTGACGCCCTCCGCGAGCGGCAAGGGCCAGCGCATCGCGCGCTGCCCGGTCTGCAAGATCGCGATCTGGAGCAACTATGCCGGAGCCGGAGAAGCGACGCGGTTCGTGCGCGTCGGCACGATGGATGACCCAAGCCAGTGCCCGCCGGACATCCATATCTTCACGTCATCCAGGCAGCCGTGGGTGACGTTCGGCCCGAACGAGAGGGTGGTGCCTGAGTTCTATAATCTGAACGACGTCTGGTCGGACGAGGCCAAGGAGCGCCGCCGCATCATGCGCGAGCGCGCGAAGAAATAAATAGCACGCTCGCTTGCAAGACCAATGAGCCGCATCGCCGCCGCATATCTTGCGCGGCGGCGACGCGAGCCCGTGGTGCGCTGATCCGCCGTCAGGCGTGATGCCACATCAACTCGAACTGGTGGTGGCCATGGCCGGGGCCACTATTGTTCACGGCAAAGTTCCAGAAGCTCGGGACCGGACGGCCGCCATCATGGTGGGAATGGCCGCTGTTGTGGTGGCAGGGATCGCCTTGGCCACCCTGGTTGCCGTCATCATCACCGCCGCCCGAAGCAATCTGGCCGCCACCCTGGCCTTGGCCGCCGTTGCCCTGACCGTTTCCGCCCTGGCCGCCACCTTGTCCGCCACCCGATGCGGGCGCCCCTGAGGCCGTGGGACCAACCGGGATCGTGCCATGCGCGACACCCGCGACCGAGGTTGCACCCGCAACCGTCGTCGAGGTGCCGACAAAGCTTCCGCCACCGAGCGGGATGTTGTTGCCGGAAACGTCATTGGCGTCGGCGACAAAGCCCTGGCCGGCGGCCTGGATCTGCGCCTGGTCGGCTGCGAGCGCAGCCCCGGTATCGCCGTTCAGGATGCCCTGCAGGCCGTGGACCGCATTGTTGGTGTCGGCGAGCAGCGTGCCGCCGAGCAGCTCGTTGTCAAAGCGCGCGCCAAAAATGCCGCCCTGGCTGTGATCGAATGCCGCGCCGAACTTTTGATAGTTCTGGATCTCGGTGATGAGAGCCTGCAGCTCGCCGGGCGTGGTGTTGTTGCCGGCGGCAACGTTATCAAGCTGATTGTTGATGACGTTACCCTCGGCGATGAACTTGGCCCAGAAGTCGGTCTGCGCCTGATTGTCCTGGTAGTGCGTGATCGTGCCCTCGAGATAGGACGGCATTTCGGCAAAGCCGCCGACCGTTCCCGGATTGCCGTTGCCGCCCGCGGCCGTGTTCAGTGTCGCATCGCCCTGTACGATGTCGATGATGTCGAGCAGGTTGTCGTTGGTCGACCTGGCGGCAATGTTGGGATTGGTCGCGTAATCTTTGTCGAAACTATTGATCTGCAAGTTGATCTGGTCGAGCACTGTATCAAGGTGAATGGTAGTCAGCGCAGCGTCGGTGGGATTGAGACCCTGCTCGATTTGTGCAAGCGCGGTCGGGTTGTTGACCAGGCTGGTCAGGCCCGCCGCGACCGCCTTCATGTCGGTGTCGAACTGGCCGATATTGGTGTGGTTGAGCCCGCCGACGGCGAGATCGGCCGCTGCATTGAATACCGAGCCGATCTGCGCGAGCGTAGCGTTCGGGCCGGATGCCGCCGCCAGGGAAGCTGCATCATCCGCGCCGGTCGGCAGCGCCTCGAATCCGACATTGTTGGCGCCGGTTCCGGTTGCATAGGAAACGCCGGCTAGCGCCGTCGCAAGCGTGCTATCGCCATTGATCTCGTTGAGGATCGAGGTCTGCGTGGTATGGATCAGCTCCTGGTTCATCGCCGCATTGGCGCCGTGCCCAACCGAATGGTTGGCTTCCGTCAGCAGCGTCTGCAATTGGCCCTGGACCTGGGAAAGCACGGCGGTGTCGTTGGCCGATAGCGCATAAGCCGTGCCGCCGACGGTGGTGCCACCGGGATTGGCGAGAACGGCGTTGACGTCGTCGAGCACGGCCGTGATGTCGGTCGTGTACATGCCGAGATAGGCGATCTGGTTGTTGCTGTCGGCGGGCGTGCTCCACAATCCGCCGTCGAGTAAACGTGTCGCATCGTTGAATACGGCGCCCGCTTGCGCGAGATCGGTCGTGGTCGAGAGCGCGTCGTCGCGTACGGTTGTTACTGCCATTTACTTTGCCTCCGACTGAAGAACGTACCGCGCTCCGAGGCCGAATCATCTCATTTGAGGGTGTCGCAACTGTGTCTGCACTTGGGCCCGGCCATAATATGAATGCGGCAACTCGCGGGTCGGGCGGAATACCTTCATGGCTCGACGAATGCGCGCCGCATTTGCTCGGCGATCGGCTTGAACACATAGCTCGCCATGGTGCGGCTGCCGGTTTGCATGAACACTTCCGCCGGCATGCCGGGGACGAGCTGCTGGCCGGCGAGCCGGCGCCGCTCGTCTTCGGGAAGAGTAACGCGGACGGTGAAAAAAGACGTGTTGGTCTGCTGATCGTGGCTGGTGTCGGCCGATACGTAAGACACGGTGCCGGTGAGCTGCGGTGTCGTGCGCTGGTTGAAGGCGGAGAAACGCACGAATGCCTTCTGCCCGGCGTGTACATGGTCGATGTCCTGCGGTGGCAGCCGCGCCTCGACCTGCAGGTCATCGCTATCGGGAACGATTTCCATGATCGTCTCTCCAGCCTTGATGACGCCGCCGATGGTGTGGGCGGCGAGCTGAAGGATCACGCCGGAGGTTGGCGCGCGAATTTCGATGCGGTCGAGCTGGTCGCGCGCGGCGACGCTGCGCTCCACGAGCTCGGCTTCCTTCGCCTCGGCATCGCCGAGATCCTTGACGACTTCGGTGCGGAAATCCTGATCGATCCGAACGATCTGGAGCTGGGCCTCGCCGATCTTGGATTTGGTCTCGGCGATGGAGGCCGTGAGCTGCCCGCGTTCGCCGTCGATGCGAGCGGCTTCGCGCTGCAGCGTGGTGAGGCGGGTGATCGGCACCAGGCGCTTGTCATAGAGGTCCTGCACGCCGGCGAGTTCTCCCTGGATCAGCTCAAACTGCTTGGCCCTGGAATCGACCTGCACCTGGAGCCCGGAGATCTCCTGTGTGAGCTGCCCGACCTTGCTCTGCAGCAGATCCTTCTGGCTGTGCCGCGCGCTGGAGCGGGCCTTGAACAGCGACTCTTCCGACGCGAGCAGGCTTTTGACGGTCTCGTCGCCTGCGCGAGAGGAAAGTTCCGGCGGAATCTCGATCTGGGCACGATCATCGCGCTCGGCGGTGAGGCGTGCAATCTTGGCGCGCATCTCGTCGAGCTGCTTGTTCACCATCTCCAGGCTCGCCTGTGCCTGCGTTGCATCGAGCCGGACCAACAGATCACCGGCCTTTACGTGGCTGCCGTTCTGCACCGCGATTTCCGCAACAACCCCGCCGGTCGGATGCTGGATCGTCTTGACGTTGGACTGAACAACGAGGTTGCCGGGCACGACCACGGCGCCCGCAAGCGGCATCAAGAAGAACCAGCCGCCGCCGAGCACGCCCGCGACAAGGAGAATGCGAAGCCCGGTACGCAATTCGCGCTCGTAGGACCAGCTTGCCTTGACCGTCAGGCTGCCGTCGGCCGGGGGTGCTTCGCCATTGCTGTTGACGATGAAATTGACTCCCGCCATGACGCCGCTGCGGCAGGTTTCCACCAGCTTCGCGACCGCGGTCCCGGGTTTTGCCGGGCGCGGCTGAGCGGAATCGGGACTCTCCAGGCCGATCGACGGACCAAGGTCGAACGGCCCGGCAATTTCCGGCGCGAGCTTGGTCAGGTCCATCGCGAGCAGATTATCGGGAGCGATCGTCGGGCTCGCGCGGCGCGGCGGTGGCCGCTCAATATCGAGCGGTGGGGGGTTGCGCCGCTCTGCAGGCTCCGCCGGCGCCTTCAGTCCGAATTGCTGGAGACAGACGTCGATGACCTTTCCCACGCGGCTCTTTCGCCGCCGCTTCGGCGGTGGTGCGCGCCGGCGCTTCGGCTGCTCCGCGCCGCGGCGTTTCGGCGCACGAGGTTTGCGGGCATCGGTGTTCTCGGCCTCGAAAGCCTGCCAAAGGCGCTGGAGCTCCAGAATGAGCGCTGCGCCCTGCGGCCCGAATTCGTTCGCACGTGGATCGTCGCGCCAGTGCCCTCTTGTATCCTTGCCTTCTTCGACAACCCTCGTCACGACAGTCTCTCCGCGACCACGGCGCGCCGCGGTGTCTTGTTGGTGGATACTTGCGCTTGTGGCGCGGCCGGCGGGCGTCCCGCATGGACTCGCGCGAATACTTCCTGGCTCGGGCCGAACGCGATCGCCTTGCCGTCATACAGCACGAGCGCCATATCGAGCGCCGCCAACGCGTTGGGCCGATGCGAGATCACAATGACGATGCTGCCGGCGCGGCGCAGGAGCTGGATGGCGCGGCCAAGCGCGTTCTCGCCTTCGGCATCGAGATTGGCATTAGGCTCGTCGAGCACCACGAGGAAGGGATCGCCGTAAACGGCACGCGCGAGCCCTACGCGCTGGCGCTGGCCGGCGGAGAGCGCCGCGCCGCCCTGGCCGATCCGCGTCGAATATCCCTCCGGCAGCCCTAGGATGACATCATGGACGCCGGCGATCCTTGCCGCCTTGAGAATCGCTTCCGACGTCGCGCCGGGGTCGAAGCGACTGATGTTCTCCGCAACGGTGCCGTCGAACAGCGCCACATCCTGCGGCAGATAGCCGATATGACGCCCGAGGTCCTCATTGCGCCATTGGTCGATCGCCGCGCCGTCGAGCCGGACCACGCCGTGCTGCGCCGGCCAGACGCCGACAAGGGCTTTCGACAAGGAGGTCTTGCCCGAGGCGCTGGCCCCCAGCAACGCGAGCCCCATGCCGGCCTTCAGTGCAAAGGAGACGTTTTGCACGATCGGCCTTTCCGTACCGGGGGGCGCGACCGAAAGTTCCTGCACGGTGAGCTCGCGGCAGGGCCTGGACAGCGTCACCGTTGGCGCAGCCGGTTTGGCTGTCAATTTGCAGACGTCGCGGAGCCGCGCGATGCCTTGCCGCGCGGCGACGAGCTGCTTCCAGCTCCCGAGCGCGACCTCGACCGGCGCCAGCGCGCGTCCCATCATGATCGAGGAAGCGATCATGATGCCGCCGGAGGCCTTGTCGGCAACGACCAGATAGGCGCCAATGCCGAGCATTCCGGACTGCAATACATAGCGCAGCACTTTGGCGCCCGAGCCGAGATTGGCATAGACGTCGGTGGCACGGATGTTTTCGCGTAAATAACGTTCATTCACGCGCGCCCAGAGAGCGCCGAACCTGTCGACCATGCCGAGCGCCCAGATCACTTCGGCGTTGCGCTGGGTCGTGTCGGCGAGCACCTGACGCTGCGCGCTGGAGTCCATCGTGGCCTTTGCGGCGCTGCGCGACATCCGCTCCGTCACGAGCGTCATGGCGACGATCGCAGCGGTGCCGAGCACCGCGGTCATGCCGATTGCCGGATGAAACAGAAACAGCGCGATCAGGAAGATCGGGATCCAGGGCATGTCCAGGAATGCGGTCGGCCCCATGCTCGACATGAAGGCGCGGATCTGGTCGAGATCGCGCAGCGGCTGCTGCATCACCATGGGCCTTGCGCCGCGCAGCGGCAGCGTCGCCAACGCGGTGTGGATCGAATCCTGCAGACTCACGTCGAACAGGGTTGCGACCCGGCACAACATGCGCGTGCGCAGCGCATCGAAATAGCCCTGCATCAGATACGCAAACAGCACCATCAGCGACAGCCCGGCGAGCGTCGCGATGTTCCGGCTTGGAATGACGCGGTCGTAGACCTGCAACATATAGAGAGAGCCGGAGAGCATCAGAAGATTGATCACGCCGCTGAACAGCGCAATCCCGATCATCTTGCGGGCGCTCGCGTGCAATCCGCGCGACACCGGATCATCCGCTGGCGTCGCCACGAAAGGATTCATGGACGCGAAAGGCGAAGTGGTTGGCAGGCGGCTTTCAGCAATTCCCATCCCGTACAATTACTCCGATGAGTTGGTTCGCTGGCCGAGAGGCAAGCTGGCAGCCCATACCGACCATATTTCGGCGAGAATAAGACGATAATGAATTCAGGTGTTATGATACGGGCGATTTCCCTGTCATAGAATCGTCCACCTATCACCTTGCTTACGTGCGGATTGATCGCTGCGCGGGCCGATTGACGCCATGAAACTCAATGAAGTTTGCGCTCAGTCGACAGCGCGGATCAGTCTCAGGCAGAAGCAGGGGAACAAGAATGAACAACCTCGCTCACGACGTACACAACCGGATCGATCGATCGATCGTCCAGTAGTCAACCACGCAGCATATCGGCACATCGTTCGGGCAGCGGGGCATTGCCGCCTGGATCATTGCTGCTGACCAACCCACAGGGAGATGGCTTCCGTTCGCCGCTGGTGGCGAACCGATTTCCGGGGAACAGGTAGTTTGGGTAAGAGTACAGGTGTCTTGCTGGTGCTCGCGCGGCGCAACCCGATTTGCGAGCACCAAATTTTTGCACATGTCGGCGGCCTGCCCGGGTGGGGGAGGCGCGCATGAAGCCGCGCAAGACCGACTACGGCACCATCATCCTGCATTGGCTGCTGGTGGCCGCGGTCGGCGTTGCCTTCGTCACAGGCTTGCGCATCGCGACCGAAGCGCCGGATCGGACCTGGATCAATGCGTTCGATTTCATCCTGCCGAGCGCCAATGTCTGGACATCGCACATCGAGGCCGCGACAGGGCTGGTGGCGATCTCGATCGCCTACGTGACCTATCTTTCCCTGTCCGGCCTCGGCCGCCGCGTGCAACTCGACAAGGTCCGCCTGCGTGGGCTCCTCGGCACCCGGCAGACGCGGCTTGGTGCGATCAACGTGATGCTGAGCTGGATCTTCTTTGTCACGATCGTGGCACTGATGGTCAGCGGCGGCTTGCTCTATTTCGGCGTGCTCGCGGGCTACGACGTGATGATGCTGCATTGGTGGGCGGCCTGGGTGGTGCCGACCTTTGCCGGCCTTCACATCCTCACCCACTTTTGCATCGGCGGCGCATCGCAATTGTCGCGGATCTTCCGCCCCGAAGGCGTACCGCCGCCGCCGCCGCGGCTCGATGCGGTGGAGTTGCTCACGCTGCTCGCCGAGAGAACGTCGCCTACGGCGCGGGATGCAGGGGATGCGCCACCGCCAAGCCTGCAGCCTCAACAGCCGTCGCACGAGCACCGGCAGCCGGGGGATGGAGTGCGCGGAAGGGCCGCGCGTCACGGCGCAAGGCCGCCGAAGGCGAAACGGAAGAATGTGACGCTGCAGGCCAATCCCTTCGTGGTCGCGGCGGCGGTGGCGATCACCGGCGCATCGGCCTTTGTTGCGACCGATTATCTTGCCGTCGATACCCTCACCATTCGTCGGATCAACAGCGCCGATGCGCCGGTCCTCGATGGCGACACGTCCGATCCGGTCTGGCGAAACGCGCAGCCTTATTCGCTGATGACCAACCAGGGAGGCAATTTCGACGGCAGAGGCGAGTCGCGGGTCGAGATACGCGCCGTGCATGACGGCACCTGGGCCTATTTCCTGTTCACCTGGGAAGACCCGACCCGCTCGCTGAAGCAACTGCCACTCATCAAAAAGATCGACGGCTGGCATTTGCTGCACGACGGGTACGAGCGCGGCGACGAGCAGGCTTTCAACGAGGACAAGTTCGCGGTGCTATTGACCACATCCGACGCCGACCTCGCTGGCGATCACACATTCCATGCGAGCCCGCATCCGATTCCCGACGCACCATCGACCATGACCGGACGCGGCCTGCATTTCACGACGACCGGCGCTTATGTCGATGTGTGGCAATGGAAGGCGACGAGCACGAACGGATGGATGGACGATGATCATTTCGGCCCGCCGCTTCCGCCGACGCCGATGCAGGTGAACGATACCGTGCCCTATCGGGGCGGGTTCGAGCCGGATCCCGGCTCGGCCAACTACTCCAATAATTTCGAGTGGCCAACTGATACCGCGGAGGCCGATCCGATCGCGACGCCGCGGCGCCTGCCGAAGGACCTTGCAGCGATCGTGAAGGCTATGGGGCAGATCTCGCTCGATCCCCATGTCGGCGAGAGTGACGGCGCGCGATGGTTCATGACGGCGAACGAAACTGAGCCATATACGACCGAAGTCGATCGGCTCATTCCCGTCGGCACGGTGCTGCCCGGCGTCATCCTGTCAGGCGACTTCTCCGGTGATCGCGCCGATGTGCGTTGTGCGGCGCGCTGGGCGTCCGGCCATTGGGCGCTCGAGGTCGCGCGGCGCCTCGATACGAAGAGCAAATACGACGTGCCGCTGAAGACCGGCGTCTTCATGCGGGTGGCGGCGTTCGATCACAGCCAGATCAGGCACACCAGGCACGTCCGTCCAATCCGTCTCGAGGTGGAATGATGCGGAAGATCTGCAAAGTGACGCTGAACAAGCAGGCGTTCCACGCCAATTGCGGCGATCTCCTGCTCGACAGCGCGATCATGAACGGCATCGACTTTCCGCATGACTGCCGCAGTGGCATCTGCGGCGCCTGCCGCGTGCGCCTCGTCGACGGCAGGGTGTTCGGCGGCACGGAAGCGGGCAGCGACATGATCCACGCCTGCCAGGCGCGGATCGTGTCGGATCTCCGGCTCGTGACCGAGCCGGTTCCAGACACGATATCAATGCCGGCGCATGTCGCCGAGCTGACGCGGCTCGCACCCGACGTGATCGGCGTCAGCCTCGAGCTGCCGCGGCCTCTGCCGTATCTTCCCGGCCAGTATTGCAAGCTGCAATTCCGCGCCTTCCCGGAACGGTGCTACAGCCCGAGCTATCCGCTCGAAGGCGCGCCCGACAACCGCTTCCTGCATTTTCAGATACGCCGCTTTGCGGACGGCGTGGTGTCGTCGGCGATCGGCGAGCGCATCCGCGTCGGTCATCGCGTGAGATTGACCGGTCCATTCGGCAGCGCCTTTTTCCGGCCGGATCATCTCGGCCGCATTGTGCTGGTTGCAAGCGGCACCGGCTTTGCGCCGATGTGGTCGATCGCCACTGCCGCGATCCTGGAACAGCCGCGGCGCGACTTGATATTCGTGGTCGCGGCACGCAAGCTCCAGTCGTTCTATATGCACGCGGCGTTGTGTCGCCTGGCGCTGTTTCCGAACGTCGTGATCATCCCCGTGGTCTCCGAGCCGCAGCAGGTGTCGCCGGCGGTCCGCCTCGGCCGACCGACCGACTTCCTGCCGGCGCTCAAGTCGGATGACGTCGTCTACAGCTCGGGCGCGCCGATGATGACCAATGCGGTCGCGCGGATCGCGCGCGAAGCGGGGGTGGTCTGTTACACCGATCCTTTCGTGCCTCATGCGCGCGAGGCGGAGCGCGCGGGCCTGATGGACCGTTGGTTCGGCGTGCGAGAAGCCACGCGAAGGAGCGAGGAATTGCTGCGGGTAGCTTGAAGGCGAACCGCCCGCGTCTAGTTCACCTGCCGACCCTTGCCCACCCAATAGGGATCGCGCAAATGACGGCGCAAAATCTTGCCGGACGGATTGCGCGGCAGGGCCTCGATGAAGTCGACTGATTTCGGCGTCTTGAAGCCCGCGATGCGCTCGCGGGTGAAGTTGATGATGTCGGTCATGCTTGCTTTTCTGCCCGGCTTCATCACCACGATCGCCTTCACGGCTTCGCCCCATTTGTCGTCGGGGACGCCGATCACGGCGGCTTCGGCGATATCGGGGTGATCGCAGAGCGCGCTCTCGACCTCGGCCGGGTAGACGTTCTCGCCGCCGGAAATGATCATGTCCTTGATGCGGTCGTGGATGTAGAGATAGCCTTCCTCGTCCATGTAACCGGCATCGCCGGTGCGGAGCCAGCCGTCCTTGCCAAGGGTTGTCGCGGTTGCTTCCGGCAGATTCCAGTAGCCCACCATGTTCGAGCCGGAGCGGGTCGCGATCTCGCCGACCTGCCGCGGGGCCAGGCGATTGCCATTGGGATCGAGGATTGCGAGCTCCACGCCGGGCAGCGCTTTGCCGGCCGAGCGCATCCGCTCCAGCCCCTCGACATGGTCTTCCGGCGGCAGCGCCACGATGGTGCCGGTCGTCTCGGTCATGCCGTACATCTGTACGAAGCCGCATTTGAAGACTTCGATGCATTCCTTCAGCAGCGCGGCCGGAATCGGCGAGGCGCCATACAGCATGTATTTCAGCCGCGAGAAGTCGACCTGCCGCGCGCGCGGCTGCCGCACCACGAACTGCATCGCAGCCGGCACCATGAAGATCTTGGTGATGGCGGACTGCTCGAAGAAGTCGAGCACCTTGGTCGGATCGAACTCGCGCGCGATCACGCCGCGCGCGCCGTGATAGAAGGTCATCACGCCCCAGCCGGAGCCGCCGATGTGGAAGATCGGCATGGCCACCAGCGAGACGTCCTCGCTGGTCCATCTGTTCCATTCGGGCTTCTCGGCCTCGTTGCCGGACTGCACCAGATTGAGGAAATTGGCGTGCGAGAGCATCGCCCCTTTGGGTTTGCCGGTCGTGCCCGAAGTGTAAAGCTGGATCGCGACGTCCGTCGTCGCGATCGCTTCATCAGGATCGCCGGTGCTCTGCGCATCGCGCCAGCGGGCGAAATCCGGCCATTCCGGCGCTCCGCCTTCGGCCGTGATGATGGTGCGCACGCCTGGAAGCTTGTCCCTGATGTTGCGTGCCAGCGTGATGAATTCGGGACCGACGAACAGGAGCGGTGCTTTGCAGTCCTCGACAATGAATGCCACCTCGGGACCTGCAAGCCGCCAGTTGACGGGCGCCACCACGACGCCGGCCTTGATCGCGCCCAGCAGCAGCTCGAAATAGATGTCGCTGTTCTTGCCGAGATAGGCGATGCGCTCGCCGCGCTTCACGCCCGATGCCTTCAAGGCGTTGGCGACCTGGTTGGTCTTGCGGTCGAATTCGGCGAAGGTGGTGGTGCGTCCCTCGAATTCGAAGGCGATAGCACTGCCGCGGGCCTTCGCCCGCATGCCGACCATCTCGGCAAGATTCCTCGGCTGTTCGGCTGCGGACATGTTGCTCCCGAAGATTACATTTTGCGCAATGACGACACCAATTATCCCCGCGCTGCGCGGTCCTTTTCGTTCTGGGCCTTGATCGCCTCGCGCGCCTTGGTCCAGTCGTCGTCGCTCCAGTCGCGCAGTTGGTAGAAATTGCCGCCCATCGCGAGCCCCTGCGCGCCATCCATTGCAATGGTTTCGCCGTTGATCCAGTCGCACCCGCCCGAGATCAGGAACACCGCCAGATTCTGCAACTCCTCCATGGTGCCGACGCGGCCCATCGGATTCATTGCCTTGGTGCGCGCACCGGCCTCATCGCCCGGCTTGATCCGCTTGCTCATGCCCTCGGTCGGAATTTCGCCCGGCGCGATGGTGTTGAGTCGAATGCCGTAGCGGCCCCATTCGGTCGCGAGCGACATCGTCATCGCGTGCACGGCCGATTTGCTCATCGCCGACGGCACCACATAGGGCGAGCCGTTGCGCACCCACGTCACGGTGATGGACACCACATTGCCGCGCAGCTTGCCCGCGATCCAGCGCCGTCCCACCGCATGGGTGACGTAGAAGGTGCCGTGCATGACGATGTTGGCCACCGCATCGAAGCCGCGCGCAGACAGCTCTTCCGTGCGCGAGATGAAATTGCCGGCCGCGTTGTTGATGAGATCGGTGAGGGGACCGCCGGTCCAGATCTGCTCGATCATCTCGTCGACGGCCTGCGCGTTGCGAATGTCGACGCCGTGACTGACCACGCGCCCGCCAAACTCGTCCATCAATTCGGTCGCCGTCTCGTCGCACACGATCTTGCGGCGTCCGCAGATGTGGACTTCGGCGCCCAGCTCGAGAAAGCGCGCGGCCATGGATTTGCCCAGGCCCGTGCCGCCCCCGGTCACGAGAATGCGGCGGCCTGCGAGAAGTTGGTCCTTGAACATCGTTTCCACCCCGGCAGATGTCTGTTAATTGGTCGATTGACTAAATCCGGCCAACGCCGTTCTGTAAAGCTGCATCTAAGAATAAGGCCTTTAGGAGAATTCTGATGGAGGAACGCGTCTCGATCTCGATCACGGAGGGCGTCGCCGACGTCCGCCTGATCCGGGCGGACAAGATGAATGCGCTCGATGCCGCGATGTTCGACGCGCTGGTGGCCGCGACCGACCGCCTGTCGAAGGAAAAGGGGTTGCGGGCGGTAGTATTGTCGGGCGAGGGCCGCGCATTCTGCGCCGGCCTCGACATGGGCCGCTTCGCCGCCATGAAGGAGCAGGGCGGCAATGGCATACCGGGCGGCGAGAGCCGGGATCTGACCAGGCGCACCCATGGGCTCGCCAATTTTCCGCAGCAGGCGGTCTGGGGCTGGCGGCAATTGCCGGTGCCGGTGATCGCCGCGATTCAGGGCGTGGCCTTTGGCGGCGGTTTTCAGCTCGCACTCGGCGCCGACATGCGTTTTCTCACGCCGGACGCGCGGATGTCGATCATGGAGATCAAATGGGGCCTGGTGCCGGACATGGCGGGGACGCCGATCCTGGCGACGCTGGTGCGCGACGACATCCTGCGCGAGCTGACCTATACGGGGCGCATCTTCTCCGCGCAGGAGGCGCTGAGTTACGGCCTTGCGACCCGGGTCTGCGACGACCCGCGCGCCGCGGCCTTCGAGGTCGCGCGTGAGATCGCGGGTAAAAGTCCCGACGCGATCCGCGCCGCCAAGCGCATGCTCAACAAGCTCTCCGTCGATCCGGGTCCGGCGCTGCTTGCCGAATCCGTCGAGCAGCAGAAGCTGATCGGCGGCGCGAACCAGCTAGAGGCCGTCCGCGCCAACATCGACAAGCGCGCCCCGCGCTTTGCCGAGGTGGGATGACCTACCGTCATTCCGGGATGGTCCGCAGGACCAGACCCGGAATCTCGAGATTCTCAGGTGCGCAATTGCGCACCATAGTTCGCGCTACGCGCGCCCCGTCGGAAATAATAATGGAAACGTCCTCCCCCTACCTCGGCATCATCTCGGGCGAGCGCCGGCGCGACCACGCCGAGATCGCCGACCGCGTCACGCGCATCGCAAGCGGATTGCACCAGCTTGGCGTCAAGCAGGGCGACTGCGTCTGCATCCTGATGCGCAACGACATCGCATTCATCGAGGCCGCGTACGCGACGATGCGGCTCGGCGCTTATGGCGTGCCCGTGAACTGGCACTTCAAGCCGGAGGAGATCAACTACATCCTGCGTGACTCCGGCACATCGGTGCTGGTCGGCCACGCCGACCTGCTGCATCAATTGCGCGAGGCGATCCCGTCCGGTGTCACCGTGCTCAGCGTGCCGACGCCGCCGGAAATCCAGAGAACCTACAAGATCGATCCCGCCCATCTCGCCAAACCCGGCTTCGCGATCGATTTCGAACCCTGGCTGGCGCAGCAAGCGCCCTACGATGGCCCGGTGGTGCCGCAGCCGTCGAACATGATCTACACTTCCGGCACGACCGGTAATCCCAAGGGCGTGCGTCGCGACGCGCCGACGCCAGCGCAGAGCGCGGCCGCCGAGGGCATGCGCGCGATGATCTATGGCCTCGAGCCGGGCGCGCGGGCGCTGCTGCCGGGGCCGCTCTATCACTCCGCGCCGAATTCCTTCGGTCTTCGTTCCGGGCGGCTCGGCGGCGCGCTGGTGATCATGCCGCGCTTCGAGCCTGAGGAATTCCTGCGGCTCATCGACGAGCAACGCATCGATACCATCTTCATGGTGCCGACCATGTTCATCCGCCTGATGCGGCTGCCGGAGGACGTGCGCCGGACATACGACATGTCCTCGCTGCGTCACGTCATTCACGCCGCCGCACCGTGTCCGCCCGACGTCAAGCGCGCGATGATCGAATGGTGGGGGCCGGTGATTTACGAGTTCTACGGCTCGACCGAGTCGGGCGCCGTCACCTTCGCCAATTCCGAGGACGCGCTGAAGAAGCCTGGCACGGTCGGCAAGAACTCGCCGGGCGCGGAGCTGCGCTTCGTCGGCGAGGACGGCCGCGTGCTGCCGCAGGGCGAGATCGGCGAAATCTATTCGCGGATATCAGCCAATCCGGACTTCACCTATCACAACAAGCCGGAGAAGCGGGCCGAGATCGAGCGGGACGGTTTCATTACGTCCGGCGATGTCGGCTATATCGACGCCGACGGCTACGTCTTCATCTGCGACCGCAAGCGCGACATGGTCATCTCAGGCGGCGTCAACATCTATCCGGCCGAGATCGAGTCGGTGCTGCACGCGGTGCCCGGCGTCCACGATTGCGCGGTGTTCGGCATTCCCGACCCGGAGTTCGGCGAGGCGCTGATGGCGGTGGTCGAGCCGCAAGCGGGCGTCACACTCGATGTTGTCGACATCAGGGGGCACCTGAAGGCGTCACTGGCCGATTACAAGGTGCCTAAGCACGTCGAAATCCAGGAGAACCTGCCGCGCGAGGATTCCGGCAAGATTTTCAAGCGCCGCCTGCGCGATCCCTATTGGGAACGGGCTGGACGGCGGATCTAGGAGCCAGGACGTGGACTTCCGCTTTCGGCGGCATAGTGGACTTGGCCGGACTTGCTACTGGCTGCTCCGGTCGCGAATGACCCCAACCGGACTTCCTGGCGTGGCGCGAAATGCAGGATTTGCATAAGATATGGACCTTGTCGTAGCCGACCTGAGGGAGCGAAATGCGGCAACGTGGTCGAAGCGGGCAACCGGTCAAGGATCGCCGCGCGAATAGGCCCAAGACTCGCAAAGGATCGAGCGCAGCTCCGTCCATTGCCGACCTGCAAAAGCAGGTAGGCGCTCTCACCCGCGAACTGAAAGAGGCGCGGGAGCAGCAGACGGCGACCGCTGAAGTCCTCCAGGTCATCAATTCCTCGCCCGGGGGGCTTGCTCCAGTCTTCGACGTGATGCTTCAAAAGGCGCTGAGCCTGTGCGGAGCAGCTTTCGGTCAACTGGTGACTTTTGATGGCGTGGCATTTCGCGCCGCCGCCTGGCGGGGTTACGAACCTGGACCCGGCGCGACCACTCCCTTACCGGGTATGGCGCTCCACCAGCTCGTCCGCGGCGAGCAAATCGTCCACATCCCTGACATCACCGCCGATGATGTCTACCGCTCGGGAAATCCGGTACGACGGCGACTGGCCGATGAGTATGGTGGACGCACCGCGATTTGGGTAGCGCTCCGAAAGGACGAGCAGCTCCTTGGTGCGTTCGTGATCTTCCGAACCGAGGTTCGGCCGTTTTCCGACAAACAAATCGCACTACTGCAAGGCTTCGCAGCCCAGGCGGTGATCGCGATGGAGAACGCGCGCCTGTTCGATGAGGTCCAGGCCAAGACCCGCGACCTGCAGGAGTCACTGCAACAGCAGACCGCGACCGCCGACGTGCTCAAGGTCATCAGCCGTTCGGCGTTCGATCTGCAGACAGTGCTGGACACTCTTGTCGAATCTGCCGCGCGGCTGTGCGAAGCTGAAATGGCGTTTATCCACCGTCGCGAGGGGGAACGATATCGGGCAGCAGCAACTTTCGGGTTTCCGCCTGAATTTTGGGTGTTCATGCAAAACTATCCGATCACCCCCAGTCGAGGGTCCATTGCCGGTAGAGTGGCTTTGGAGCGGCACACTATCCAGATCGAAGACGTGGCGGTCGATCCAGAATACACGCTGAGCCAGGCCACTTCGCTCGCCCGACAACATACGACCCTCGGCGTCCCGTTGTTGCGCGAGAACGAGCTAATCGGCGTCATTGTACTCGCGCGCCAGCGCATCGAGCTTTTTACTGAAGAGCAAACAGCCCTGGTTACCACTTTCGCCGACCAGGCCGTGATCGCGATCGAGAACGCGCGCCTTTTCGACGAAGTGCAGGCCCGCACCCGCGATCTGCAAGAATCCCTACAACAGCAGACCGCGACCGCCGACGTGCTCAAGGTCATCAGCCGCTCTGCCGTCGATCTGGAGACGGTGCTCGATACGCTGGCAGAGACAGTGACGCGCCTCTGTCGCGCCGACTTTTCGAGTATGCTCCGCCGGCGGGATGACAAGTATCACCTGGTTGCGTTTCATGGCCACCCAGAGGAGGCAAAGGAATTCTTCCTCGCTCACCCCCTGACGCCTGACCGCGGCACGCTGAGCGGCCGTGTGGAATTGGAGCGTCGAGTTGTCCATATCCCCGATGTCTTGCAGGACCGGGAATACACCTATCGGGAAGCACAGAAGATCATCGGCTTCCGCACGATGCTTGGCATTCCGCTGCTGCGCGAGGACTCGCTGATTGGCCTATTCGTCGTCGCCCGCACGCACGTCGAGCCGTTCACGGACAAGGAGATCGAGCTGGCCACCACCTTCGCAGACCAGGCGGTGATCGCAATCGAGAATGCGCGGCTCTTCGAAGAGTTGCGCGACCGCCAGGCCGAGTTGCGCGTCACCTTCGACAACATGGGCGACGGTGTTGTGATGTTCGGCGCCGACACGCGCCTTGTTGCGTGGAACCGTAATTTCCAGGAAATTCTTGATCTGTCCGACGCCTTCCTCGCCCGGCGGCCGAGCTATACCGACTATTTCCGCTATCTCGCCGAGCGCGGCGAGTACTCGGCCGGTCTCGAGGCGGAACTGAGCCGCACTCTCGACGATCCAAGCCGGGAGCTGCGCTTCGAGCGTACTCGCCCGGACGGACGGGTCGTCGAAGTGCGCCGCAACCCGGTGCCGGGCGGTGGCTTCGTGCTCATTTACGCCGACATCACCGAGCGGAAGCGTGCCGAGGAGACAGTCCGCGCTGCGCGGGACGCCGCCGAGACGGCACTGCGCGAGTTGCAGACGGCGCAGGCGAGCCTGGTCCATGCCCAGAAAATGGCGGCGCTGGGGCAATTGACCGCCGGCATCGCACACGAGATCAAGAACCCGCTAAATTTCGTCAACAACTTTGCCGCTCTCTCGGTCGAGCTGCTGGACGAACTCAAGGAATCGGCGGCGCCGACGATCGGGCAGCCGGATTCCGACAAACGGGCGGAGGTTGTCGAGACGATCGGAATGCTGACGGGAAATCTAAAGAAGATCGTCGAACACGGTCGTCGCGCCGACGGCATCGTCCGGAGTATGCTGCAGCATTCACGTGGCAGCACCGGCGACTGGCAAGCGACGGATGTGAATGCGCTTGTCGAAGAGAGCCTGAACCTCGGTTATCACGGCGCCCGGGCGCAGGACCAGGATTTCGAGGTCGCGCTGGAGCTCGACCTCGACCGCAATCTCGCGCCGATCGAGGTGGTGTCGCAGGATGTCAGCCGCGTGCTGCTCAACCTCATCAGCAACGGCTTCTATGCCGTTACCAGGCGTGGCCGCGAAAGCCACGGCGACTTCCGCCCCGAACTGAGAATTGCGACCCGCGAGTTCGGCGAAGGTGTCGAGATTCGGGTCCGCGACAATGGCGTTGGCATCCCCCCGGATCATTGCGAGAAACTGTTCCAGCCGTTCTTCACAACCAAGCCTACCGGCGAAGGTACCGGGCTTGGCCTGTCGATCAGCTACGAAATCATCACCCAGCAGCACGGCGGTACGATCACGGTCGACAGCGAGGTCGGCGACTTCACCGAGTTTACCGTGCGGCTGCCGCGACACCGGCGAGGGGTGGCATGAAGAAAACGGCCCAGCACCGGGCTAATGTCGGGTATTGATGGCCGTCGCGACCAAATCCGGCGATCGTCTACATGTCGGTTGTCAGGGGGAAACGCGACATGGCGAGCGCGAGGCATAATCGACGCGAGTGACCCCAGGGCTGACGTGGTCACAGCGCCAGGGCGGAGGCAGCCTTGCGTTCTCCAGTATCGTCACGCAAGCTTGGTATGCCCTCTCTGGAGACTCGAATATGCGGATACTGTTTATCGGCGATGTCGTAGGTACGTCAGGAGTCACAGTCCTATCTGAAATGCTTCCAGGCCTGAGGTCGCGCTGGAGCATCGATCTAACGGTGGTGAACGGTGAGAACTCCGCAGAGCAAGGGTTCGGCATCACGTTAGAGACGTATCGAGCCATCAGAGATGCTGGCGCTGACGTTGTGACACTCGGAAACCATTCTTGGAACCGCAGGGAGGCACTCGAACTGGCAGCGCGGGACCATCGTCTTGTACGGCCCATCAACTACTTGCCCAATACGCCGGGGGCCGGCTTCGTCAAGGTTGACACCGCAAATGGAAAGCATGTTCTCGTCATCAACGCATTGGGGCGGTTGTTCATGGAGCCGGTGGATGACCCTTTCGGCGCCATCTCTCGAACCTTGGACCTTTATCCATTAAGCCATGAAGTCGATGCGACCGTGCTTGATTTTCATTGCGAAGCGACGGGGGAAAAACAAGCGATGGGACGTTTCTGCGACGGTAGGGTCAGCGTGATTGCGGGCACTCACACTCACACTCCCAGTGCGGATCATCGTATCCTGTCCAACGGATCAGCTTACATCACTGATGTGGGCATGACCGGAGACTACAACTCGGTCGTGGGCATGGATTGGCGTGAGCCGGTCAACCGCTTTGTCACAGGTCTGACAAACGACCGTTTTTTAGCTGCTAAAGGCGCTGCCACACTATGCGGTTTGGCCATTGAGGTCGAAGACCGCACAGGTCTGGCAGCGCGAATAGCTCCGATTAGAATCGGTCCGCATCTTGAACCGCACGAACCCACGTTCTGGGCTTGAACTGCTTTGGTCATGGATTTTCTGCTGTCGGCTCATCGAGTCATTTGGCTGCGCTGCCGAATTTGGTCGCTGTCGGTGCAAAGCGGACTCTGGCAAGCTTTTTCCGCTCGGCAAATTTGTGGGGTCACGGCCTGGTGCCAAAGCGATTGAGGACCGTCCCCGGAATGAGGGGTGCCCGACGAGGCTGGGCAAGAACTCGGCATTTGCCGCAATTGATGTACGATTCGGTTCATGACGAATCGCCCATTCAAGGCCGGCGAGAGCCGGGATCAAGCCAGCCTGCTTCCTGCGCGGATTGAGGACTATGTTGGAG
>NZ_DATGFH010000001.1:0-24486 GCF_035309285.1 Bradyrhizobium sp. | reverse complement strand
CATCGTGGTCAACTTCCGTACCTATGTGGCGCCCGGCTGCGATGTCCCGACCAATTGCCAGGTTCAGGTCGCCGACACCGTGCTGCGGCAGGGCCAGGGCATGCACGGCAGCTTCGGCCGCGGCGACACCATGAATTTCATGGCGGCGATCGGTCCGGACTTCAAGGCGGGCTATGCCGACGCCCTGCCCGTCAGCAATGCCGACGTCGGCGCCACGGCGGCGAAGATCCTGGGCCTGATGCCCAAGCCCCACGGCAATCTGATCGGCCGCGCCATGACCGAAGCGATGCCGAACGGCGCGACGCCGAAGGCGACGTCCGACACCATGAAGTCGGCCGCCGCGGCCAACGGCCTGCGCACGGTTCTTGACTTCCAGCGCGTCGGCACGCAGCGCTATTTCGACGCCGCCGGCTTCCCCGGCCGCACCGTCGGATTGGAGGCGGAGGCCGCAAACGGCGGCAAAGAAAAAACGGCGGGGAAATAACCCCGCCGCCTGCAAAAATCAGAGCCGAAACGGAATGCCGTTACATCCCGATGTCGAACACGAAGGGGATATGCGCGAGCGGCAGCGCGGCAACGCCGGCAAGGGTTGCGACCATCGTCATCAGCGTACGGTTGGAGCGCCGCTTGCCGCGCATCTGGCTCGCGATCCACTCCAGCACCTCCTTGTTGACGCCCTTGGCGTAAGCGGGCGCCCAGCTCTCGATGTCGGTATCGGGCGACAGCGCCACGGTGCGCGGCGGCACCGGCAGGCCGGAGGCGGAGGCAGCATGGTGGGCGATCGCCTTGGCAAACAGGTCGTCGAAGCGGCCATTGTCGCTGCGCTCGGTGGCGGCTTCGTTGATGTCGAACAACGCCTCGGCCTCGACGCGGCTGACCGGCTCGTGCTCGACGGCGGACGCGGTCAGGATGCGCGCGCACCAGGCGGCGTCGTCGGCATCGAGCGCGCGGGAGAAATGCACGCGGCCCCGGGTGGTCGGGCCTTCGCCGGTGATCACGCCGTCACGCACAATCGTCAGCGCATGCGCCGCCGTTTCGCGGCAGGAGGGTTGGAGGGCACTGATGTCAGCAGCCTCTGACTTCGGGGCAGGCATTGTCACACGTCTCAGTTTCTGGGTCTCGGTCAGCATGTCCGGGGGCACGTAAACGAGTGGTTAATGATTCAAAACTCGCATCTGGAGATTCTTAAATGGTTGCCAATTGGTCGCATTTATTCCCGCTGGGGTTCGGGAACCTCCAATGAGGGCCGGCGTGATGGAAGCCATAAAAGGCAATATCTGGGCAATCCCGGTCTTTACGGTCGCGGCGGCTTTTTGCCGCCGCTGTGGTTTTTTCGCAGCACGCGCCACGATCAAAAGATGGTGCTAGGGGTTCCACGCTTAAGAGAATGATCTACCCTTCTAACGTCACCCCGTTCACTCAAGCGCCTTTGCCGACTATATTGGCTAAGGCAAATTTCCCTGTAACTTGAACAACATGAGGCTGTCACATGGCACTTCCAATTGGCGCCGTCGCCCCTGATTTCGAAGCCGAGACCACTCAAGGCAAAATCAAATTCCACGACTGGCTCGGTAACTCCTGGGGGCTCTTGTTCTCGCACCCCAAGGATTTCACCCCGGTCTGCACGACCGAGCTTGGCGCGGTGGCCAAGCTGAAGCCGGAATTCGACAAGCGCGGGGTCAAGCTGATTGGCCTTTCCGTCGATCCGGTCGACCGGCACTCGAAATGGGCCGAGGACATCAAGGAGACGCAGGGTGCTGCCCCCAACTACCCGATGATCGGCGACACCGATTACAACGTCTCCAAGCTTTACGACATGCTGCCGGCGTCGACCTCCGGCGATCCGCTGAAGCGCACGCCCGCCGACAATCAGACCGTCCGCAACGTCTTCGTCATCGGCCCCGACAAGAAGATCAAGCTGGTTCTGGTCTATCCCATGAGCACCGGACGCAACTTCCAGGAGATTTTGCGCTCGATCGACTCCCTGCAGCTCACCGCCAAGCACAATGTCTCCACGCCCGCCGACTGGAAGCAGGGCGAGGACGTGATCATCTCCGGCTCCGTCTCCGACGAGCAGGCCAAGACGATCTATCCGCAGGGCTGGAAGGCACCGAAGCCGTATATCCGCATCGTGCCGCAGCCCCATTAAGCGATCCGGCTTTCGGCACCAGCCGATCGGCAACAAAGCAGTCCGGCGGTCGATGAGGCCGCCGGCATCACCGCCCCCAGCTCGCAGCGGCGACTGCGATGGCTCGTTTTGACAGCCTTCCAAATCCCGCTAAGCGATCGGCAAACTTCGCTTGAGGTGTTCATACGGAGGCTGTTTGCCAGGAGACGACCGAGTGAAGCGAGAGGTCCGCCTACCACTCGTCCGGGCAGGGATCGACGATCTTCCAGAGCTCTTCGCCGTTCTTGATCTTCTTCATTTCGGTGGTAAGCCCGCCATTGCGGCGAATCCAGTCCTTCACCGTTTTGGGGTAATAGGACATCAGGTCGGCAGTCCCCTCTGCGCTCGTCACCTTGATGCCGAAGGTGAAGGACTTGTCGTAATAGGCCTCGTGCAGGCCGATAGAGGCCTTCGGCGTCACGCAGATCCGGTTCATCGGCACGATGCCGAACACCAGCGTGCAGGCGGAATTGCAGATACCGTCGATCACCACGCGCTCGCCGCTGTCGCGGACGCGCTTGTACTTTTCCTTGTACTCCTCGACATAGCCGCCGTGATCACGGGTGATGTGCAAAACGGCGCGCGCCGGCGTCGCGGCAACGAGGCCAAGCAGCAGCAAAGCGAGGGGCGTGATGCGCATGGGAGGGAAAAGTCCGGAAACCTTTCGTGATGCTGGAGGGCCGACTTGGGTGGGCCGGCCGCCGAACTGTCGCTTGACTGTGTTGGGAAAACGTTAAGCATGAGGAAAAGGGCAGAATTTGGCGCGATCCATCCACACTTCCGCGCTGATTTTCTCAGATTTGGGATTAGACTGTCGCCAAAATAAGCTTAAACAAGGTCGCGTTAGCGGGAATTCCGGAGAATCGAGATGAAGATGTGGAAATTTGTCGCCGCCGCCGTGATGTCGGCTGCCGTGCTTGCGCCGGTGCTGGCGCACACGGCGGATCTGGGCGTCTATCCGCGCCATGCCAGGTACTACGGTTCTCACAACCGGTACGACCTGCCCTACCCGATCAGCTACCTGCACAATTACGGCCCCGGCGATGTGCCCGGTAGCTTCGCCTATTATGACGGCCCCGCCACCAATTCCTGCTACCAGGGCTCGGCCACCTATCTCGGCCAGGACCACCGCCGCCATCCCTGCTTCTGAGAACTTCTACTTGATGTGGAAGCGCCCCGGCATCTCTGCTATCGGGGTCGCGGCATGCGCTCGTAGCTCAGCTGGATAGAGCATCGGATTTCGATTCCGAGGGTCGGGAGTTCGAATCTCTCCGAGCGCGCCATTGCTCACGGGTCCGTTCCGGACACCCCGGATGCAAGGGAGTTACGGTAGATGTGCCCGTTGCATGCAGACCGGCGTCAATGCCTTCTCAAGCCGGATCACGCCGCGCGCACCCTCCGAGGTCACAAAGCCAACCTTGCGCGCCAGGGACAGCGTCTTTTCATTGCTGTCCAACGTGTAGCCGATAATCCGGCAAACGTCTGCGGTCGCTGCATGGCGGTCGAGCTTGGCGAGCATTCGCCTGGCGATTCCCTTGCCTCGCCAGGACGCTGCAACCGATCAGTTTGGCAGCGGCCTCATGGACTTGGCTTCAAGGGACGCTGCGATGAACGTTCACCTGCTCCGCCTTTTGCACGCTAATCGTGCGTGCCGGGTTGCTGGCTGAGATGCCAGGTTTTGATCATCGCGATCCCTAAGGTGAGCGTCGGGCCTGGTTCAAGTTCCGGGCCTTGTCGAGATTGCGGGCCTTTTCAAGCGCGGCCGCGCTCGGCAAGAGTGCCGATGCGAGGTCGGTCTCGGTGAAATCGGCGCCGGCGAGCTTGGCGTTGGACAAGTCGGCTCCCGCAAGGTCGGCATGGCTGAGGTTGCAATTCGTCAGATTGGCGTTCTGCAGTTTCGCGAACTCGAGATCGGCGCGCGAGAGATTGGCGCCGCTCAGATTCGCATTCCTGAGATCGGCAGATTTGAGCACACCACGCATCAGGCCCATCGATTGGTTGCGCATATCAGCGCTCAAATCGGCGCCCGAAAGCGTCGCCCCGATCAGGCTGGCACCGGAAAGATCGGCGGTGATGCGAGCGCCGCTCAGATCGGCGCCGCCAAGCTTGGCGCGTTGCATCTGCGTGCCGAGCAGCGATGCCTTTGCGAGGGACGCCTCCGTCAAATCCGCGTCGATGAGCCAGGCCTGGTTCAGAATAGCTCGATCGAAGCGCGCGCGCTTCAGGCTGGTCCGGTTGAACTTGACAAGGTGAAGATTGCCGCCGGAGAAGTCGAGGCCCGAAAGGTCAAGGTGCGACAGTCGCTTTCCATGCAAGTCGGCAGAGCGTTGGCCGGAGGCGTCCAGAGGCGCCGCCTTGACAAGCGCCTCGACCTCGGCGCGCGTCATCTCCGCTGTCGACATGTCGGGACTGTTGAGGTCGACGTTGCGCAGCATGTCCTGCGACATGGCGTCAATAGGATCAAGCAGCAGCACCGACATCGACACCAGGGAAAATACGAGACGAAACAGCATCGCGGTCTCCCCGCTTTCCGGCAGTCCGCCAGCGCCCCCTGCATTTTTCGGCTTGGCCGCACCCTTGAGTGTTTGCGGCAGGATCGCAGTTTATTGACAATTCCGGAGAATTCAACTTGGCTGCGTGCTCTCAGAGTCGTGGCGACAGGCGGCCCCGCGAGCGCCGGGCGGTCGCAGGATGGAAATGCGTCTTCATCGGCCGCGTCGCGCCATCAACCTGCACAAAGCCAGCTGAGATCGGTCAGAGCGTAGCATCGCCGACCGGGCGCTCTTCCCATGCTTGACCGACGAGGTGATGAGTTATGCTTAAGAGAACTGCGACCTGCGCTTGCGGGAAACTCAGCGTCACATGTGTCGGCGATCCCATCAGGATTTCAGTGTGTCACTGTTTGGATTGCCAAAAGCGAACAGGCAGCACGTACGGCGTAGGCGCGTTCTTTGCCAGGAATGACGTTGAGGCAAAAGGGGACTTCCGGACTTACAGGCGGAGCTCCGATTCCGGATCTGCAGTCACCTTTCATTTTTGCCCGGATTGCGGTTCTACAGTTTTTTGGAAGGCTGAGCGCCTACCCAACGCGGTCGCTGTTGCGGTCGGCTCGTTCGCTGATCCCACCTTCCCCGCGCCATCGCAATCAGTCTACAACGAACGCCGTCACCCTTGGGTGCCGTCCGTGGCCTGAGGACGTTGCCATTCTGACCAACCTGGTCGGATAGCTGCGCGGCGCCGCGGAATTGATCGCCACCCGCGAACTGCACTTCCAAATTCTGTGGCCTTGCGTCTACCAGCGTCCGCTGGCGGTCGCCCTGCCTAGCCGCCGGGTATCTTCGTGCGGGACTGAGGTTCTCCGTAAGCGCAGGCCAGCATTGCGCGCGCGGCCGCACTCGCCGGTCACGTCTTCCGGCTCTCGATCGTCTACAGGCGAGAAACGCGGCAGGCCTGTTAAAAAGGGTGTTGTCGCGCAAACGAGCCGCGCTGCGTCGCATCGTCCGAGCCAGCGCATATGAGAACAGCCATGAGCCCATCAAACCTTCTGATCCGTCAAGGGCATCGCCTGCTGCAGATCGGCGTTGCCCTGTTCCTGCTCACCTCGTTCGAGGGTTTCGCCATTCCGTTTTTTGCGGTTCCGCTGGTTGGCCGGTCTGCCCATTCCTTGAGTGCGCTGCTTGGTATCATGCTCATTGCGCTGGGGCTGACGTGGCCGAGACTCCGCCTTGGTGCAAGCGGCGCCCGCAGCGCATTCTGGTTCCTGATCTACTCCGCCTTCGCAATCATCGCGGCATTTCTCATCGCGGCGGCGTGGGGCGCCGGCAAATCGATCATGCCCCTGTCAGGCGCGCCGCAGGGAACTCCTCTCCAGGAACTCGTGATTACCATTGTCGCCTACTCGTCTGCCCCGACGGGAATTACCTCGTTTGTCCTCATCCTGTGGGGTCTTCGCCTTGCAAAGGCGGCGGCGTCGGGTCCAGCCGCGCAGCACGACCAGTCATCCTCCGCACTTTAGCCGGAGACGGCGCTGGATTTCTCCGCTCGAGCGTGCTTCCGCGATCCCAATCTGGTCGTGCGGGAAGCAAAGCAGCTAATGCCTGGATCGATGCGCTCTGAGGCGCGGCGTGATCGGTGCGCGCGGCTGGACGCGGCATCACAGTGCTACGGCGAAACTCAGGTTCTTTCATCGGCCGCGCCCCGCCATTTCGGCACGCCGTTTCTAGCGTTGCTCGCGGACGGAGCCAGCTTCGCTTCAGTGGTGATGCGCCGACACGCCCTTCACGCATCCGGAAACGAGATCAGCGGCGCCATGTTGGCCGACGTCACCCAGGCTGATCATGCCAACCATCCGCCTGCTCTTGTTGATGACAGGCAGCCTGCGGATCTTCAGCGTCTCCATGTGATGGACCGCTTTCGCCAAATCGTCGTCGTCCCGGCAACAGTGGATCCCCTCGGTCATCACGTCCCGCGCTGTCGCCCGCCCGGCGTTGAAGTCTTTGCTGGCAAGGCCTTTGCAGACGATGTCACGATCCGTCACCATCCCGATCAGCCGATCATTTTCCCCGATCGGAATGCAGCCGACGTCGTGTGCTTGCATCAGTTTCGCGATTTCGGTGATCGGAGTTTCGGGGCTGACCCAGTCAACTCCCTTGTGCATTGCGTCCTTGACTTTCATGGCGGACCTCCGTTGCAACACAGCGCCCCCCGGTGATCCAACAATACAACGGATCGGGCGCGACCGCACGCGCATCGACGCTATGGCAGGCTATCGTACCCATCACCATTGGCCGTGGTGCGCCAGCTTGGTACAAAACCGGGCACGCCAAACCCTGCCGTTTTCTCGCTCGAAACGGCGACTAGAATACGAACGATGGCCGATACAACGGATACCGCGCACCCCATTGTCAGGCCGCCGATCGCGTGGGCGGTTGCGGTGCTTGGCGGGCTGGCGCTCAATTGGCTGATGCCCTTGCCGTTCGTTCCGGCCGCGATGCCTGCCCGGTGGCTGGGAGCGGTGGTGTTTGCCCTTGCGCTCGCGCTGTTCGCTTGGGCGATCGCGACCATGACCCGAGCTGGTTCGAATGTGCCCACAAGCCTGCCGACCACAACCATCGTCGACACCGGGCCCTATCGCTTCACGCGCAATCCCATCTACCTCGGCATGGTGCTGGGGCTGATCGGCCTGACCATTGCCTTCAACAGCCTCTGGCTCTTGCTGACGCTGGTGCCCTTCGTCCTCGTCATCCGCTACGGCGTCGTCGCCCGCGAGGAAGCCTATCTCGAGCGCAAGTTCGGCGATGTCTATCGCCGCTACCGCGCGCGGGTGCGGCGCTGGCTGTAGCAGGAATCCTGATGGATTGAGCATGGTTGTCTGCAACGGCTTTGCCGAATTTCTGCGCGACCAACTCGTGGCGCCATTCGCCCGCGGTTGCGACATTCATCGCGTCGGCTGTTTGCCGCCGTTCCCTTCCCGGCTCAATGTCTCCAGTACACCGCGCATAGCGTCCATCTGGGTGCCGAAGCCGGCCCAGTCTCCTGCTTTCAGGCGCTCCATCGCCTGATTGTAACGCTCGAGCGCCTCTTGCGCGGAACCTGCGTTAGGCCCTTCCCTCTGCGCACCGGGCGTAGTCCGCACCACGGCCGGTCCACTGAACAATGCGGACAAGGCTTCCGGCAGCGTTTCCCGCATCACCACCTTTTCGCCATAGGCGGCGATCACCCGCTTGAGCTCAGGCAGGTGTCCGTATTCGGCGCGCAGATACAGCGGCGTCACGTAAAGGATCGAGTTCTCGATCGGAATCACAAGCAGATTCGCGCCGCGGATCACCCGCGATCCCATCTGATTCCACAGCGTGATCTGCTGGGAAATCTCGGTGTTCTGGTTGATCCGCGCCTCGATCTGGAACGGACCATAGACGAGCTTCTCCTTGGGAAATTCGTAGACGATCAACTTGCCATAGTCGGGCGGGTCACAGCGTGCGGCAAGCCACGCGATCATGTTATCGCGGCGGCTCGGCACCATCGGCACCATGAGAAAGAATTCGGCATGTGTCTCGCCCGGCAGACGCATGATGATGTAATAGGGCTGCATCATCGCGATGCCATCGCTTCCCGGCTGGCGCGGGAATTGCCAGAGATCCTCGCGATTGTAGAAAACCTCTGCCGCCTGCATGTGATAGGTCTGATAGATCCGCGCCTGGATCTGGAACAGGTCCTCCGGATAGCGGATGTGCTTCTGCAAGTCCGCGGGCATCGCCGTGAACGGCTTGAACAGGCCCGGGAAGATGCGCTGGTAGGTCGCCGCGATCGGATCGGTTGCATCCATCAAATAGAATTCGACAGTTCCATTATAGGCGTCGATGACGATCTTCACGGAATTGCGGATGTAGTTGAGATCGAAATCCTGCACAGGCTGCGCGGAGGGAAAGTATGAGCTGGTCGTGTAAGCGTCCTGGATCCAGAACATCCGCCCTTCGCTGATGACCAG
Source organism: Bradyrhizobium sp. (assembly GCF_035309285.1). GTDB lineage: Bacteria > Pseudomonadota > Alphaproteobacteria > Rhizobiales > Xanthobacteraceae > Bradyrhizobium. The sequence goes on along the minus strand of NZ_DATGFH010000001.1, from coordinate 15,832 downwards.
ATAGGGATCGTGATCGAGCTGCAGAAACGGCGCGATCGTGCGCACGCGATCACGGATATTGCGACGGATCATGATGCGGCTGTCGCGCTTGATGTAGTCCGTGAGAAGCAGATTCACATCGCCGAAATATTGCGCGAACAGCATTCTTCTCCAAAGTCCGCCGATGGGAACGCCGCCTGTGCCTCCATAGGCCGCATAGGCGTTGTGCTGCCCTTTCGGATAGTCGAACTCGGCAACGCTGCTCTTGACGACGACGTAGGTGTTGCTCTCTTCGCCGTAGTAGATGCGCGGCTCGCGGATCTCGGGACCTCCGTCGGACACGGGCGGAATATCGCGCAAATAGAAGTATGGCAGTCCTTCGGTGCTCTTGCGCGTCACCGGGCTCATGACCGCGCCGTTGCCGTGGGTGAACAGCACGTGGCGGTTGACCCAGGTCTGGGCGTTGGGCGGCAGCAGCGAAGGCTGCAGCTCGCGCGCCGAGAGCATCACGCTCTGATAGGCGCCGTTAAGCCAATAGCGGTCGACGTCAAGGTCGTGGAATCTGTAGTAGGTGCGGATCTCCTGGAGCTGCGCGTAGGTGTCGTACAGGGGTTGCCAGTCCCACAGCCGAATATTGTCGATGGTCGCCCTGTTGGCCTCAAGCGTCTGGAACGTCAGGGTCTGCTCGGCAGCGAACGGCTTGGCGACGATGCGATCGAGATCGTAGGCCTGCCGGGTCAACGCGATGTTGCGCTCGATGTAGGGCTTCTCGAGCTGCAACTCGCTGGGCTTGACGAAATAGTGACGAAACAGCGCGGGAATGATGCCGGACAGCACGAAGGAGCCGCCGAAGACGAGCAGGACCGCGGCGGCAGGCAGCCAGTAGGTCCGCATGCGCAGGTTTGCCAGCGAGGCAAACGCGGCAATGATCGAAAAGGCGATCAGCAACCACAGGACCGGAAGCTGCACATGAACGTCGGTATAGCTCGCGCCGACGACCACGCCATTGTCGCCGTACAGCAAAAGGTAGCGATCGAGCGCGTAGGACCAGGCCTTTGCCAAAAACCACAGACCAAGCAGCGCCGAGCCGTGGGCGATGGCCGTCGCCGACATCGATCGCTGGTGAGGACCATATTCGATATCGCCGAGCAGCCAGTAGATGGCTCCCGCAAACAGCGCGCTCAGGATGAGCGTGAGCATCATCCAGTTCTTGATCTGCACATAGGCCGGCAATGCGAAGAGGTAGAATCCGATGTCCTTGCCGTAGAGCGGATCGCTTGATCCGTACGGCACGTGATAGAGGTACTGCAACAATACGGTCCAGTCGCCCTCTCCCCCTGCGGCGACGAACAGGCCAATCAGCGCCGCGCTGCCGACGATGAGCCGGCGCCAGGGCAGCCGCTCGCGCACGAGCGCGAGCGGACTGGGCGGCGGCTGCCATCCCGCGGCCGTGGCAGGCGGCGCCGACGGCGGCCGCGCAAGGCGCCAGGCGAGCCATCCGTTCAGCCCCAGCACGACGGCGGTGGCGATGAAGATGCCGACAAACAATATGGCTTCGGCGGCGAGCGAGGTCCAAAAGACCTGCAGGTAACCGACCGACGAAAACCAGAGCCAATCAACCAGGACTTCCGCGACGACCCTGGCCAGCCACATGACAATGACGAGGACGATGGCGGCAACGATCCACCGCACCAGGACGCTTTGCCCCGGGACCGTCCGTGCGGGTCCGGCAATTCCGATGGTCATGATCCGATCATAGCAGAAGCCGATCGCGCCGACCGCGTTATTCGTGGTCGCTCAGGCGCAGATTGGATCAACGGACTGCGCGAGACGCTTGCAGGAACAGCTTCGCCCCCAGTTTTGTGACGCGAGGGCGACACCGTTCGCGGCGGCGCGACCGGCCCTGGGGAGACCTCCTCCTCAATCGTGCGCGCTGAAGCGCCCATGCAGCGCATCGGCGGTCAGGCGCGCGAATTGCGCATGGCTCAGGTGAAGCAGCGTCTCGTGATCGCCGGCTTCGATATAAACGTCCGGCTGCATGTCAATGCCGTCATCGACGATGACGGGCAGCCCATAGCAGGCGCCGGCAGCGGGAACGGCTCCGTTCGCGCAGTCGGCAAACAGCCGATTGACCTCGACTTCCTTGGCCATTTCGATCCCGTCACCGAAAGTTTCTCTCAGGTCCGGCAGCCGGAGGTGATGCGATGCAGGCAGAACGGCAAGCATGTAACCGCCCTCGCGCCGCAACACGATGGCCTTGGCGAGACGGTCGCCCGAGACGTGACAGGCCTGGGCAGTACGGGCGGACGACATGGTGAGGACGTGCGGGATTTCGTCGTACTGGATGTTTTCGGCGGCCAGATATTTGTGGAGCGTAGGCGCAATAGGCATGGCGTGACCTCCCGTCCGATATTCAACCGTCCGCCGCGAGGTCCGCTGCCCCACGATGGGCGGCTGCGTGAGTCCTGTGTGCAAGGTAGGTCCTGTTGCTTAAAGCCGCAATTCGTCATGGCGCCCGCGATGCTGCTCGAAAAAGGTGACGCACGCATCGGACAGCCCTGTTGACGTGATCCGACGGCAAGGTGCAACCTGTCGATTGACGTCTCAGGGATCTTCCAGGAGAAGGCCATGAAGGCACCCGCCAATCTCGCCGAAAAGCTCGCGACATTCACCGACCGTTTCTCTCCGCGCACGGTGGCGACCTATAACAACAACGATATCATGGTGGCCAAGCTCGACGGACCCTTCCACTGGCACAAGCATGATGAGACAGATGATCTCTTCCTTGTACTCAAGGGCACGCTCGACATCGAGCTGCGCGATCGCACGGTTACCCTCAATCCCGGCGAGGTGTTTGTCGTGCCCATGGGCGTCGAGCACCGACCTGTGGCGCGCGGCGAAGTGCATATCCTTCTGATCGAGCCGACCGGCACTCCGAATACAGGTGACAAGGCCACCGCGGCCCCGCGCATCCTCGCTTGAGGAGCGAGCAGGCCCCGGCGCCGCTCCAGGCCAACCAGCTTGCAGAGGATGAACGCATGGCCCCCACAATTCGATCGATCGTCATCAGCTTCATCGTCTTGCTCGTCGCGTTTCGTAGTCTCGAGCTGTTGCGGCCCAGCGACAAGCGGCTTCCGGTGCTGCGGCGTGGCTTCTGGACCGACCTCGTCTATTGGGCTTTCACGCCGCTGGTGACCCGGGTCGTGACGGGTCTCGGTGTCGCCGCCGTGGCCGTTCCGATCGCGCATCTGATCTATGGCCACTTCGACCGCAATCTGATCGTGCATGGCTACGGCCCGGCGTCACGCCTGCCGTTATGGCTTCAGGCGATTGCCATCCTTCTGCTCGGCGACTTCATCGGTTACTGGATGCATCGCGCCTTTCATGGCAGGCGGCTCTGGAGATTTCACGCAGTGCATCATTCATCCGTCGACCTCGATTGGTTGTCGGCCGTGCGACTGCACCCGGTCAACGACGTGCTGATGCGGATCGCCGGAACGCTGCCGATCCTGGTGTTCGGATTTGCGCCGATCGGGCTGACCGCGGTGATTCCGATCCTGACGCTGCTCGCCATTCTCGTTCACGCGCATCTCGACTGGGACTGGGGTCGCTTGCGCTGGTTGATCGTCTCGCCGCGATTTCATCGCTGGCATCACACCGACGAAAGCGAGGCGCGCGACAAGAATTTTGCCGGCCTCTTGCCGCTGTGGGACATTCTGTTCGGCACATATCATATGCCGAGCGACCGCTGCCCGGCTTCGTTCGGCACCGCCACGCCAGTGCCAGGCGGACTGTTCGGCCAACTCGCCTTTCCATTCCGGTCGGAAACGGCTGACATACCTGCGACGCGCGATCAGGCCGCGCCGTCGCGCTAAGGTACCGCGCGGTCGGGGCGTTACTGCTCCCGCATGCAGCTCTTGATGAAATCCTTCCGCTGCGATCCGACCACCTTCTGGTCGATCGCCTGTTTCAGGCAATCGACACGTCCCTGCGCCAGGCAGATCCGCAGCTGATCCTGCCGCTCCTGGCCCTTCTTGCCCTGGACAGAGGCCAGGCATTCTGCGCGCTTGCCGCCGGCGCTGGGCGAGCTTGCGGGCGCGGGTGTGGCAGCAGGCGCAGGGCTGGGCGTCGCCTGCGGCGTGTTGGTGGACTGCGCAAAGGCAGCGATGGCAAGACAAAACCAGCCGGCCGCCATGACTGCGCTCAGAAAATATTTCATCGCGTTTCTCCACGAAACGCGGGGATTTTTTGAGAAGCGGCCTGAATGCATGATGAACGCTTAACCGCACCATCCGGTGCGGCACTTCAGGGAATCGTGAAGCATGCGGGCACGCGCGTCGTGCTGTCAGCCGCTCATGGCTGGACAGACACTATGGCGCGCGAACTAACGCGCGCTGCCGCGGCAGCTAACGCATGATCCATAAAAGTGTGAAGCGGTTTCCCTCGCGACAAACGCGAGGCGTTTGCGCGGAGATCATGCGCAACCAGAGAGGCTCGCGGGCGCGAGCGAGCTCTGCCGGTCTACCAGGTGAATAACCCGCGCGGCTGGGTGGGCTGCTGAGCGACCACGATCATGGGGCGGCTCACGTGCGGCCTGGCGGCGACCTTGTGCTTTATCGGCGGCCGCGCCGGGTACATCCTCGGCTCAGGCACCACGACGGTAGCCATGTCGCTCATCCTCGGTGCGAAGGCGTCCTCGTCCTGCGGCAGCTGCGCGAAGGCCTCGCGCACCCTCGCCTCCGCCGACATCTCGGCTGTGGCCGGCGCGACAGGAGCTTGCGCCTGCGCGACCACGACCGGCGCCGCCGGCGTCTGGGCCGGCATCGCGACGCTGGTGTCGATCACCACCCGCTCCGGCAGCTTGCGCTCGGAGAGGATGCGGATGGGCGGCAGATCCGCGCCCGAAGACAGCCCCTCAGGCGCAGAAGCGGCCGGCAGTGCGGCATTCGCAACCAGCAGAAGGGCCAGCAGGGAGCCACCCACAAAGAGGAAATAGCGCAACAAGGGCATTGTGAGTCCGTCCCGCCCGCGCCCATCGCGGATCAACCGGCAAACCGACGACATATCGGTAGGTCCCGGAACCGGCGGCCCGGTTCAAGCCGACAACTCACGTTTACGCGATCAGGCATTAAGCCCGGCTGGCAGCGACGGGCGCACATTTAACCTTGTTTGCATCAATGTTTACGAATCCGATGTGAATGCGGGCGAAGGTCTTCCGGCTCTTCATGCCGACCACCGCATCAGGAATCATACGTTTGCGGTCCGTGAGATAGCTGCCGTCGCGCCGGCTGAAGACGCAGGAAATCTCGATGTCCTTCACCGCATAATCGTTACTGTTGCGGAGCGTAAAACTGATCAGGGCGTTCGAGCCCAGCCCTCCGCGGTGCCAGGATTGCCAGGAGATTTTCAGGCCATCGACCGCTGCCGGCGCTCGGGACGCGGCCGGCTCGGCCGCGGCGGGGGTCGGTGGCACGGCCGCATCCAGCCCCTGCACGGGGACAGGGGCAGCCGCTTGTGCCCCGGTCTGAGCGGCCTGTCCGACGGTTCGGCTAATGGGCTGGCTGGCTCCTCTGGCGTTCGTCGGCGCCGACAGCATGGTCCAGGCTGTCAGCCCCGCAAGCGCAACGGCCGGCAGCAACACTGCCGCTTGGGTAAACGTCTGGCTGCGGCCGAATCGCAACGCCCCTGCGAACCACGACGTCCCGCCTCCCACCATGGCTGTGCCCTCAAACCCGCGAATCGGCGCCTGCCGCGCCGCCAAGTAAAAAGCCGCTCGGGCGCTAAGCCGTGCGGCTTGGTTCGAGACGATTGCCGCTGCACGGTCCGCCACGTCAGCTAATCCGCCAACAGCAAATTGGTTGCATGCGAAGCCGGCAAATTTCAGGTTGCCCGCCATCGCGGCGCACACCGGGATGGCCATGCCGCAACGCCGCCGCTAAACTTGCTTCCGCTCAGGCGAAAGCCTGCTGCCAATGGTTTGACGCAGCCAGCAAGCGGCGTCCAAAAGAAGCAAGGGAGCACCAAACTATGCCGATCGTTACCTGGGACCATGTCCATCTGCGCAGCCCCGATCCGGAGGCAACCGCGGCGTGGCTTGAGAATGTTCTCGGCGGCGTCATTATCCGCGGCCCGGGTCGCATCGACGTCAAGCTCGGCGGCGCCAACGTCTTCATCGCCAAGGTCGAGCCAGGTGATGGCGTCAACGTGCCGCCGGTGACGCCCTATCAGGGGCTCGATCATTTCGGGCTGACGGTGAAGGACATCGACGCGGTCGCCGCCGAGATCAAGGCCAAGGGTGTCGAGTTCACGCGCGAGCCGACCACAATCCGGCCCGGCGTCCGCATCTGCTTCATCCGCGGCCCGCAAGGGATTTCGATCGAGCTGCTCGAGCGCGACAAGAAATACGCCTGACGGTGGCGCCGGCCCTTGGCCTGAGTGCCAGTCTATCGCGTTGCACTGACAGGCGCTGTTTGGCATAAAAGGCAACCGGCTGGCGTTGGGCGACCGCGGCCGGCAGCGGGACGCCATGAAAAACGGGCTGTATTCGATTCACGTGAGCTTGCAGGACGGGCGCGTCGGCAAGGGCAGCGGCGTGATCGTTTTTCGCGACGGCAAGATAGTGGGCGGCGACGCCTATCTGTACTATACCGGCATCTATACGGTGAAGGGCGACACCTTCAAGGGCGAGGTGCTGGTCCAGCGCCACACCACGCCCCGCGAGAACGACAATCCGTTGTTCGGCGGCGCCGCTCCCGTCGGCATCGGCGTGTCCGGTACCTTCACCGACACGCGCGGGACCATCAACGGCACCGCGCTGGTCGGCAAAGCGAGCCAGATCTTCAGCGGCACGCTGCTTCGGCTTGCGGATATCGATTAGCTCAGGTCACTCCGCTGTCCGCTCCGGCCAGTCTTCCTGCCGAGGAAGCCGATGGCGATAAACGCCGCTATGACGGCTGCGGCGGCCATCGCGGCACTGCGAATCTCCTGGAACGAGAATCCCAGATTGTAGCGTGCCACGTACCTGATCGCGAGTGCCGCATAGGCTGCGACACAGACCGCGCTGACGATTGTCACGATGTCCAACTTGCTTTCCATATCGCACACCACCATGCCCCCAAGCATGAATAGCTTGATCGGCGGCCAGTTGATGTGAACAGGTTCACATTGTTGCATCTTGGGACAGCACCACGCCCCTCATTCCGCAGCCAGCTCCATCGGCGCGATGCGTGGCAGGATCATCTGGATTCGCGTGCCGCTCCCCGGCTCGGAATCGAGATCGAGCCGGCCGCCGAGGCGGTTGGTCACGATGCTGTAGACGATATGCAGGCCGAGCCCTGTGCCGCCCTGGTCGCGCCGCGTGGTGAAGAACGGATCAAAGGCGCGGCGGCGGACGTCAAGCGACATGCCGCAACCATTGTCGGAGAAGATGATCTCGACGTTGTCCTTGCCGGATGCGCGCGCCTGAATCTCGATCGTGCCAGGCTGCCCGTCCGGGAAGGCGTGCGCCACCGAATTGAGAAACAGATTGGTCAGCACCTGCCCATAAGGACCGGGATAGCTGTTCATCGCGAGATTGGGCTGGCACTCGACGTTGAGCGTCAGATCGTGCTTGCGCAGGCCCGGTCTCAGAGACATCACCACCTGCTCGGTCAGGTCGGCGAGATCGAAGGTGCGCTGGTCGGAATAGTTGCGATCGGCCGCGACCTGCTTGAACGACTGGATCAACTCCGCGGCGCGGTTGAGGTTGGCGACGAGTTGCGAGGACGCATCGCGGCTGGTCGCAAGGAAGTCGTTGAGGCTCGAGCGGCGCAAGTCGCCGCGCTGGACTTCGGCCACAAAGTTCGCGGTTTTCCGCTCCAGCGCCGAAGCCACTGTCAGACTGATTCCGACCGGGTTGTTGACCTCATGCGCGACGCCGGCGACGAGCCGGCCGAGCGCGGCGAGCTTCTCGGCCTCGATCAGGGAAGCCTGGGTCTCGCGCAGATTGCGCAACGCCGTCTCGGCGGAATCGCGCGCCTTGCGCATCTCCTGCTCGCTGCGCTTGCGCTCGCCGATATCGAGCGCAACAGTGACGATATTCTCGATTTCGCCGTCGGCATTGAGCAATGGCAGCTTGTTGACCAGCCATTGCCGCAAATGGCCGGTGGCATCGAGATATTCCTCTTCATAGAAGCCGAGCTCCGCCTTCACCTTCAGCACGCGCTGGTCGTTGTCGTCGGTCTTCTCGGAGCCATAACGCGACATCAGGTCGGTCGTGGTCCGTCCGATCGCCTCCGAAGGATCAATCCCGAAGATTCCGGCCATGTAGCGGTTCATCAGCACGTAATGGAGGTCGCGGTCCTTGACGTTGATCACCGCGGGCACGGTGTCGATGACCTGCTGCAGGAGCCTGCGGCCTTCGGCGATCGCGTCCTCCGCGCGCTTCTGGTCGGTGATGTCGCGCACCGTGCCCTCGTAACGCGTGACATTGCCCTTGTCGTCGCGCACGACCGTCGCGCTGTCGGAAAGCCAGAGGATATTGCCGTTGCGCTGACGCACCTGATATTCGAAGTCGCGGACCATGCCGTCGCGTTCCATCAGGCGCTGGAATTCCTCGCGTGCGGACGCATGCACATAGACATTGTGCGCGACGTCGCTGGAGGCGCTGCTGATGAGCTGCTCCGGCGTATCGTAGCCCATGATCCGCGCCAGCGCCGGATTGGCGTTGAGCAATTCGCCGGCCGGCGTCGTGACATAGATTCCCTCGATGGAGGCCTCAAACAGCTTGCGATAACTTTCTTCCGCGAGCCGCTGCTCGCCGAGCGCGCGCACCGCCGCCTCGCGCGCGCTGTCGGCCTCCACCAACGTGCGGCGGAAAACCTCGGCGGCGCGCGCGATGTCGCCGATCTCGTTTTGCACGTCGGTGTCGGGGATCGAGGCGTCCTTGTTGCCGGCAGCAAGCGCCCGGATCGATTTGGCGATATCGGACAGCGGGCGCACAGTGCGCCGCACCACGAAGATCGCGGCGAAGATGCCGATCAGCACGCCGATCGTGCCGAGCACGATGCTCTGCCACTTGGTTTCGGCCAATGTCCGGGCAAAATCGTGCGACAGCACCCGTCCGCGACGCGCGCTGAGCTCGCGCAGCAATTCGGTCACCCGTCCGATCAGGCGGCCTTCGGTGCCCAGCACCTCCTTGTCGAGCTTTGCAATCTCGCCTTCCGTGCCGGCGACCGCGATGACGGCATCGGCATAGGAGGTGGTCGCCTCGCGAAGCGAGGGATCATCGATGGCAAGCGCCCGCATGCGCTCGGCCGCTTGCACTGCGGCGGCGGGATCGCGCGCCAACAGCGACTGCGAAATCTCGTTTTGCGCGCGGAAGACCGTTCGGGCGATGGTACGATCGGGGACGGCTGCCATCGCCGTTTCGAACTTGGCCCGGGCCGGCGGAAGCGCTTTCAGGAGCTTGGAGCGGCGCGCGATCAGGCCGGTGACGCGCTCGATGCCATCCCGGTAGTTCGCAAGACGTTGGCTCACCCCGTCAATCATGTCCTGTTGCTCGGGCAGGAGCTCCAGCCGGGTCTTTTTCAGAAGGGCGGTCAATTGCGACGCGGCTTCCGCGACCCGTTCAGGGCGCGCCGAGGGATCGGTGACGAAGTCCCGCGCGGCGAGCCTGAGCTCGTTCATGCTGCGGTCGATGTCTTCGGCGAGGTCGCCGACATCCTGCAGCCGCTGCAGCTCGGCAAAAGTCGAATCGATGTGGCGGATGGCGATGACGCTCGCCATGCTGGTGGCGGTGATGACCGCAAGCAGCAGCAAGAAGCTGCCAAAGGTCAATTGGCCGATCGAGAGCGAGAATGATCGGACACGCTGAAAAATCGCCGCAAGAGCTGCTGGCATGATGATTGAGCTCGGGCCTCCAGGGCCGCACTATATACAAATTATTCCGTTCAAGGGGGAACAGCGGCGGGCCGCCGCCACTTCCTCGTTAACCAAAGCTGCCAGTCCTTTCCGGCCGGACCGTGGCTGGCAATCCGTCGCCGCGGCCGGTCCGAAAGATCATTCGGCCGCCGATATGACGACCTCCTCAGCCCCCCGCGCCGACCTCGAACAGTTCGCCATCGTAACCGGCTTCTTTCGGAATCCGGAGCTGGCGGCCGCCATTGAGCCTTGTCATGACCGGCATCACCGTGACGATGTCCCTGCCCCTCGAATCCGCGAGCGCGTCGCCGACCTTCCCGTGCTTACCGAGCCTGATCAGATTGCGCGTGGTCGGGAACGGCAGCTTGAAGCGGCCGGTCTTGCCTCCGTCCAGCGCCTCGCGCGGAGACACCCAGATCGAGTCGGTTGATTCGCGGCCATCATGGGCGCCGAGCTGGTCGGGCGGCGCGGCGGCAAGGAAGAACCAGGTATCGAAGCGCTTGGGCATGCCTTCCGGCGTGATCCAGTGCGCATACGGCACGAGCTCGTCGAGCGCGAGCGAGAGACCGTTGCCAGTCAGCACGTCCAGAAACGTGATCTTGCGATCGTTGAGGTCGGCGCGATGCGAGGCCTCGATCTCGCTCGCGTGCTGCGCATCCACGAGCGCCTTCGTGCCCTTCAGCCGCGCCAGGAGGATGCCGCTTTCCTCAAAGGTCTCGCGGATGGCGGCAATGCGAAAGCTCAGTGCCGCGGCATCGAGCCCTTCGCCGCCGCTATAAAGCTCCGGCCGCGCGATGATCTCCTTGTCGCTCTTGTCGACGCTGCCGCCGGGAAACACCAGCGCACCCGAATTGAAGTCGATCTCATAATGGCGCACCATCATGAAGACCTCGATTTCGCGCGCAGCCTTGCTGTCACGGAGCAAAAGCACGGTGGAGGCCGCACGCGGAGTGACGACTTCGGCCATCGACTAGCCTGCCGCGCTCGACTGCGGCTGCAGATTGGCGCGGCGGTCGACCCGCGCCACGCGCGAGAGCAGATAGTCGACTTCGGCCTTTGCGGCTGCGGTCATTGTGGCGCCGGGCTTGCGCTGCGTGCTGGAGGCGATGATGCCGCGCTTCTGCAGCACATATTTGCGCACGGCAAGGCCCGCGCCAGGCTGCTGCTCGTAGCGGATCAACGGCAGATGGGCGTCGAACAGGTCATGCGCGGCTTCGCGCTTGCCCTCCTTCGACAGCCGCACCACATCGATCAGGAGCTCAGGGAAGGCGTAACCGGTCATGGCGCCGTCGGCGCCCCGCTCCATCTCGAAATCGAGGAACAGCCCGCCGTTGCCGCAGAGGATCGAGAGCGGCCGCAGCGAGCCGTCCTTCTGGTAACCGCGCAGCGTCGAAATCTTCTCCAGCCCCGGCCAGTCCTCATGCTTGAGCATCACGCAGGACGGGCTGTCCATGACGATCTTGCGGATCACCGCCGGCGTGAACACGACCGACAGGGTCAACGGATAATCCTGCAGCACCCAGGGAATGTCGTCGCCGATCGCATCCTGCGCCTGCTTGAAATAGCCGATGATCTGGTCGTCAGTGCGCAGGTTCGGCGGCGGCGCGATCATCACGCCGGCTGCCCCCGCATCCATCGTGGCCTTTGCGAGCGAGCGCATCGAGGCGAAGCCCGGCGCCGAGACACCGACGATGACCTGCAGGTTCTTCGCGCGCTTGACGAAACGGATCGCGACCTGCTCGGCCTCGGCGGCATCGAGCTTCGGCGCTTCGCCCAAAATGCCGAGCACCGTGACGCCTTCGCAGCCGACCTCCGTGTAGAAATCGGCCAGGCGGTCGATCGAGCGCTCGTCGATGCGGCCATCGTCATGGAACGGCGTCGGCGCGATCGCAAAGGTGCCTGCGGCTTTGGCGGTGAGTCTTGTCATTCGTGCCTCTTCCTTGGTCATTCCGGGGCGCCTGTCAGGGCGAACCCGGAATCTCGAGGTTCCGGGTTCGCGCTGCGCGCGCCCCGGAACGACAAATCATTTAAATCGCCGCGCCGACTTCTTCAGCTCATCCTCGGAGAAGAAGATGTCCTTGGCGTGGGTGACGATATCCTCGGCCTTCCAGCCCGTGAATGGCGGTGTCCAGCCCTCCATTTCCATCATCTTCATCTCGCGGATGCCGCGTGGGCCGGAGACGCCGAGCACCTTGCCGGTCTGGTCGCCCGACAACTCGGAGACCATGTATAGCACGGCCGGCGCGATCCCGTCCGGGCCCAGAGCGGCGCCGGGGTTCTCCTTATAGCGCGGCAGGTCTGCGGTCATGCGGGTCAGCGCACCCGGCGCCAGCGTCCAGATCCGGATGTTGTATTTGCGGCCTTCGATCGCGAGCACATTCGATAAGCCCCAGATGCCGCCTTTGGCGGCGCCGTAATTGGTCTGGCCGAAATTGCCGATCAGGCCCGAGGTCGAAGACGTGTTGACAATGACGCCGCCGCCATTCTCGCGCATCCATTTGAACACCGGAAGCGTCGCGCAGAAGGTGCCTTTCAGATGCACCCGGATGACCTTGTCCCAGTTGGCTTCCTTGGCCTTGGCAAAAGTCTCGTCCAGGAGGATGCCGGCATTGTTGACGAGGATATCGGCGCGGCCGAAATGTTTGATGGCGTCGTTGAACACGGCTTCGCCGCCGGCGACGGTGGAAATGTCGGAGCCGTTGGCGACTGCCCGGCCGCCTTCGGCCTTGATCGCCTCCACCACCTTCTCCGCCATCGACTTGTCGGCACCGGAGCCGTCGCGCGGGCCGCCGAGATCGTTGACCACGACCGCCGCACCCTCGCGCGCGAACAGCTTTGCGTAGGCCTCACCGAGGCCGCCGCCCGCGCCTGTGATGATGGCGACCTTCTTGTCGAGCAATCCCATTGTTTCTTCCTCCGGATCCCATTGTTGTCATTCCGGGACGGTCCGACGGACCGGACCCGGAATCTCGAGCTTCCGGGTTCGGTGCTTACGCACCGCCCCGGAATGACCAGCGAAACTAGCCCAACACCGTCTTCCCGCTCTTGATCACGGTGACGTTGCGGGCCTTCACCTTGGCTTCGAATGAAATCACGTTGCCGTCCTTCCACATCTCCATGGTCACGGTGTCGCCGGGAAAGACCGGCGAGGAGAACCGCGCCGCATGCTGGCGAAAGGCGGCCGGGTCGAAATCGGCATAGGTTTGCAGCACGCCGCGGCAGGTGATGCCATAGGTGCACATGCCGTGCAGGATCGGCCTGGGGAAGCCGGCCTTTTTCGCAAAGCCAGGATCGGAATGCAGCGGGTTGCGGTCGCCGCAGAGGCGGTAGACCAACGCCTGGTCCGGCCGCGTCACAATATCGATGGTGCGATCGGGCGCACGGTTCGGCATCTGGTGCGGCTCGGGCTGGCCTTCAGAGGGGCCGCCAAAGCCGCCGTCGCCACGGGCAAAGCGCGAAGCGACGAGGGTCGCCAGCGGCTCACCCTTCTCGTTCTTCAGCACGGTCTGATGCCGGATCACCGCGCCCTTGTCCTTGCCCTTGTCATAGACCGCGAGCACCGAGGAGTCGGCGATCAGGTGCGAGGCCGTGGGAAACGGTTTGTGGAAGGTGATGTCGCGCTCGCCATCGACTACCATGACGCGGTTGAGGTTCATTTCGCCGGGTCCGGCGCCCCAGGCCGCGACGGACGCGAAGGTCGGCACCACCTTCAAGGGCCGCGGGTCGGCGGCGGCCTCGTTGACGAAGGCCAGTTCCTTCTCGTCCATGGGATCGGCACCCATGCCGATACCATAGGCGTAGAGCATCACCTCGCGATCGCCATACGCATATTTCTGGCCGAGATTTTTCAGCGCCATCAGTTGTTCGTAGTTGATCGGCATTTGCGGACGTCCTCCCGAATCCTCGTTGCGGCGCTCGTTGATGCGCCCTCTCCCCTTGTGGGAGAGGGCTACGCCGGCGCCTGCAACAATCTCATTGGGGTGAGGGGTTGGCGCCACGCACATCTCTCTTCGCGGAGAGAAACCCCTCACCCGGCAGCCTTCGGCTGCCACCCTCTCCCACAAGGGGAGAGGGTACTAAGCAAGCGTGAAGAACGGCAGCGGTGCGCCGTCGGTCGGCTTGAACACGACCTTGACCTTCTGGCCGATTTTGAGCTTGGCGAAATCGCAATCGACGATGTTGGTCTGCAGCGATGGACCTTCCTTCAGCGTGACATAGGCAATCACATAGGGTCCGCTCGCCGATTTCCGCATCAGGCTGAAGGTGTAAATCGTGGCCTCGCCCGAACTTTCCTCCCACACCGTCTTGTCGGAGAAACAGAAGGGACAAATCGTTCGCGGGAAATAATGCGCTTCGCCGCAAGCGGTGCAGCGCTTGATCATGAGCTTGCCTTCGACGGTCTGCTCCCAGAAATGCGCGGTTTCGGGATTGCCTTGCGGCGTCGGGTATTTTACGGCGCTATCCATCACACACGCTCCAGGATGCAGGTTGAGGCGGCGTGGCGGATGCCGAGCAGGCCACCGGTGCCATGGGCGATGGCGAGGTCGCAGTTCGGTACCTGCACCTTGGGGTGCGCCTGTCCGCGTAGTTGCCGCACCGCTTCGATGATCTTGGTCATGCCACCGCGATTGACGGGATGATTGCTGCAGAGGCCACCGCCGTCGGTATTGAACGGCAATTTGCCGACGCCGGAAATCAAATTGCCGTCGGCGACGAACTTGCCGCCCTCGCCTTTCCTGCAAAAGCCGAGGTCTTCAAGCTGCATCAATACCGTGATGGTAAAACTATCGTAGATCGAAGCATATTTGATATCCCCAGGCGTCACGCCGGCCTCCTCAAACGCGCGAGGACCTGACCACACGCCGGCCGAATAGGTCAGATCGAGATCCTTGCCGCCGCGCGGTCCCTTCAGCGCCTCGCCGTGCCCGATCATACGCACCAGCGGTTTCTTCAGGCTGCGTGCAATCGCCTCGGACGTCACGATCAGCGCACCGCCGCCATCGGTGACGACGCAGCAATCCAGCCGGTGCAGCGGATCGGAAATCATCGGGGAGTTGAGCACGTCCTCGACGGTGACGACGTCCTTGAGCATTGCGTGCGGATTATGCTGCGCGTGGTGGGAAGCCGCGACCTTGATCCAGGCCAGCTGCTCGCTGGTGGTGCCGAACTCATGCATGTGACGCATGGCGCACATGCCGTAAACGTTGTGGGTGGTGGCACCATAGGCGGCCTCGAAATCGGCCTCCGCGCCGCTGGCGCGCGGCGGCATCGGGCCGGTGCGCGGCTTGCCGGCGAGCGTGATCAGCGCAATCGAACATTTGCCAGCGGCGATCGCTTCGGCGGCGTGGCCGAGATGGACCAGGTAAGAACAGCCGCCGGTGTCGGTAGAATCGAAGTGACGGACCTTGAGACCGAGGTAATCGGCCATCGCCATCACCCCGCCCGGAGCGTCGCCGGCACAGAAATAGCCATCGATATCGGCTTTGGTCAGGCCCGCATCCTCCAAAGCGCCCTTGGCGACCTCGGCATGAAGCTGGGCCGTGGATTTATCCGGGGCATGCCGGGTCGGATGCTCAAAAATCCCGGCAATATAGGCCTTGCCCTTGATGCTCAAATCGTTCTCCGCTGGCGCTGTTTGCTCCCGGCAGATTTCTTCGCCTTTCGGCACGGCCTTGGCAAGCGGTGAAATATTCCGCGCAGCGAGACGATTTGCTCTGGTGTCCCGGGCGCGGCGCAGCGTGCAACGTTGCTCCGCAGACCCCGGACCCACCCTCTGGACCCCGGATCAGCAGCGCACCACGCCGCAGTGCGGCGCGCTGCGCAGCATCCGGGGAACGTCGTGGGCCACGACAAGATTTTTGCCACGCCTTCACGTTCCCGCGGCACGGATCGCGCCCGAGTTGTTCAAGCAAACACCCCCGAGAATAAGAGGGCGCAGGGAATGCCGGGCGCT